>CAZGWB010000044.1:0-21656 GCA_964529335.1 uncultured Candidatus Cloacimonas sp.
CCGGAGTCATACCGCATGCTCATCCGGTATGACTCCGGTATGATAGGGTGATGAGAGATTTGGGGATAGGGGGCAAAAAAAAGGTGTCAGTGCTGGTGTGCAGCTTACAGGTAAGAAAACGAGAAGTTCCAGAACAAAAAAGATGGCCGTAATCATTAGAGATTCACAGCCATCGCTTGATTAGATTAATGATCATATAGTTTATCTACTGAGTTGTGGATGCTCCGCAATGTATTCCAAAAGGTCTGCCCTACTTCCGGCAAAACCCAGAACCAAGTAGAAAGCTCGCTCGTTTAACGCAGCACCATAATCTGTCCAACTGGTTTGAGGTGAAGCTATAAATGAGGAGAAGGCATAGAAACCATCAGGCCTGTCTGCCTTGTAAACAATGTAGAACTGAACTTCCACAGGTAAGCCTTCGACACTGAAATTAACCGGATCCCACTGGAAAGTGATGTCAGCACCATCAACGGTTAGGACAGGGTTTTGTGGAGCCAAAAGGGCTTGTGAACTAACCACTATAAAAGCGGGATAAACCACATAATCCACCAGGGAACCACTCTGCATCGTCAGTCCCAGGCTATAAACCCCCGGAGTATTGAAGGTGAAACCAAAATCGCGGCTTACAGATTCAACGCTTCCATCGTTTCCGATGTCCCAACTTATCTGGGTGTCCGGATAGTCGTGCCCCAGCGAGGTATTATGGAAGCTCACATTAGTTCCCACCACCACAAATCTGGGTGCTACGGTTGCTGAAGCCCTATGCAGATATGGGATAGCTCCCTGATCGGCTATGCTGCCGTCCGGATCGGGATTTGCAGATGGCCCGCCGGCATCGATGCAGGGACTGCTACGCAGAAGTTGGAAATCTCCGGCAAGCACATCGGTAAACAACGGATCAGCATTGATGTTACCCATTCCCACATATCCCCCCCCCAGACTCCAGATATCGGAATAGTCCATCATTACAGTGGAGTTATTCTGCGCCACAGGCTGAAGATTGGAGTTATCAGTCCAGAAGATGTTTGTGTGGGCATGCACCTCGGCAAAGCTGGCTTTGATCCCAATGGGATATCTGAAAACGGTGTTTTGATACAGGTTCCAGGATCCGGTTCCATTCAGATCATAGGCAGCCTGAACCATTCCAGGGTGTTCATTCAGGAATGCGGTGTCCACATAGAGAATTGTTTTTCTCAGGGGTAAAGGATTCTCGCCATAAGCTTTGATTCCGGTGAGGCAATTAGCCACGACGTTGTTCTCCAGAACCGTGCGGTTCCCCTGGGCAATAAAGATACCCAACGAGGCGTTAGAGATGCGTGAATTGGTTAGCGTTCCCTTTACTTGCGCTCCCAGATACAAGCCGGTATTCATATTCCGGATACTGCTGCTGCTATTGCGAATCCGGACATTGGTTAGCGAAGGGGTTGTGCTGGTTCTATCATCAGTTGTTTCGATAACCAGGCCTTTATCGTAATTACTGATCTCCACGTCGTTCAAACTGGCATTACTAACCAGTTTGATCGCCACACTGGGATCATTTACTTCTCTTATCGCACTGCTGCTATTGCGAATCCGCACATTGGTAAGAACTGGAGTATCCCTGTCTGAACCCTCGGTTTCGATCACAATGCCATTTTTGTAGTTTAGCAGTTCGGCACCTGTTATCTGGCAAGCGCTTTGCCCTTGCAACCTGATGGCTGTGCCATCCAATACTGCAGTTGTGTCGGAAACAGTAATGCTAAGATTGCTGATCTGAGGGCTGTTATCTTCTATGATAAGGGGGTTTTGTGCGTCTACAAGCTGGCAGTTTTGCAGGCTGCTTGGTTCTCGCAGTCCCGAACCACGGAACCGTAAACCACCCCACAAACCACCTCCGGCAGGAGGTCTGAAGATTACTCCATTGGCTTGCAAGCTGCCCTGAATGTCAACTGGCTCTTCGCCAAAGCAATTAACTTCCACATTCGGTTCTATCACCACTATGTCGTCCGGCTGAATAATCACGTCTTCAAACAGATTATATGGTGATCCCTGGATAGTCCAGTTGGCTGGAATGAAATCAATAGTTACCGCTGTCCCGCTTAAGTGAATCAAACCAGGCATCAGAATCATTCTGTCTTCATCGGGAACCTGGCTGTTGCCCAGGGTAAGGCTAACGTCGTAAGTTCCGGAGCTGAGATATTGATGAATAGGATTTTGCTCCGTGGAAGTATTGCCATCCCCGAAGTTCCACAGCCAATGATCCGGATTTCCCAGCGTGGCATCGTTGAACCCCACGTTCTGACCTGTGTATTGGTAGGTGTCGTCCAAGGTAATCTGCGGAGTGAAGTGTTCCAATACATGCACGTTGAAGTTTGCAAAACTGATCAGGCGGCCTTGGTTGTCGTTCACCTGAATCTGAAACACCTGGTTTGCCTCGGCTTGAGACGGCGAGCTGAAACTAACGGTAAGTTGCCCCACCACATTGGGTGTGTTTACCGGAGTATAGACATGGAAAACCACTGGTGGAGCCGAAACAGCGACAAGTTGAATGGATATTTCGCTGTCGGGATTATCAGGATCATCTATATATTGTGCAAAATCTACGTTGAACGTGGAATTGCGAATGAAGTAAAGATCTGCTGGTATGTTTACTTCGGGGGCATCATTTACTGAAGCCACCGAAACTACTATTGATTGAGCCACTGCCAGGCCATAAGGGTCTGCCGCCGTAAGTGTGATGGTTTCTGTGCCGAACCAGTTTGCCTCTGGAACAATGTATAGGCCATCCGGTGAGACTGTTGCTGTGAGATGAACACTCCCCTTGGCCGTAAGAACCAGGGGGTCGCCATCGGGATCGCTAAACACGTAGCTGAGGTTGGTTGGCCCCCAGGGTGTATCCTCTTCCATATCTGGGATGGAGGGATAGGGAACCGCTATCACCGGAGCTGAATTTCCAATATTGATATAATCAGTCCGCAGCTTTGTGGATGTAAGCCCGGTATTTGTTCCCACCACCAAACGCACAGAATACACTCCAGGCTGAGTATAGGTATGCAGCGGATGTTGCTGTGATGAATCAAAAACTCCATCGTTGTCAAAATCCCAGTCCCAGCTATTGATGCTAGACCAGGTAGCCGTGGCATCGCTGATGCTGTCGTCGTGAAATTGTACAGCCAAAGGAGGGTGCCCCATTAGCGGATTGGCATGAAAATCAGCCAGTAATGCAGCATTGGTAACCACAACGGTTATCATGAGGTTCATTGAGGCATGGGCTGGATCGTTGCTGGTAATCTCGATCACACTGCTGTAGTTGCCCGCAATAACCGATGTTCCATCACAGAAAACTTCTATGACTGCTGAATCGCCAACAGCCACAAACCCTTCCGTGGGAATCAAAACTATCCAAGAAGGCAAGGTGGATGTATCCAGGATATAGTGCAATGCAGAATCTCCGCTATTCCCAATGACGAAGGAACTGCTGGCTTCCATCCCAGCATACATCTCCACGATCAGGGAGTTTGGATTCACATAGATTTCCGGTCCTCCGGCTATTCCTGTTCCTGTCAGGTTGCTGTCATAAATCATCCCATCTGAACAGGCGATGTTTAATATGGCTGCCGAAGTGCCTGTGGAACCAGGCTGATAGTTTATCTGGATATACAGCGTATCCATGGGACCCAGCTCTACAGGGAACGTAACAGGCACCACAACACTGTTCTTATAGACTATAGGTATAGAATAGTCCGGGCTTCCCGCAAGAGATACGGAAACTATCTCTCCTATCCCCACCCAAGCTTCCCAAGGAGAACTGAGGGTCGCAAGGCAGACCGTGGAAGCAGTGGAGCCCACCGAAACGTCGCCGAAATCGTAATCATCCGGCTCGTGAATCATGGGAATTCTAAATCCCTCTCCCCGTAAACCTATTTCCAATTCAGCTCCAGTAGCGGTCAACACATGGAGAATTCCGCTTACCGCACCCTCTGAAATAGGGCTGAAGGCAACCTCCACCTGAGTGGATGCACCCATGCTCAGAACCGCCGGCAAAGCTGGTAAACTGTGTATGGAAAAGCCTGGTTCTCCGGTTAGATTCATTTCTAAGATTGTGACATGCGCAAGCGTGTATGTAATATTTACCAGCATAACCTGAGAGTGTGGAAATCGGTATTGTTCCAAAATCGAGCGTGTCGGGCATGGCGGTAAGACCTGAGGTTTGGGAAAAACAAAGAATACTGAGGGCTAAGAACAAAACTATCAGCGTGGCTGATCTCACATAACTGGTCATGTTCACCTCCTATCCGTGTGAACAGGATTATTATGGTTATTCATAAGTAGCTGGAAACATGGCTCATCCACAAGATGATGTGAACCACCTTCCCCACTCACGAAAGATTTCCATCTACATAAAATAACCGATTATTCAGCCAGCCAAAATTAATTCTTGCCGGGATAAAAGACAACAGCCTGTTGGGATGGACAGGCTGTTGATTGTATCAGATTAGGGCGTTTTTTTACTTGGCAGCAAGAAGCTCCTTAAGGTGCTTCACATAGGCTTCAGCTCCACCCGGTTGGTATCCAGTCCGGTTGATCTCTTTTCCTTTGGTATCCAGTAACACGATTGTCGGAAATCCCTCAACTCCGAAATCTCTGGCCAATTTTTCATTAGCTGCCTTCACTTCGGGGGTTTGAGGAATCTTCCGTGGAAAATCCAATTTCAAGAGAACCAAGCTATCATTGGCATATTGCTGGAACGCTTCTTTGGTGAATACCTCATTTGAAAGCTTGATACACCAGCCACACCAGTCCGAACCGGTAAAATTCACCAGAATCGGCCTGTTGAGCTCCTTGGCTATCTCATTTGCTTTCCCGAAGTCGGTCAACCATTCTCCATTATATGCACCTGGACTGTCCATTGCTTCATCGAAGCTGGGAGTTTCAGCTTGTTCCTGAGCTGGCTCAGGCTTCGGAGCCGGTGTGCAGCCCAGGATTGACACTGCAAACACCAGGATAACTATGATAGTCCATTTCATGTTACATCACTTCCGTGTCGTTGATTATTATCTTTACTATGATGTTGGCGGATTTTTTCAGCATGGCATTTACTCCACAATAACGATCGGTGGATAGGGTCACCGCTTTCTTGATCTTATCTTCGGGCAGGTTTTCTCCCCGAAAGATGAATTTTGCCGTTATCGTATGATATACAATGGGGTGCTCAAGCGTGTTCTCCGCTTCCGTTACTATTTCGAAGTTGTAGTCTGTAATCTGCATTTTATTCAGGATAGATACGATATCCAAGCCTGAGCAGCCTGCCAGAGCGGCAAGCAACAAGGGTTTCGGACGAGGCCCCTGATCGGTACCACCCCACTCCGGATCGGCATCCATCTTCAGGTGGTGGCCGTTGATTTCGGCATCAAATACCATCCCGCCTGTCCATTTGGTGGTAACACTACTTGGCATCAGAGCTCCACATAGGTTTCTTTCAGAACTTCCTCATACTTTTCCACATAAAGCTTGAGGGCTTTGAACATGGGGTCTATCTCTTTGTCGGGAAGTTTGGAGATGATTTTTGCCTGTTGATCCACCACGGTCTGCAAGCTGTTTTCTGCCAGCTTACTGCCTTTTTCGGTGATCAGTGCATACCAGCATCTGCGGTCTTCCACAGAAGGTTGGCGGATTACCAGTTGTTTGCTAACCAGGTTGTCCATGATGCGGGTTACCCGGCTATGGGACACATTAAGAACCTTGGCCAGTTCGTTCATGTTGGCAGGTCCTTTGATCTTATAAAGGTGATTCAGCAACATACATTCCATGCGACCTGCTTGCAGACAGGCTTTTTGCGCATAGTCTATCTCACTCAACACAACTTGCAGCCTTGTGATAAGACCATGAAATTTCGCGGAATAGTCAGACATTTGTTTGCTCCTTTGATTGGTTTTTTAGTCCTAATAAACGGTCGATTTTCTCCCGGTCAAAGCCAACTACCGGGTTATTGTTGATCCACAGTTGTGGAACCCCTTGCTGGCCAGATTTGCGGATCATATCCCTTTGAGCCGCAAGGTCTCTGGATACATCTATATCTTTGTATATTAGTCCGTTTTTATTTAGATAGTCTTTCACTTTTCTACACCAAGAACATGTAGGCGTAGAGAATACGACGATTGTAGTTTTCATTAATATCACCTCTAACCACATTATAGCGCAAAATTTCCGAGAGGCAATAACTATTTTTTGCCGCCTTCGTTGGCCTTTGTATTACACATTACTTTCGTGGTGAACTAAACCTTTATCCAGAAAGACTTGACGCCCTTCCGGATATTTTTCTTGCCATAAAAATGGCCTGTCATATTGTGGAAAAAAAGCAACATGGGGGCTATATGGCCACGATTTTTTTCTGCGCGGAATGCGGACACGAGACCTCCAGGTGGAGTGGACAATGCCCTGCCTGCGGTGCTTGGAACACTCTGAAAGAAAGCACCCGGGTCACCGGGAAAAAAAACCGGCAGGTCGAAGCTGCTCCGCAGGCAGTTCCGGAAAGGATCATTGACCTCAAATATGGTGAGGTGGACAGGCTGCCAACCGGCACCCGGGAGTTTGACCTGGTTTTGGGAGGTGGGATCGTTCAGGGCATGGTAAGCTTGATCGGCGGAGAGCCGGGCATCGGAAAATCCACTCTGATGCTGCAGCTTTCCCAGTGGTTGGGAGCGCAAAACAAGAAGATACTCTATTGCTCCGGCGAGGAAAGCGCAGAGCAGATACGGCTGAGAAGCAAAAGACTGCAGGTTAGCAGCGAGCATGTGTTTCTGCTTTGCACCAACGACACCGATCAGATCGTTTCGGCCATATCCGAGCATAGTCCCGATCTGGTGATCGTCGATTCCATTCAATCCGTCAGCATCAGCACTTTGGATTCTGTGGCGGGCAGCATCACTCAGCTCAGGGAAAGCGCCAACCGGCTGTTGCGTTGTGCTAAGCTGTCGGGGATTCCGCTGTTCCTGGTGGGGCATGTAACCAAGGAAGGCTTTGTGGCCGGGCCCAAAATCCTGGAGCACATGGTGGATACGGTGCTCTACTTCGAAGGCGAACTGCGCAACCAATATAAAATCCTCCGGGCAGTGAAAAACCGTTTCGGTTCCACCAATGAGATCGGACTTTTTGAGATGACCAATCTTGGCCTGGTGCAGGTGGAGAATCCCAATAACATCTTTCTTAGCCACGATCAACATCAGCCTGGAACCTCGATCGGATGCATCACCGAAGGCAGCCGCAGCTTCATCGTGGAGGTGCAAACCCTGGCCACCGCGTCCAACTATGGCACTCCCCAGCGGGTGGTGGTGGGACTGGAACAGAAGAAACTGGCGATCCTGCTGGCCATTTTGGAAAAGAATCTGTCCCTTTTCCTCCGTAACAACGATGTGTTTGTAAACCTCACGGGAGGAATCCGCAGCTCCGATCCCAGCCTCGATCTGGCTATTCTGGCGGCTCTGATCTCCAGCCTGAAGGACAAAGCCATTGCCCCCAAAACCGTTTTTATCGGAGAAGTGGGCTTGAATGGCGAAGTGCGCCCGGTTTCACAACTGGATTCACGCATCAAAGAAGCGCAAAAGCTGGGTTATGAAAAAATCTACATTTCGGGATACAGCAAGGTAAAGGCCAGCCCCAAGGTGATAAAAATAAAGGATATAAAAGCACTCTTCGCCGCTTTGGAAGGGTGATAACTGGCTGCTTGCGGAGTGGAGTGCCTGCGTCTCGCAGGCATGGACTTCCGGCGTCCCGCCGGATGATAAAAACAACCGACGAGACGACGGAAAACCTATCCCGCGAGGACGCGGGATCTCTTACTGCCTTTACATGTTACTGGTAAGGGTCTCGCAGCCTGGCACCTCGGCCAGAAAACCGTTCTCAACTGCCACAGAGATACTTAGGATATCCTCGGCCACGGTTTGCAGGTCGGAATAGGTGACGGTTGCAAGGTCGATATGACCCGCATTCAGCTCGCTGAACAGGAACATCATCCTCACCCAGATGGAGAAGCTGGTGGGTGGCAACTTCCCTTTGGGAACATTAATGATGTTTTTGGCGGCGTAGATCTTCATCTCTTCCTTGTAGCCGCTGGAAACGCTTTGCCATACCGTTGCCAGGTTTTTCAGCTTAGCGCCCATGCTGGTGTTGTTTTCGGTAAGCCGCGGCACCACGTATTTGCGCGCGATGCACACCGTATCCTTGCGATAGGAACCAAAGGTGATCTCGTCGATCGTGCCGCTGTAGGTTCCGATTCCATACTTGAATTTGGCTTTCATGATAGACTGCCCTCCTTGTGTTTTGGTTCAAAGGTATAAAGGTTCAAGGGTTGGAAGGTAGAAGCGTCTTCCAGACGCTTTGAAGAAAAGCAGAGACTTTTCTTTTCAACACAGAGAAAGGTAGAAGCGTCTTCCAGACGCTTTGAAGAAAAACAGAGGATTTCTTTTCAACACAGAGAAAGGTAGAAGCGTCTTCCAGACGCTTTGAAGAAAAGCAGAGACTTTTTTTTTAAACCACAGAGAAAAGCAGAGATTAACAGAGAAAAGCAGAGAGAAGAATTTAAACCACAGAGAAAAGCAGAGGAAAAGAGTTTACGAAGATAATCCGTGCTAATCCGTATAATCCGTGCAAATCCGTGTTCCTATACTTTTCCCGTGTTCCCATTCTTTTCCGTGTTCATCCGTTCAATCCGTTCAATCCGTGTGACTATTTTTTCTCACCCAGTTTGTCCAGATTGGTAAGCACCGCGCCCAGCACGATATTTACCACCAGTTCAAAGAAAACCTGCTCATCCTCTTCCTTTATGAAGGGGATGTTTATCAGGTGGTTCAGTTTGCTTGCCAGCTCTTTGGCCAGCACTGTGATAAAGTCGGTATTCATAGTTCCTCCTATATATATAGGGCTAACATTTGAAAGGCACTCCAAAACGATGAAGTGATGAAACGATGCCGGTTACAAATCCGCAGTGAAGCGTTCATAGCCGGGCACGGCTGGCAGCAGGCCATCCTCGATGGCGGTTTTCACGCTGAGGCAGGGCAGGCTTTGAGAGTAGATCTCCGCTCTGGTCAGCGTTGCCAAATTCAGGCCGTATTTTGTCGCCATGCCGAACATCAGCTTGCGAAACACATTGCTCCACGAATTCAGCCCTTCTCCTTTGGAACCCAGCTTCATCCGCAGCAGCTCGGTGTAAATCTTCAGGTCGTTGCGATAGGCTTCGCTGGGTTTTAGCTCTTTCAGGTTGCGGCTGATGGCTGCGAGGCGGTCATTTGCCGCATGTGGCTTGCTAACGGGCAATTTTCGGGCGATCACCTTGTTCAGACGGCGGTTGTAGTAGTAAACCAGACCGTCACACTTGCCGCTGTAGGCCTTTAAGAGATTCTTGAATGTTACTTCCATTATAGTTCCTCCGATAATATACTTGTGTGCTGCTATACTCAGACTACCATCAAGCTTTCGCATGAAGAATATCTGATAAATATCTGTGGATTGGCTGAGCTGGTTGCTATATATAAGGGCTAACATTTTTCCTGCCGTAATGCCGAGATTTTACTTGCCTGCCGCCTTTTTCGGACTATATTGTCATTAATTCCAGAGTAGCGTGATTTCTCCTTCAGCGCTACTCCAAAAGGAGTTTGAGCATAGCCCTTAGCTTTCGATTAACTTCCGGAGGAGTTTGAATCGAAAAAGCTCAACGCCCTGCATGTTTTAGGGTTCATGACGGGGCCTTCGTGAAGTGGAGACTTCACAGTGTGCTTTGCTTCAAAAACTCCCCTCAGTCTGACGACTGTCGCGGGAAGAAAAGTAAAAAGGAGAAAACCACAAATGGTAAAAACAATGCCAAACGTCATTTCCGAAACCCTGAAACAGATGAACTGCATCGGCGCTAAGCGTTTGCTGTTCCTGATCAACCACCCTAACCAGGGCTATAGTCCCTACGAGCTGTTCCGCCATACCGGAGTGGATAGCGGCGACTGCGAGCCTTTCTTCCAAGACCTCCCCATCTACGACAGAACTTACATTCTGGAAATGAAGCGGGAACTGAAACGGCTAAAGGAGCTTGAATCCCAAAGGCCGCTAACCGACCAAGAACGCTTTGACCGGGATTTCCTGGTAAAAGAACTGAAGAACGCGAATGGCAGAAAGAACGGAAAAGTTTACACCGCCAAACGCGAATGTAGGATCAGGGCTTTCAGGAAGCCTGAAGACAACCGCAGCTACTCTGCCCTCAAAATGAGCATGATGCGACTGTTCCCGGAAGGGAGCCAGGGCAAAGAATTGCTGAAACAAAACCTCGTGTTCAGGAACGGAAAGTTCAGTTGGGGGGAAGTTATGAAGTAGTGGCTGTAAGCTAAAGAACGGAGATTTTGGGCGGAGCAGGTGCTCCGCCCTTTCTCTTTTGTGAGTCATCGTTTTCATAATTCATCGTTTTCCGGCCTACACGGGGGGAGGGAGAGAGGAATTCAGATAGACAATAGATATAGATAAATATCTATAATATAATAATATATGAAATCTATACAATATCTATATGTCCCCTTCCCTATCTGGCGTGTAAGGGTAAAAACAATGAAATGATGAAATGATGAGGATGAGGAGGGAGAAAGACACCTCTACAGAGCTACCAACTCCGATTTGCAGAATCGTAGGGGGCGAACTGCGGTTCGCCCTTTAGCAGCGAACTCCGTTCGCTTGGGCAAATCGGAATTTGCCCACCCTTCAGCCAGCGCTCCTCACCGAAATGTTAGCCCTTAGTTGTTAGACGAGATGATCAGGCATTGCTCAAAACATTGCGATCCTCGGACTACACTATAGGAGAACATTATGATAACAGATTATCAGAGTTCGAACAGCAGCGCTGCCCCGGACATCAGCAAACTTGAAATGGTAAGCGGCAGCAATGATATCACCCGTCAAGCAAAGCTGGCCGTAGTGCCGCTGGCAAACGTGATGGACAAGATCAAAGCGGGCAAGTATCAGGAAAAGGTAGCCCGGATCAGGGACCTGTATGCCCGGGGCGAGGTGGAAGCCGCCAACAAACTGAAAAAGACACTGTCCTACTTCGTTTATGGCATCGTTAATGGCAGCCGCAAGGCGGAGAATGTGGTGCAGGCCAATGGCATTATCCTGGATTTTGATCACGTAGGCGAGATCGAAGCCTTCAAACGCAAGGCCGCCGAAAACATCCCCGGAGCAAAATATGTGTTCCGCAGTCCCAATGACGGGGTGAAAGTGCTTATTCCCTTTTCCGTCCCGATTGCTGATCCCCTCGCCTACCGGAAGATTTGGGAGTTTGTGGCCGAAGAAGCGGAAAACCAGATGGGCATCAAACCCGATCCTACGCATGATATGTGCCGGGCTTGCTTTGTGAGCTGGGACAAGGAGCTGATCAAAACTCAGAATGAAGCGCTGGATGTGGAATTTTGGCTAAGCGCGTTGCAAAACACACAAACCGAGTTCACGCCCCCAACCACAGGGTTGGCAAACTCCGATTTGCCCAAGGAAGCGGAGTTCGCTGTAACAGGCTGCTCCGCAGCCTCTGCCGAACAGATTTCGGCAGCCCCAGGTGAAAGCTCTCTCCCCGATGGCGGCAGGATGGTGGACGATCCTTCCGAATACTATGTGCGTCTGGCGGTGGAATACCTTTGCCAGCAAAGAATCAATTACAGCGACTGGACTAAAGTGTGCATGGCGCTCTACAACCACCTGGGCGATGCTGGAAGGCAGTACTGGAACATGTTTCTGAATAATCCCCATTACCCCGGTGAAACCCAGGAGCATCTGGACAGCATGTGGCACAGCCTGCAAAAGTATCCGGCGGTGAAGATCAGCACCCTTTTCTACATTGCGGGAAATTACGGCTGGCGTAATGTGGTGGCTCCCCAAAGCGAATTCTACTCGCTGGAGGATTATCCCGAGCTGATCAGCATGTTTGAAAGCAAGAAGGATGTGCCCTTGGACAGGAGCAAGCTGCCGCAGATATTCACCGGATATCTGGATATTCTGAATCAGATCACCGACAGCAGCGAGGGAGCCAAACTGACCGCCTTTCTACCGGTGGTGGCTTCCTGCATCGGCAATCGCATCGCCATAAACAACGCCGGGACAAGGCACTTTTGCAATATCTGGGCGATTATTATTGGCCCCAGCGGAATCAGCCGTAAATCCACGGTAATCAACCAAGCCCTGAAATGCCTGGAGCTTCACCGCAAAAGCCTGGAGAAGCTGAGCCCCAAAGAAAAAATAGAACAAAGCATCGAACTGAACAAGCCCACCCAAGCCAGGCTGCTGAACCTGCTGTCGATAAATCCCAACCGGCTGATCGTGCAAACGGAGATCGGCGCCTGGATGGCGGAGATGCAGAAAAGCTATAATCACGGGATGAAAGCCGAGCTTACCGATATGTTCGACGGCAACGACAAGACGGTGGCCAAGGTGGGGATAGACGAATACATCAGCAAACCCGCTTTCAGCATTATCGGCGGTTCCACGGAAGAATGGCTGATGCGTGAACTGAACGATGTGCCTGACCAGCGGGGAGGATTCATCCAAAGGCATATCATCAATTTCTACCGGGATATCGACTTGGATAAGATGGATTTCAGCCTGCGCAACTGCCAACACCTGGATAAGCACCTGCACGGTTATGGCGATATACTGGAGACCTTCCGCAGCCTGAGCGGAACCCATTACCTGAAGCTAAACCAGGAGTCTGCCGAATACCGTAACGCCATATATACCGCCAAAATGCGGGAGAATGCCATGAAGGGAAGCGATCCGCTGATCTCATACACCACCAGAATCTACGATAATTACTTCTTCCGCTTCAGCATCATGATCTTTATGCTGAAAAACTGGATGGATCTGCGGGATGCCCTGGAAAATAGCGCGGTAAGCACTTTCTTCAATAAACGGGAAGTGGATGTGGAAACTGCCAGGGAAGCAATGTATCTCTGTGATTATTATTTTGAGAACACCAAGCCATTTCTGGCTGATCTGGCAGAAGCCGGGAAACTGGAAAACGAGAAGAAGATCGTGGGGCAATTGCGGGAATTCGGGCTGGAAGAAATACCTCACCACCGGCTGCTGAGCGCCAGTAAACTTACCGGATTGGATTTCCGGCGTGCAATCGAAAGCCTGGTGGAAAGGCAGGCCGTGATTTGTTTCGAGCGTAAGGGCTATCAGAACCGGATAGCCAGGTTCTACAGGCTGAATCCGGTTTTGATATGAAATAGAAGCTGGAGAAAATGGAATGTGCCGTCGGAGGGCATCATTTTCATCAATTCATCGTTTTGGAGTGCCTGCGTCTCGCAGGCATGGACTTCCGGCGTCCCGCCGGAAAATAGACACTCCGTCGAGACGACGGAGCACCTTGCCTGCGAGACGCAGGCACTCCAAAGACGCAGGCTCTCCTAAGCTATTTCAGATACCGCTTCACAATCTCCAGCACCTCCGGCAGGTCCATACCAATGGCCTGCAGGTGTTCCACGGTGGGCACTCCTTCCGGAGTCCAGCCTTTGCGTTCGTAAACGGCATCTATCAGTTGCTGATATTGGTCTTCGCGGTAGGCGCGCAGTTTTGCCATTTTTTCGGCGGTGCTCATACCGCTGGGGTCAAGGCCCAGCTTATCCACCAGATGCTTGTCATAGCGTTCCTGACGGGACAGATATTCTTCTTCGGTTACGGGTCCCACGGCTCGGTAAGGCGGCACATCGTCTATTCTGCGTCCTTTGCCAAATCGCATGCAAAAGACTTTTTGGAAGTTGTAAACGCGTTCCGACTGGCGGATCAGCTCTTTCTTGTCCATGGGTTTGCCGGTGATGGCTTTGTAGATATCCACGTAATTTTGCACATGCTCCGGAACTTTGGCTGGTTCATCGGTGCTGGCGTTGTCGGCGGGTTCGATGTCGTTCCAGGGGAGCTTGCAGAGCCCCTGCAGGCCAAACCAGGTTCGGAACATCGGGAAATAGTGCAGGGCTTCGGCTTTGTCCTTGAAGGTGGGAATATGGTTATTCACCATATCCATAAAGATCAGCCAGGCTTCATCGTGCTGCGGGCCTTTCAAAGCCAGGGTGTAGCCACCTTGCTGCGCCAGGGATTCTTTGCTCATATACTGCGAGTATTCGAGACCTTTTGCTTCCATGCCAATATCCTGCAGGAAGTTTGGATCAGCTCCATATTGCTCGGCAAAAATCTTCTTCATGGCTCGCACACCTTTGCCAACGGTTACGCCAAAGCCATCTCCCCGTGCCATTTGGTGCAAGAGCTCCAGGGCAGCGTCGGCATTTCCCCAGCTAAGGTCAAGCCCGCCGGTTCGTTCCTTGTTCAGGATGCCGTTTTCGTAGCACTCCATGGCAAACGCCGTGCTGGTGCCAAAGGAAATGGTGTCCACGCCATAGGTGTCGCAGTAGAAATTGATCTCCACCACATCCTTGGGATCGAAGATGCCAATATTGCTGCCACAGCCAGCGGCGGTCTCATATTCCGGCCCGTCCACGCAAACCGGCTGACCTTTGTAAGGTCCGGTGCGCGGTTTGAAGTTATCCACGGCCTTGCAGCAGGACAGCGAACAGCCATACCAGCAACCATCCGCCATGCCCTGGGTAAAGAGAGCGGTAAACTCCTTGGAATGCAAGCCTATGGCTTCGGGCATCTGGCCATACTTGAAATTGCGGATTGGCAGGAGGTCATAATCGTTCATAATCTCCATCAGATGCGCAGTTCCCACCTGGTGCATACGGCATTGGGTGTCGTCGCCCGCTTCTATCTCGCGATGCAGCTTCAGTCCGGTTTTTTGGAGGGTGGGCAGATCAACGGGGTTATTCGTGTCAGATTTTAAACCGCTGTATTTAACCACCAGGGCTTTGATCTTCTTGTCCCTGAATACGGTTCCCGTGCCACCCCGGCCCGCTTGTTTGAGACGAGCTACTTTGCGGCGTTTATCCCAGAATGAGAAATTGAGGCAGGTAATCTGCACATGGTCGGCTGCCTCACCGGAAGAAACCACGGAAACATACTGGAGTTTATCGGGGTTATCGGCAAATTCCTTCACCAGCTCTTCGGCCAGGATGTGGCTATTGATGTCTTTATCCGGCGCAGTAAGGATCTGAACCAGGCCCTTGTCGCCATCGATAAAGACGATTACATCTTCTTCCGCCTTGCCCTGTAGCTCCAGAGCGTCCCAACCGGAAAACTTCGTGTAAGGGCCAAAGTGCCCGCCCACATTACAATCCACGGGGATGCCCGTAAGCGGTGAGATGGTTGTGACGATGGATTTTCCGCTGCCCGGATAGCTGGTGTTGCCACACAGAGGGCCAAATGATATGCATATCTCGTTTTCGGGATCGTTCCATTTCGTGCTATCTTTCACGCCCTGCCACATCAGATAAAGGTCAAAGCCTTTGCCGCCTACGAATTTGTCGATCATCATGTCGCTAACCGGCTTGGCAGTTATCTCCTTGGTTCCCACATTCACGTACAAAGTGCGTTTATTGTAGCCACGCACCACGGGGGCCAGATCGTATTTGAATTCAGCTAAAATCTTGCGTTCCATTCTGCTCTCCTTATTCATTAACAATTTTGATGGCATCGGCTGGACAGCTTTTTACGCAGACTCCGCAGGCAATGCATTTGAAAGGATTGTGATAGCCCAGATAGGTGCGCATGGAGTTCGTGGGGCATACCGCCACACACATCAGGCAGCCAATGCAAAGGCTTTTATTCAGCATGATAACACCCTGGCTGTTTATGGTAAGCGCCAAAGTAGGACAGGCAGCCACGCAGGTTCCGCATTGGTTGCAAACATTCATGTCGATGGGTTGCTGCTCGTCTGAAATAACAATGCAGGATTTGGCGGGATTATCTTCGTTGAAGTAAAGCTGGGAACAAGCGCTTTCGCAGGCATGGCAAGCAATGCACTTGTCAGAGTCTGTTTTTAACACTTTCATTTGACCTGATCTCCATCTGTTTTTTTTATTCAGGCCAAGCTAAAAATTCAGGGGCTTTCAGTCAACTATAATCTTATGGCGAGCGTGCTCCCAAAGATGAAACCCTCAGGATCAACCTCAGAGAAACCCAGATCCCGGTTCCAGATAAAGTCGTATTTGAAGGTGGCCATCGCCGCTATATGATGGGTAATCTTCAAAACAGCATGTCCCGCCACCAGCAGGTCTTCTCTGGCCTCGTCCTGTTTGAGCATGTTGTATTCGGCGCTGCCGATCAAACGGAAGTTTTCCAGAGGCAGGAAGGTGATCCGCAAACCGCCATTCAGATTGGAGCTGGTGGTTTCTTCATCAGTGTCCCAATCGTCTCTGCGCATCCAGTTGTAGCCAAAATCCATGCCAACCACCTTGCCAAAGTTCAAGGGCAGCATGAATTCCGCTGCTACATCCCGGTAATTGGCCAGATTCGTTTGATAGTCTTCTATCCTGAGGCGGGCGATCAAGGCAGAGGCCTGCTCGTTGGCGATCAACAGAGGGCTGTTGGCTGGCCCCAGGCCACGGAAGTTATTAGCTTCCAGATATCTGTTTTTGAGGGTAGAGGCAAGCAAATAGGCATTTACCCGCAGGTTTGGCGTCCAGTTCAAAGCACTGCTGTTAAAGTATTGAGCCATAGGCTGGTCGTCGGTATAGTTAAAATCGTCGGGCACTTGATTATACTCCACCTCGCAGCCAAGCTCGGAGAATTGCTTGCCGGTAAGAACTCTTTTTATGAGCTGTCCTTTTATCCCCAGGAAGTTTTCGTAAGGAGCATAGGCACTGAGGTTGTTTTGCAGGATATAGGCAAAGAGCCGTAGTTTATCAGGATCGGGCATGCCTGCACCTGCGCCAACCTGGGAATTTTGGTTACCCGTGCCAAAATCGGCGTTCTCCCAGCTTTTAATAGTATTGTAAAAGCACTCCACACCCAAATAGGGAATCTTCATGCCAAAGGTATTGCGGGAAACAAACTGGCCTTTGGAGTAGTCGTTATCGTCCATATCCTCTATCAACAGCTCGTTGGCGCTATGAACCGTTAGATATTTGCTGGCTGCGGGATTGTAGATATCGTTGCCCGTATTCTTGCGGCGCATCCTGTCTTCCACTGTGCTGGAAATGCGTCCCCTACCGTTATCCTGATAAACCGGATAACTGCTGTCACGGGTGTCGGGCTCCTGAAAATAATACTTGAAGCTGAGCGAGCCAATCTTCCAGGGACGCTGGGAGTCATTGCTGCTTTCGCGAACCTCAGCGGTGACATTGGTGGATATGTCGTCCAGGCTTAAACCCGGGGTAAGCATTTGGGTGGTAAGGCTATTGGTAAAGGGGCTGTTGGGTCCCTTGCCGTCGTTGGCCACCGAACCAGCCTCAGTTGAATACATCATAAACATGTTGTTGCCGGTAGCTCCAGCCATGGCCAGACCCTTCTGACCGGAACGGTATTGGGCATAGGGATTGTCTCTGCAGGCATCCAGAAAGATCATGGTAATCGCAGTGGAACTGAGCTTTGAGGTGATCCAGTCCAGCCCAATGGCTTTATCCACCACGTCGTCTTCATCTTCAAACTTTTCGTTTATGGGAAGCAGATAGTTAGCTCCATCCACCTGAACGCCGTGGCCGCTGTAATAGAACACAACTTCGTCTTCTTCTTCCAGCTTTGAGGCAAAATCCCGCACCGCTTTGTCGAAGTTCTGCCGGTTTACGTCGATAAGTTTCACTACCGAGAAATCAAGCTTGGCTAGGGTTTGACGCATCAGCTCCGCATCATTCACGGGATTTTTTAGCGGTTTGTCCGCATAACGGGCATTGCCTATCACAAGGGCTCTGCGGGCCCCGAAAGCCATACCGAACATTGCCAAGATCAACGAAACAACTAACAGCTTTTTCATTGTATCCTCCTAATATAGTAAGCACTACGATAGAAAATGCATTGCTAAGATTTTGTCAATCTATTTTTTAGGTCGAGAGGTCGAGAGGTCGGGGGGTCGGGGGTAGAGAGGTCTTGTATCAGGCCTTGTCTTTGATAAAATTGCCCTGTTCCAGTTCCTGGAATGCCAGCCTGATCTCTTCCCGGGTGTTCATTACGATCGGGCCGCGCCAGGAGATGGGTTCTTGTAAGGGTTTTCCGCACAAAAACAGAAAGCGGCATTCCGAGGCTTGGGTTACCAGTTCTATCTCATCGCCATCATCGAACAACACCAGTTGGGTATTGCTGAGCTCAGTATCAGAGCTGCTGGCACTGCCAGAATATACATATATGAAGCAAGTGAAGCCTCGGGCAGCGGGCAGGCTAAGCCGAGAATGTGCAGGAATCAACACATCAAAGTATTGTGGCTGCACAAAGATCTCTTCCACAGGGCCTTTTGCGCCCTGGAACTCGCCACTGATAATCTTAACCGAAGCTCCTTCGGGAGTCTGGACTACTGGTATATCTTTGGCACGCAGATCACGATAGCGCGGTTTGCACATCTTGTCTTTGGCAGGAAGGTTTGTCCAGAGCTGAAAACCATACATCCTTCCCTGGGAATCTGGCTTTGGCATTTCCTGATGGATAATCCCGCTGCCTGCAGTCATCCACTGCACTTCGCCTTTGTGAATCACTCCGCTGTTGCCCAGGCTGTCGCCATGCTCAGCCGAACCTTCCAGCATGTAAGTAATGGTTTCGATGCCCCGATGCGGATGCCAGGGAAAACCGGGCAGATACTTTTCCGGATCGTCATTGCGAAAGTCGTCCAGCATCAAAAAAGGATCGTAGTCAGGCTGCTGGTAATAGCCAAATGCCCGCTTCAGATAAACTCCCGCCCCTTCCAAAGTAGCTTCTGCGTTGCGGATGCTTTTAATCTTCCTTATCACAAGTTACTCACTCAGGATGAACCCTAGCCAAGCTGCTTTTTGATTGTCTTTACTATCGAAATTGTATCCATCTGAGCCCATTTATAGAGCTCGCTGGATGAGCCAGACATCGGATATTCGCGGATACCAAGTTTTACCAGCTTAGCAGCAAGTCCCAATTCCACCAGGCTTTCAGCGATCGTGGTACCGAGCCCCCCCTGCACGGAATGATCTTCCACACTGAATATGAATTTTTTGGTGGCGGCGCGGCGGATAAGCTCCGGATCTATCTGCAAGGGAGCGGAGATATAGATCAGTTCTATAAATATTCCTTCTTCGCGCAGGGTATCCACAGCTTTCAAAGCGCGTCCGATGGGAGTTCCGCACACCAGCATGCTGCCATGATTGCCATCGCGAAGGATATCAGCCCGTCCATAGTCGAAGCAGTAATCCGCTGCGTAATAAAGGGCTCCATCGAAACTGCGGATCACCGGAAGCTTGGAACGTCCCATGGTTACCAAATAGTTACCTGGTTTGTTGACTAACCAACGGATAATTCTATCGGTGTGATTGGAGTCGGCAGGGCATATCACCCTGAATCCAAACAGGTTGCGGGCCAGGGAGATGTAGTCAATGCTCTGATGTGTTTTCCCATCTTCGCCCACATCGATTCCCACGTGGGTAACCACAGTTTTCAAGTTTGTGTGGTTTATATCGTTCAACCTTTGGGCATTGTAAACTTCAGCCATTCCAAACATCCCAAAATCACTCCAGAAGGTCTGAATGCCGCAAGTGGAAAGAGCCCCACTCATCACGGCCGCATGCTGTTCCATTATTCCGCATTGGATGAAACGCTCGGGTAAAGCATCGGCAAATTCACCTGTTTTAACGCTGGCTGCCAGATCGCAATCCACCACCACCAAAGGTGTTTTGGCATTCGTGTTTATCTTGCCCAGGTCGGCAATTGCTTTTCCCCAGGCACTACGACAGTCATTCTCAGCGTCGTAAAGAATAGGCTTGCCGCAGGTGAAATCGGGGTTCAGGGCAAAACTCAGTTTCGGCTCGTCTGCTTTTTTATACTCACTCCGAAGTTTCCGGTATTTCTTGAGTTCATTTGGCAGTTTCAGTTGTTTTAGGGCTTCTTCCAACTGGGCTTCGTCCAGCGTAGAGCCATGGAACTTGGCCTTATTTTCCATGAAATCCACGCCTTTGCCCATAATGGTATGCGCCAGGATCATGGTAGGTTGTTCAAAACCATGTGCACTATGCAAGGCGGACAGGATCAGAGGAACGTCGTGTCCATTCACTTCAATCACCTGCCAACCATCACCTTCCCAGTTTTTGCGAATGTTCTGTGGCATTACGTCATGAATTGACCCGCTTATTTGCAATTGGTTATAGTCCACGATTGCAGTCAGATTGCTTAGTTTATACTTCGCTGCAAAACGTCTGGCCTCGCTCAACTGGCCTTTTTGCTGTTCGCCGTCGCCCATCATAACATAAACTTGATAAGGTATCCTGTTGATTCTGGATGCCAAAGCCATACCTGCAGCGGCTGAAAGACCCTGACCCAGGTTTCCAGTGCTCCATTCCACGCCTGGAACATCCCTTTCGATGTGCCCTTCAAAGATGGAACCGGCCAAACGGAATTGAGCTATCGCCTCATCCAGATCAAAATAGCCCATCAGCCCAAGCGTGGCATACACAGCAGGGGAGATATGACCATTGCTGATCACCACTCTGTCGCGCTCTGGCAACTGGGGATTTTGGGGATCATGATGAATAAGATGATACAGACTTATAAGAATATCTATGGCAGACATCGAACCGCCAGGATGACCTGAAGCGGACAGGGTTGTCATGGTTAATATGGCTCTACGGGCCTGATTGGCCTGTTCAATGATCTGGTTTACCAGTCCCTGAGTAGCTGCTTTCATTGGTAATTACCTCGGAATTTCTCTGCTTAAATGATTATCCCCTTCACCGGAGCACCGGTGAAGGGGTCTATAATGGTGGAGCATAACGGGATCGAACCGTTGACCTCATGACTGCCAGTCATGCGCTCTCCCAGCTGAGCTAATGCCCCATTAGGATCACATTGTCTGGAGCATTAGTTTCAGAAGCGGTTTTTTTGTCAAGCGGAAAGTGCGTTTTCATGATTCTGCTTTCTGTATCTTATTGTCGCTATAGGTTTGTAGGATATTCTTCTCTTTACCGAATCCGGAAACCCAACCAGAATCCGGCTAACACAGACATCATACAAGATATGGTGGAAAGCACAATGTTCCACAGCGCAGTTCTGAGATGTCCGGCCTGATAGAGCTTCACCGTTTCCAGAGAGAAAGTGGAAAAGGTGGTAAAAGCCCCAATGAACCCGATCAGCAGAAACAGCCTGATGTGGTTGAACTTGGAATGGTGTTCAAAATACATGGCTATAAAGCCAGCCAAAAAACATCCTATCACATTTACAATCAATGTTTTATATGGCAAGGGACTACTGGTGTTGTAGTTCGTAAACACACTAACAAAATACCGCAAGGCGCTACCCAGAGCACCTCCCAGCAATACATAAGGAATATCCTTTATAAAAGCTCTCATCATGATTCAGCATCTCTTGTCTTCATATCTTTCTAACCACTGCCCTGGCACAAGCGAATTTGTCAAACCCTATCTTTACGCCAGAAGGTGCATCATCTGCTCCCCTGGCATCGAAAAGCAGGGCACAGCGAAAGTAGTTGACAGAAAAGCACCGCTGAAAGTTTTTGTTTTCATCTGCGGGGTGTAGCGCAGCCCGGTTAGCGCACCTGCTTTGGGAGCAGGGAGTCGGAGGTTCGAATCCTCTCACCCCGACCA
>CAZGWB010000045.1:0-21653 GCA_964529335.1 uncultured Candidatus Cloacimonas sp.
TGAATACATTCCCATCGGTAGACATTTTGGCTCTGCATTATGCAAAGGTCTTTAATAATCTGGTTTGTTTCCAGAACACGAAGCAATTTAGGCTGAATATTCATTGGCATATCACCGATTTCATCTAGAAAGAGCGTACCATTATTTGCCTCTTCAAAATAGCCTGATTTAGATGTCAAGGCACCGGTGAAAGCTCCTCGAACATAGCCGAAAAATTCACTTTCTGCCATAGTATCGGGGATTGCGCAGTAGTTCACGTCAGTAAATCGACCTCGGTTATTATGGTCGGAATAATGAATCAGTCTGGCTATTATTTCCTTGCCCACTCCGCTTTCGCCAGTTATCAGCACTCTCGTGTCTTTATGTTCTGCGGCAAGACGGGCTAATCGATGTACTTCCCTTATGCTTTCACTTACTCCCACAAAGCCCATATCCATCGCATTTTTCAATTCTGCAGTTATCAGTGATTTTTCCCGTTTCAGTGAATTGACATACTTGGTTGTTTCATCGTATTTTTTTTGTAAATCACCGAGTTTTGAGCTGATATCTTCTTGAAATATGATATCTTTAACCTCATCATATTTCAATCGATATTCAAAAGCGGTTTCGAATTCATTTTGAGATGCATGAATCTCACTGACCATCTTGTAAGCTTCCAAAACATCGGAATTGGATTTACTGGCAAGGGCTTGGTTCAAGCTTAAATTGATATATTTTAAAGCATCTTGGTGCATACCTTGTTTGAAGTTAACTGAGGCGACACTCTTTAAAATTGACGCTTTGTAATGCACCTGGCCAGCTTCCTCTAAGATATTCAGGGCATCCAGATAGTATTCCAGAGACTTATCGTAATTTCCTTTATCCTCCATGCATCCACCCAGATTGTTGATAACTACCGCTTTTATGTAGATGGGTGTTGTATCATCTATCAGATTAAGGGCACGAAGATAATACTCCATGGCTTTGTCAGTATCCGTTTCGCTAAATGCTACTCCCATATTTATAAAGGTGGAGCATCTACTTGAAGGTGTAAAATCCTTTTCCTTAATCTCAAGTACACGCTTAAAACACTCCAGTGATTGAGTATTCTGGTGTAATTGCGCATAAATAATTCCACAGCATTCCAGCGCATCAACCCAGTTATAACGTTGTTTTTGGAATTCATCTTTTTCCAGCTTATCCAGGTTGGCGTTATATATCTCCAGAGCTTTGGATAAATGCTTTAAGCTTTGTTCAAAGTCCCCTTTGTGCCTGAAAAGAATTCCTAGCCCCATTTCAGTATCAGCCACTTTTAAGTGCAGCTTAAGCTCCTTGTAGATTTTCAAAGCCTGAAGAAGACTCTCTTCAGAATCATGATAATTCTCCATCCTCATATAATATGCACCAATATCGCTTATGTTAAGTGCTAATCTCTCAAAGTCCTCCAGTTTTGAATAATAGAAGTTCAAAGACTTGGAATATGAAACGCACTGCTCATAATCACCTTTTGCACAAAAAATAGCTTATCATGTCTTTGTGGGCTTTAATAATCTCATCATTTTTTTGAGTTAGCTTGGCTAAGTTAAGTGCATTCTGCAAAGCCTGTTGCTCTGTGCTCGATTTGTTCATTCTATCCCCATAATCTTGGTAGTATAAAAATATACTGCTAGTTTTTTCCCCGCGTTTAGTATGCAAGTATTTAGTTGTCAGGCATACCCCGAAAAAAGAGAGAATCAAGTTGCATATAGTAATATTAGATATAGATATAAGAAGATAATGCATCCAATGAATCCGGTTTGGTAAAGTGACCATTGTTTCCCGAATACTAGAAAGATTTTACACGGCAGATGATCTCAAACCTTAAGCTCGAAGCAGGTTCAGGGCCTTTTGAAACTTGAACTTGCTTCTGACCTTACATTTTCTGCTTTCCTATAAATGCAGCGGCCTGTTTAGATTCTGAGGAGGGGATTTACCAAATCCTCTTCAGAGGATGTTTCACCATAGGCGGTGGTTTCAACCACCGTTTCGGAGGTATTTGGCAAAAACATCCCCAGCAGGGGGTTTTCACCATCTCCGGTGGATTAATCCACCGGATTGGGTTATCCGACCGCTAAAGCGCCGGAGATGGTTAGAAAATCCCTGACGGGGTTTCTACAAGGTTATCTTCATCACAACACGGGGTTAACTCAATCCCAAAGCATTCTGGCCCACCTACTTAATATAAACAAAAGCCAAACTCTCATCCTCTGCGGAGCTTTGAAAACAGCTTGAATACTGCACTTAAGTAACAAAAACAGATATAGAGATGGGAATTCAAAATAAGATTCGAAAAAAAACAGGGTATGCCAGTTAAATAGGAATTACTTGACATAATACTACGAAAACATTTTTAATAGTTCGTGTGAAAATCTACCTTTACAGGAGGTTTTATGTTGCGCATATCTGCCATTTCTGCAATCTGTTGCCTTTCGCTTCTGATTGTTTCCTGTGGTATGAAAAATCCTGCACAGCCACAGATTGACAGCAGCGGACAGCTTCTGTTTTCTGAAGCCAAGATACCTCAGGAAAACGGACAATACCTTTATCGGCAAAGCATAGAGGTTAATAATCCTACTGCGGGATGCCTGTATTCATACAAACTGGATACCTACAACCACGAGCTGCCGGAGAACCTTTTTGCCAATGAGGAAGGTTGGCTATATTTTTATGCTGCAGGCTCAGGGACAGATCTTCCGCTGTCCGAACCTGGCAACCATCGCACCATTTGGACCTCACAAAGCTCAATCAGTGCCGAGTTTTGCTCCCAAGGAGGTAAAATCAAAAACCTGATAACCCACATTCTAATCCGGCAAAAAAATCCTGAGGGAGTTGTCCGTGAAATAAGCTCTCCCTTCAAAAGTCACCGGATTGTGAGCAGCAGGATTGTCTCCCCAAATCATGATAACCTCGTATGTGGCACTGGAATTGAGTTCGTACTGCAAGAGGTGATTGGTGATATCTTCGTGGAAGGTCTATATGCCCAACACTTTATGTATCGGCTGAACATCCTGAATGCCGAACTGCAGGTGATTTCCTACGGTAACTGGTATAGCAGCATAGACACACCCGATATCCGTAAAATAATTCTGAATGGCAACTCAATCCCAGCCCTTACGGCAAACGAGCCCGACCAATACACTCAGTTCGAATCCTATGTGGTTGCCCGCAATGGCATAGAAGAAGCAACCCATCAAGCAGTTTACTTTCGCAGCAATACCGGTTATAAACCTGTTGCCGTGATCTATCCACAAACCTTGGCAGGCTTGGGACAAAACCATTATGCCATAAGCCAGGAGGATCCAATGACGTCAACTGAGCTGATCCCCTCGCTTACAGGGCATAAAAACAGAATGCTGTTTGAGCTAAACAACACTTGGCAGGCGATTAATTCCGATGATTTTAAACTTCACATTCGCTGGGGTTACAAGGGGCAGTATGGCGTAAACTATCCTGTCGATCCTTGGGGCGACGAGTTGAATGAAGTTTTCAGCCCAGACAACATAAATTATCACAGCGCCGTGATAGCCTTTGACCTGCGTTTTGATGGCAGTCCTTTTCCAGTAGTGCCCAATTTTATAAATCCTTCTGTTGTTGTGCACCAGAATGGAAGTGCCTGGCTAAGGGTAAACAACCTTAACGATTCTGCCCGCAAGCATATCTTTAGCAACCTCAGTAGTGGAACCCACTTGTTTGAGGTTTGCGCAGTGGATTTACAGGGGGCGATTAGCGATCCCGCCTCAGTAACCATAAACCTGATACCCTATAAACCACAAAGCCAACGAAGTGGAATTTTAGTGGTGGATGATTCTCCCGACAGAGTAAACATATCTCCCGAAGCAATTGTGGACGATTTTTACAGCTCCGTTATCCCAACCGAGTATGGCACGGTGGCTTCCTTTGATATAATTGCCGAAGAGATGAACAATAACCAGATTTCCCCAGTCCTGATGCAAAACTTCAAAGCAGTGGTATGGCATAGCGACAGTTTAAGCGAGATCAGCAGATTAAACCCAAACGTGGATGCCTTGGAGCTGTATCTGGCAGGAGGTGGGAAACTGCTGGTCAGCGGCAATTTCAACTTATTCGAAGATTTATCCAGATTAAGCCATCAGCAGGATTTCCTTTCTAATCGCTTTGGGATAAGCTCGTTAGCACATCTGGGGAGGCTCTACCCAAATCCCATTTTCGTAAGCGCCATAGGTCAGAATGGCTTGCCAGATATCCCGCTAAACTTAAGCAGTTCCTTCAACCCCATTGTTGCTACACAACAAGGGCTGAATAAGCTTTGTTTTTTTAAACCCGAAGCGAACCTGAACTTCCTTTATAAGTTTGGCTGTAAACCTGTTGAAGCGGCAGTACATCCACCCACTCAGGAACAATATGACTACTATTCATCTCAGTTTGTGGCCTACAAATATTACAATGGGGAAGCGAGGGTCGCGGTGTTTGGCTTTCCCCTGTCCTATATGCAGCAGGCTGAGGTAAGCTCCGGTTTACAAAGCGTCTTTGCCGATATGCTAAGTGGTGGTTACGCCAAAGGAGGCAGACCATGAAACCTTATCTTACCTTCTGCATGTTGATGCTGTTCTCTCTAAGCTTTGCCCTACCAAAGGATCAGCCGGGAAGCATGGATAAAATGATGCACTCAGCTTTTCATAATGCTGGTTCCCTCAGCCTGGAAGCAACCAACTGGGCATATACGAAAGACCTTGTTGAAAACAAAACCAACCTATATCTGATGAATAAGGGTGCACCCTGGATTTCTGCCAAACGTCCCCGCCGCAATACAGTAGGTGAACTGTTGTATTGGCTTTATCCAATTCCCTCTGATAGCCATCCGGAAACCGTTACCCAGACCGATTCGCTATGGAATCCCGACTTGAAAGTGGTGTTGGATTCCCTTACCACCGTGGGTTATGATGGCGAGGACGACCTTTATGAATTGCTCCCGGCATACAATCCATACAGCGCTGCTAATCCCGATGTTCAGTATGAAATGTATAATGTTCACGATGTAGTGCTAAAATCAATTCTTGGCTTGCCTTCGCCGCGTCCTTTTGAAATCCCTGATCCTTTGGGAACCTATTGTTTTTCTTATAATCAAGGCAATCCCTTTGATACTCCCGGTTTTGAAACGCTGTCTGCCTATCTGTATGACTATTGCCCATTTGGAACTCAGGGCGAAAGAGATTATGGCCGCTACCATAATTACAGTACTCACTATCCCTTGGGTATAGCCATACACCGCGAAAGCTATGCCTGGCCTATTCAAAACTATGACAGAATGATAGTGTTTAAGAACACCATTTACAATACCAGCACCGTGGATACTCTATACGATGTCGCTATCGGTGAATGCACCGACAACGACATTGGCCCCCTGGCTTTTGGAAGCACAATTGCTGTTGACGACATTAACGGTTACATAAAAGGGACAGGTAATGAATTTGCCTATACCCGTGATTATGATGGCGATTCTGGTCTGTCTACCATTATGATAGCTCAGAAGATATATATTCCAGACACCAGCTTGAACCATGCCGCTTGGTGTTGGAGGTTGGGATTGGGTCCTAACGACCGCGATCCACGAAACCTGAACCCCATGAGTAGAACCTCAAACGAGAAATATTGGCTGGCAACCGGACGCAATTCCGACAACTTCTCCATTACCGCTTTGCGTCCGGAACCAAGCGACATTATCCAGTATGAACAATTAGTGTCAGGAGACACCAGAATTTTTAATACGGTATTTGGCGCTGTCCCGACCGTTGCTGATCCAAATCCCGCTGGAAGGCTGCATTTGCCTCCCCTGCAAAGCCTAAGCTACTATGTGGTATATTTTGTGGGGGATTCATTTGACGAACTGATGAATACCTCTCAGGCAATTGAAGGCTGGATTGATAATGGCTTCGACCTGGGAAATGTGAGCAACCTTACCTGTTTGCCCTACCTGTATGATCCTTTGGTCATAACTCCCAGCATACTCCAAATCAACTGGGCATCCTATTCCAATCCGGATCACTTTGAGGTGATTTACAAACCTTACAACGAACCCGCCTCGCAGTGGACAAGCATAAACCTGTCCGGAAGCATTCGGAATCATACCCTTCCAGAGCTTGATCCCAGCGTTTGGTATCACATTAAGGTTGCTTCCAAATACTATGAAGGAGTAAACGAAATCTATCTGGAAAGCCAAACCAAACTGGTATGTATCAATAACATAATGGAAAATGAATACCCTGTGAATGATCCATTAAAAACCCTTGTAAACTATCCTAATCCTTTTAGTCCATCCACCACTGTGGAACTGAACCTGGATAAAGCCTCCGAGCTTGAATTGTGCATCTATAACCTTAAAGGACAATTGGTTAAAGTGCTGTCCCAAGGCTGGTTGAATGCAGGTATCAATAAACTGCAGTGGGATGGAAAGGATGCCGCCAACCAGCCCTGTGCCAGCGGAGTATATTATCTGAGGTTAAAAACCAGCCAGGGCAGTAAAAGCCACAAGATACTACTGATGAAATAGCCAAATGCTAAGCTGGTTATTCGTAGCAAGAGATAGATAAAGTATAAACTAAAAAAACGATCAGTCCGAAGTGCATGGCGGAAAGGCCGTGGCGAGGCTGAAAACGCTGTTCAATTATTCTGCAGGTTATGGGAGTCGTTCAATGATCTAAACTAAAGACGAGACTTTCAGGGAACCTTGCTTGCCCCTTGCCCGCCACGCGGAAGCCACCCGGAAGCCACGCGGACTCCACGCGGATGGAGTGGGGGTGGATGTCGGGCGAATGGTGAGTGGCAGCCGGGTGGACAGCATGGATGGCTTGAGAACTGATCAGAGCAGTAGTTTATGATAGATTTCGTAGTTTTCAGCGTCGAAGCAATAGAACCACAGTTCCATCTCCGGATGTAGAGCCAGCCAGTCTTTTGCTGCAGCGATGGCGATCTCGGCAGCGGCTTGTTTCGGGTAAGCATATACTCCGGTGGAGATATTTGGAAAGGCAACTTGCAGAAGCTGATTATCCCAGGCCAGGTTCAGGCTGTTCCGATAGCAGCTTTGCAGCAGTTCCGGTTCACCGCTGCGGCCATCCCGGTAAACGGGGCCAACCGTATGGATTACGTATCTGGCGGGTAAATCATAGCCTTTGGTCAGCTTGGCCTCTCCCGTGGCGCAGCCTCCCAACTTGCGGCATTCCAATAGAAGCTGCATTCCGGCAGCCCTATGGATCGCTCCATCCACTCCTCCGCCGCCTAACAGGCTGCGGTTGGCCGCGTTTACGATGGCATCTCCCCCGAAGGTGCAGATATCACCCTTTGTTAAATGTATCATACGGGATTCCTTTGTGTTTTATATATATAGAATAAACGAAGGTTGGATAAATCCAAGGCAGAAGGCCAGGACCTAATTTGTGTTGACAGCCAAAGCCCTTAATAAATAATTGCAGTTATGAGATTGTAAGAGGATAAGTAATGAACAAATGGCTAAAGCTGAGCATAGAATATGCAAATCAAAGATCATATCTGGATGATCTTTTCAGGGTTTATCCAACTATTCCCGAGGGGATCAGAGATATCGACATGGAAAAATGGAATCTGATCGAGCTGGCTTTTAAGAAAAGAGACAATCTTGATCTGATGGACAAACTTTTGAAGCTTGACCTTTTTCCAATCAAGGATAGTTATATCGCTTATCTGAAAAGGGACAAAACTGCGATCAGCAGGAATCCCAACACAATCAACCGGATCTGTGGAAGGCTGTATGAGATGGGACTGGATAAGATATATGAAAAAGCAACCGAGCCGAAAGAAACGAACCGGCAAATAGGCCCGATGTTCAGGCACTGGCTACAAAGCAAGGCTCTAGGTATAGAACCTGTTGGCCTTGACCAGTTCATGGCTGGAGAGGAGAACGCGATCCTGGATGCTTCCGATAGTGTAAAGGCAGATTTCGCAGAGCAGCACTTGAATTATTCTGCCCCCAAAGGTCTTGATCTGGTTGCTCGGTTCAATAAGAAACTCGTGATCGGAGAAGCCAAATTCCTTACAGATTTTGGAGGACATCAGTTTACACAGTTCAGTGATGCCCTCAATCTTTTAAACTCCAGTGCAGATGCCATTAAGGTGGCTATCCTGGATGGTGTGATTTATATTCCCGGTGGCAATAAAATGTCCCGAATAATGCTTTCTCATCAATACGAGAATCGCAACATCATGAGTGCACTGGTGTTGCGAGAATATTTGTATTCTTTATAGTATGACAAAGAGAAACCTCCTGATCCATTCTGAAAACCTGGCAGCGTTGAATTATCTGTTGCAGGACAAGAAACTTGCAGGCCAGATCGATCTGATCTATATAGACCCTCCCTTTTCCACCGGAAGTGTTTTTTCTATTACTAATGGCAGGGCTGCTACGATCAGTAATAGTAAAACTGGAGAAATTGCCTACCGGGACTTGATTACCGGTAACGATTTTTTGCTATTTTTAAAAGAGCGACTTGTTTTGCTTTGGCAGTTGCTCTCAAAAAAAGGGTCTATATATGTGCATATCGATTATAAAGTGGGGCATTACGTAAAGGTTCTGATGGATGAGATATTTGGGCCAGGCAATTTTAGAAACGATATCACACGCATCAAGTGTAATCCCAAAAACTTCAAACGGATTGGTTACGGAAACATAAAAGACATGATTCTATTCTATACCAAAACCGCTGATGCAATTTGGAACGAACCCTATCAAGATTATACAGATGAAGACCTGAAAGTCCTTTTTCCAAAAGTATCGGAAGATGGCAGAAGATATACTACGGTTCCTTTGCATGCTCCCGGAGAAACGATCAAGGGAGAATCAAACAAACCCTTCAAAGGCATAAATCCACCCATAGGCCGTCATTGGAGAACCGACGTGGCTACTCTGGAGCTCTGGGATGCGCAAGGACGCATTGAGTGGTCAAGAACAGGAAATCCTCGAAAAATAATTTATGCAGACGAGCAAATCGGGAAAAGAAGACAGGATATCTGGGATTTTAAAGACCCTCAGTATCCAGAATATCCTACTGAAAAGAATCTGGATTTGCTGGAACTGATAATAAGAACCTCATCAAACGAACAAAGCACAGTCCTGGATTGCTTTTGTGGTTCAGGAACAACCTTGTTGGCCGCACAAAAAAACAACCGTCATTGGATCGGCATAGACCAGTCGGAACTGGCGATAAAGGCTACCCATAATAGACTGGCTGCTTGCGAATTTGACCTGTTCTCAGCGACGGATTCTTATGACTACCAGGATTTGGTTGTAGCAGTTAAGAAACAGAATGAACTGCAACTGGTTATCCCTGGTTAATCCATAAAACAACGTGATGATTGCCATGATGCTGGTAAAACGTACTATTGCATGATGGAATTGAGTTTTGGAGATGATATTGATTGACTTACTGGTAAAGATGAAGCTGGCTTACAACAAGCTAACCCATGGTAAACTGGCCTATGAACTGCGCTATTGGAAGGAGCGTTACCGCTTGGAAGGCAATAAACTGGATAACCACTTCTACTCAGACCTGATGCTGTCTATTTCCGATGAACCGGATGATGGTTTTTTGAGAAACAAGGTTGTGGCCGATTTTGGCTGTGGACCCAGGGGAAGCCTGATCTGGGCGAAAAGCGCTGCCATCCGGATAGGGATAGACGTTCTGGCTCAGCGCTATATTCAGGAGTTTCCAAAGGAATACTTGAAACATAACATGATCTATGTTTGTTCCACAGAGGCATCCATTCCAATCCCAGATGCCTTTTGCGATGTAGTTTATTCGGTGAATTCGCTGGATCACGTAAAAAACCTGGAAGTGATGTGCAAAGAGCTGCGGCGAATTCTGAAACCCGGTGGAGAAATTATCGGCAGCTTCAATCTGAACCACAAACCCGAACGCGCCGAACCACAGACAATTACGGAAAAGCAGCTAAAGTCCACTTTATTTAGGGATTATGAGATAAAACACTGGTGGGTTTCAGCTCCCGGACCGGTTGGCAAACACTATGATCCTTTGAAGAATAGGCAGTTAATAGCCCCGCAGAAAGGGGAGTATTACCTGTGGGCAAGGGCTAAGAAACCGGTGTAGGGGTCGTGGAGTGATGGAGTGATGGAGTGATGGAGTGTTGGAGTGTTGGAGTGTTGGAGTGATGGAGTGATGGAGTGTTGGAGGGTTGGAGAGTTGGAGTGTTGGAGTGTTGGAGTGTTGGAGTGAGTTGAATTTGTGAAAGGTGAAAAAATGAAAAAAGAGATATACTTGAAGGCAGGATAAGATACAATATTCAAACCCGTCTCCATTAACTATTAACTATTAACCATTAACTACTGACGCCTGTCCCCTGACACCTGATACCTTTAATTGTTGGCAGGATAAGAGACAATATTCAAACCCGTCTCCATTAACTATTAACTACTAACCATTAACTACTGAAGCCTGAAATACTATATCTCCGCTTTATACAGGAATCCCAAACCCAAGAGAGTAAAGATGCCATTTGGCAGCCAGGCTGCCCACACAGGTGGGATAACGCTGTTATAACCAAGGCTCTGGCTGATCCGCACCACGATCAGATAAGCAAAACAGACCAACAGCCCAAGCATGATAACCCAGCCACGCCCTTTACTGCGGATGTTTGAAGTGGCGATGGGCATAAAGAAAAAGATCACGATCAGATTGGTAAGCGGAAAGGCCAGTTTCATATGTAGGTCAACAATTTCACGGGATGCATCATCACCCAGCTTGGTGATGCGTCCTATGTAATCCTTCAATTGCCAGAAGGTTAAGGACAGGGTTTTCTGGGTAATGCGGACAAAATCCTTTGGCTCCACATCCAGAATGGCCAGGCTGGTTTCGGGGTAATAGGCTTGAAAAACCTGTTTTCCTCCGGCAAAGCGGCGAATCTCGCAATCGCGGATGATCCATCTACTGCCGTTCCAATCGGCCGAGGAAGCGGTGATCTTTTCGGTGATGCTTTTGGTTTTATAGTCTATGCGGGTAAGGTCGATGATCTTCAGATTGTTCTTGTAGCCGTCGAAAAATCCGAAATAATAGAAATCGTTGGCTTTGCCCTGATAGTTGATGCGGGCTTTAAGCATCTGGTCATCCGGCTGTTCGCCCTTTATCTGCACATTGTAGATGTAGTTCTTCTGAGTTTCCGCCCAAGGCAGCAGGTATTCTCCCATCACTGCAATGCCGATACTGATAAGCAGCCCTATGCCAAACAGGGGTAGCATAGCCCTTTTGATGCTTATTCCCGCAGCCCGGATGGCGATACTCTCGTTGTGCTTGGAAAGGGCATTCATCATGAAAAGGCCGGTTAGAAGCACGGTGACAGGTGAGGTTAAAACTATCAGATAAGGCAAGCGCAGCAGGTAATAGAGCGTTGCCTGCTGAGTAGTGGCGCCATTGCGGATCAGGCGTGGCAGGTTGTCTACCACGTCGATCACGATAAACACAACGGCAAAGCTGAAAAAGATGATCAGATAGGTTCGCAGAAATTCACGGATTACGTAGCGGTCGAGGATTCTCATATTTAGTGCACGATCTCGTCTGGAGGGGGATTTTTGCGGTTTCTAAGGTTTCTGATTTTCCACATCAGGGTTGGCATATCCAAGATGCGCTTCTCCTTGATGGAGGCAATGATCAGCAGGATGGCCAAAATCAAGAACACAATATTGGACAGCCACATGGAAACAAAAGGCGGGATTACTCCCTTGTCCGCCATCTGCTCGCCACCGTTTAGGGCAATGTAATAGATCAGGAAGATCACCGAAGACACGGAAAAAGCCATGCCAATCCCGCTGGTGCGGGTCATAAGCCCCAAGGGTATGCCGATCAGAATGAAGATCACGATGGCAAAGGAAATTGAGAACTTTTTGTGATACTCCACCTGTAGTGAATGAACCGCCTCTTTCAGGTCGGTTTGGCGGTCTTTGGCCATCTGCAGCATGCTTTGCAAACGGCGAACCTCCACATCACGGGTGTAAGAAGCCGGCCCCAGTCTGGTTAGCTCCAAGCGTTTGGAAAGATTCTCAGTTTCTTTGTTTTTCGATTCCAGTTCCTTTTTGTTTGCCTTCAGCGAGGCCAGGATCTGAGGGAGGGTCATTTCCCTGTCGCTACGGTAGCCCGTTTCGAAGAAATCCATGTTTGAACCCAGGTCTCGGACGTTGATAACGTAGCGCCCGAAGGTGGTTACCTGATACTTTCCCGGCTCTTTTTCGTTGCGTTCGTGCATTTCGCCGTTATTTAAAACTATCTGCAGGGAATTGCCATTGTCTTTTTGGGTTACATTTCCGGTTTTGGCAAAAACGGTTCGCGGATAGCGGGTTTGGCTGCGATCGTAAATAAGGACGTCTGAAAGCAGAGAGTCACTGGTGCTTTTGGCAAAAATGGTGTAATCCATGAAGTTGGTGTATTCATTTGGCTTGATGATCGTCATGGGCTTGTAATAAGCTATTTTCAGCATCAGGTTCTTCAGTTTGTGATTTGTGTCGGGCAAAAACCAGTGATTGAAATAGACCATTAATCCGGTAAGCAATAGAGCAGTGGCCACCAGAGGGCCGATCATGCCATAAACGTTTATCCCGCTTGATTTGATGGCAATAATCTCCCTGTCCACGCTCATGCGGCCAAAGGCAAGAATCGTGGCCACCAATACCGCCATGGGAATCGAAAGAGCCAGCATGTAGGGCAAAGATAGGCCAAACAGCTCCAGGATCGTTTGCCAGGGCAGTTTCTTTTCGATGATCAAATTCAGCAGATCGATAATGCGGTCGATAAGGAGCACGAAAGTGACCACCAACAGCGATATCAGAAATGGAGAGATATGCTCCTTCAGGATATAACGTTTTAAGATCTTCACTTATTCACCCAGCATGGCGAGCAGCCCTGCTTCGTCGATTATGGTTATGGTTCCCGCTTTGGTCGCTTTATCCAGTTTGGAACCAGGATTTTCACCTACTATCAGGTAGTTTAGCTGTTTGCTTACACTGCCCAAAATCTTTCCACCATGCTGCAGAATAAGGGCTTCCATCTCTTTGCGGCCATAGTTGGGAAGGGTTCCGGTAATCAAAAAGGTCTTTCCTTCCAGTGTGGAAGAGCTCTGCTCGCTGAAGAAGGAAAAGCTAAGCCCAGCTTCCTTTAGTTTGGCGATCAGCTCTTGGTTGGCCGGATTGGCAAAAAAGCCCACCAGCGATTGAGCTACGATCAGGCCAATGTCCGGAATGTTTTGCAATTCTTCCAAACCGGCCTGGGAAAGCGACTCCAGGGTGCCAAAATGCATAGCCAGATTTCGTGCTGTGATCGTTCCTACATGCCTGATTCCCAAAGCAAAAAGAAGCTTGTCGAGATTCTTGCTTTTGCTGTTTTCGATAGCCAGTCTCAGGTTTTCCGCAGATTTCTTGCCCAGCCGCTCCAAGCCCGCGATTCTTTCATAGTCCAGCTTGTAGATATCAGGAATGCCATTTAGTAAACCCTCGTCCAATAATCTGGCTATCAGGCTTTCGCCGAGACCGCTTATATCCATGGCATCCCGTGAGGCAAAATGCTCGATCCGTCTTTGCAACTGAGCCGGACAAGCGGCATTGGCACAATAGTTTATGCTGCCCTCAGCATCGCGTTCCAAATGGCTGCTACATACGGGGCAGGCGACTGGAAAACGGACTGGAGCCGCATCCGGCAAGCGCTTGGCAAGGTCTGCAGAGAGAATCTTGGGGATAATCTCGCCGCTTTTTACTATTTTTACCGTGTCGCCCAAGTGCAAGTCAAGGCGCAAGATCTCATCGGCATTATGCAGGGTTGCCCGGGAAACAGTTGAACCGGAGATAAATACCGGTCTCAGATGCGCCACAGGAGTAATGGCTCCGGTGCGTCCCACCTGATAGCTTACCTGCTCCAGGATGGTCTCTTTTTCTTCAGGTTTAAACTTATAGGCAACCGCCCACTTCGGGCTCTTGCCTGTGTAGCCCAGCCGTTTCTGGTATTCCAGATCGTTCAGTTTGATCACAATTCCATCGATATCGAAGGGCAGGCTATAACGATTCTGCTCCATAGCCAGGCAAAAGGCTTCAATCTCCGTGAAACTTGTGGCCTCGATATGTTCGCTGCCTGGGAAGCCCAATTCTGCTAGAAAGCCAAGCACCCCACTCTGGCTGCGGATGAGCTTATCTGCCTTTTGCAGCGGGCTTTCATAATAACCCAGGGCATAGAACAAAGCTTGCAGATGGCGCTGCTTCACCTCATCTCGGTTTTTCAGCTTGATGGAACCGGCTGCGGCATTGCGCGGATTGGCAAATGGCTTCAGTTCCTGCTCGCGCCGGGCTTCGTTCATGGCCAGAAAATCAGAGATGGGGATATATATCTCACCCCTGATCTCGATCGGCTTTTGATAATCTATCTTTGATGGGATACCTGGCAGAAGCAGGAAATTTGCAGTCACGTCCTCTCCTTCCACTCCGTCTCCCCTGGTCGTGGCATATTGCAGAATTCCTTGTTCATAATAAAGATTGATGCCAAAGCCGTCGATCTTCAGTTCGCAGCACCATACCAGTTTCTCTCCCAGTTCCTGTTCGGTTTTTACTATAAAGGCTCTCACCTCTTCTAGGGAATAGGCATTGTCCAGGCTGGTCATCCGAACTTTGTGAGGGATCACTTTTGCAGTGGGGGAGAGGTCGGAGCCCACGGTTTCTGGAGTTTGTGCAGGGCTTTCACCCAGTTGGGCTTCCAGTTCCTTCAACCTTCGCACCAGCATATCGTATTCATAGTCGCTGATCTCTGGATTGGCAAAGCTGTAATACAGCAGATTATGCCTATCAATTTCGGTTCTAAGCTTTTTTATCTCCTGCTGCAGGTCTTTTGGGTTCATAGAGTATAAAGCTCCGGACGTCGATCCGCAAAGGCGTTGTTCATGGGTGTTACTTCCTTGTTGTCGGCTAATTCCGGGTTAATCTCAACCGTGGCGACTCCCGACTCAGTTACGCTTAAGGAAGCCAGTAATTCACCTCGCGTTCCCAGAATCTGACTGGCCCCTGTGAAAGTAAGCCTGGTTTCATCCTGGCCTTCGGTGCCGATACGGTTGGCAGTCAGGCTGAAAATCCGGTTTTCCAGGCTTCGGGTTTTCATAGCTTGCTGACACCATGGCAGCACCAGATTGGAGGGATGGCAAATCACCTGAGCTCCTTGCAAAGCCAGAGAACGTGCCGACTCCGGAAACTGCCAGTCAAAACAGATCATCATGCCGATCTTTAGCATGTGCTTGGCCTCGCAGACGAAGAATCCCGTATCGCCGGGACTGAAAAACAGCTTTTCCCGGTTGAAGAGATGCGTCTTGCGGTAAACCTTCCAGCTTCCATCGGGATTTACCAAAGCGCAGGAGTTGTAAATTCGTGGTTTGCCTTGTGAAGAACTATCAAGCTCCGGAAAACCAAATACGAGGGAGCAGTTTTTGCGTTCTGCCAGATCGCCGAAAAAAACAAAAGATTCTCCCGTTCCTGCTTCTTCTGCCACAGATAATAGCTGCTTTTCCGTTTCAAACACATAGCCGCTGGTGCAGAGTTCAGGCAGCACAATCAGGTCGCTCTCAATACCATTAATCAGTTCAGCATGAGTCAAAAGATTCTGCTTAACATCCAGGAATTTGGGTTCGCTTTGCACCACAGATACTTTCATGGCTTGTCCTTGGCCAAAGCAAATGGTTTTATCACTCTATCCAAAACTCCCTGAACCAGCGAGATGGTCATGCCGTAATTTGTGATGGGAACGCCTCTGCGATGGCATTCGATGATCCGGCGGTTCATTTCCATGGGATTTATCATACAAGCCCCACAATGCACACAAACGGCATACTCTTCCAGATTTTCAGGAAAATCGTGTCCCGCATAGGTTTCAAAGATTAGCTCCTTATGGGTGAATTCCTTCAACCACTTTGGCAGCTTCACCCTGCCGATATCATCCTTTTGCACATGATGTGAACAAGCTTCGGCAATCAGTACCTTGTCACCGTCCTGTAGTGATTTAATCCTTTCCACACCTTCCAGCAGTATATCCAGCTCGCCTTTATAGCGGGCAAAAAGCACCGAGAAAGTAGTTACCAGAATATCTTCCGGCACTTCGCGGTTCACCTGCTCGATAACCTGCGAATCGGTAATCACCAGCCATGGTTTTTTGGCAGATAGCTCAAGGCTCATGCGCAGTTCGGTTTCCTTCACCACTGTTACTATGGCATCGTGATCCATCAGATCGCGCAAAACCTGCACCTGAGGAAGAATCAGCCTGCCCTTGGGTGCTGCAGAATCGATCGGAGCCACCAGAATCACGTGATCATAGGGCTGCACCAGGTCTCCGCAAAGGATGCGATTCTCTTTCAGGTATTTCGGGGCAAGGCGGATCAGCTCTTCCTTGCAGGCCAGAACGCCTTCCTTGTTTAGCGTGGATACCTTTACATGCGGAATGCCCCGCTCGTTGCAATAATGTATGTTCTCGCGGGAACCATAGCTTATATCGCTTTTATTGAAAACCACCACCAAGGGTATCTCCATTTCCCGGATGCGGTCCAGCATTTCCAGTTCAGAAGCGTCGAAGCTATCACCGGCATTCACAAAGATCACAATATCGGCCCGGTATAATATTTTGCGGGTGGCTTTCACTCTTTTCTGGCCCAGCTCTCCACTATCGTCCACTCCGGCTGTATCGTAAAAGGTGACCGGGCCCAGGGGTAAAAGCTCGTAATGCTTGTCCACAGGGTCGGTGGTGGTTCCTGGAACTTCCGACACAATGGCTATTTCCTGGCCGGTTAGGGCATTTATCAAGCTGCTTTTACCAGCATTTCTTTTGCCGATAAGAGCTATAATGAGGCGTTCTCCGCGTGGTGTAGAGCTCATGTAATACTCCTGCAATACATAATGTAATTTATCATAATCGCAGAAGTCCGCCTATTCGTCAAGTGTTTTCGGCATTAGCCATGTAATGGAGTCATCTATGGCTATTTCAAAATCTCTTCGGCCTGGATTTCCATTCTGGTAAGTTTCCTGTCTCCCCAATCATATCTCCGTAGAGACGACGGAGCTACCCCTTATCACTATATCATACCGGAGTCATACCGGATGATCATCCGGTATGACTCCGGTATGATAGGGCTGAGATCGAGGAATTCGTTGTGGATTGGTCACGAAGAAGCACACTCCATGCTATAGTCTTTGTTTAGCTTATGGCCAGACTCAACGATAAAAGGGGGATGAGAGCTTTTCTTATCTACCCAAGTAAATCTTATCAGCTCAATTCAGGTTGCTTACAGGTGGGATCCGGAAGCTCTTCCTATGAATGGGGCAGAGGCCAAAGCTGTGGATCATTCGGATGTGATGCGGTGTTCCATAGCCTTTGTGATCGGCAAAGCCGTATTCAGGATATTCCATGTCGTAATCCACCATCAGCCTATCCCGGTAAACCTTGGCCAGGATGGACGCTGCGGCAATGCTGGCATGCAGGGTATCACCTTTGATTACTGCCGTGGCGCAATCCTTCAAGTCTGGAGGAAGGTGATTGCCGTCTATCAAACAGCTCTTAACCCCGGGTTCCAGCTTGTTATAAGCGCTGCTGAAGCCCAAAAGGGTTGCTTGCAGGATGTTGAAGCGATCTATGTAGTTGGGACTGATCTTTACTATCCTATAAGCAAGGGCTGAGGCGACTATCTGTTCATAAAGCTCCGCTCTGATAGCTGGGCTCAGCAATTTGGAATCGTTCAATCCGGCAATTGGTCTGTTATAATCCAAAACCACGGCTGCGACCACCACTGGCCCGGCCAAAGCACCCCTTCCGGCTTCATCCAGTCCGGCAAAGGGTCCCTTGCTTTGCAGCCAGGAAAGGTCGTTTTCGTATAGCTTACTCATGGCTGGTTTTCCTCAGCACGAAGAACAAACGTGGATATTTAGTATCAATGGATTGCAAATGACGGGGATAGAGATTGCTTTTCTGGCTCAGGGAGTGAATCGCCACCAGCTTCAGCGGACTGCGGGAGATCAATTCGACCAATTCACTTACCCGATACACTCTCTGGGAGTGCTGTTCCACCTGCAAGGTATAGCCAAAGCCCTGTTTTTTAAAATAGTGCAGGCTGGAGCGTTGCAACATCTGGAGGGACTGGAACCAGGCCTGATGCAGAAGATAACCATTTGCGCTCATTTGGAGGTTACAGAGGTCTTCGAAATTCTCCTGGCTGTTATTCAAGGTGGAAATATCGAAGATCAGCAAACCGTCTTCAGCCAGGCTGGCATGAATCTCCTGCAGCATCTTGCTGATCTGGCTGGTCTTTAGCAGATAATTCAGACTGTCGAACATGCAGATGGCCAGCGAATAGTTACTATATGGCAGGGAGTCGGTTAACCCAGCCTGAAAGAGCCGGGGTTTATTAGCTTTTCGATTGGCAACTTGCAGCATGGCAACCGACAGATCACAGGCATCCACTTCATAGCCGCGGTTTACCAGCCGTGTGGAGATATTGGCCGTTCCGCAAGCCAATTCGATTACCTTGGATACAGGCAAGGCTGAATACTGCTTTTGCCAGGATAAAACTTTATCGATCCACTGTTCATAATTCACATGCGACATATAATCGTCGTAGTGCTCTGCAAAGAAGGAATATGAATCATCCTGTAGTTGCATCAGGCTTTGGAATAGCTCGAGATCGTTTCTGTCTTTCAGGGCTTCCTCCGCCTTGGGAACTTTCAGAGTTTGTAGAAGAGCTTTGCTGAGGTCGCTGCGGTAATCAGCCAATAGATTGTAGCATTGCGATTCTGTGTGATACGCCGCCCAATTCCCACTATCCTGCATCAGACAAGCGCTTAGCAGGCCAAGATTATTAGTTAGAAGAACGTTGGAACCACTTTTTTCGGCAAGAAAAGACCTGAAGCTATTATGACACACCGCTTCTTTATGCAATCCAGTGGGTAAATCCTTTTCATCTCGCAAACAGCAGGGAATATTATTCTTAAGCAGTTTCCATGTATGCTCGCCGTCCTTTGGATAGAGCAGGATTTTACACTGAGGATGTAATATCAGGGTGGTTTCAACCGAGTTGCCAAGCTGAGTATATCGAAAAAAAGATTCCAGGCTGGCAAAGCAATTGATCACGTTTTGAGCTTTGGTCTTCCTTACTGCCAGGGGTTCCCAGGTGTGTAGAGTTAAGGCTGTATTCTTGGCCTCTACATGTCTCTCAGCATGCTTCCTGTCAGTCCATAAGAACTTATCAGTCAGCGGATCAAAGGCTTTCTGAAGCTGACGCACAAGGTCTTCCGGACATCGGAATCTGATCTGCAGGCTGTTCTGTAAAAAATGAGCGGCTGCACAAATCTGCTGCACTTCTGTGGCAGAGAAAGATATTATCTCAAGGCATTGCATTATGCATTTCAGATTTTCTTGTCGCTGCTGCCCGGCTTGTTAAGGGGGATACCTTGTTTACATAGCTCGCATTCATCTGCGTTCCAGGTGGGAATTTCCAGGTTTAGCAAGCTTTCCAGCGGGGCGGAAAACTGGATCTTGCCACCGCTTCTATCCACCAGGACGCCGATTACACTCACTTCTAGTCCTGCGTCTGCCAAGCATTGGATTACTTCGTTTACACTGCCGCCAGTGGTAAGGATGTCTTCTATAATGGCTACTTTTTTCACCCGGCTGAGGTCAAATCCGCTGCGGATGGTCATCCTGTCATCTTTTCTCTGTGTGAAGATAAAATCCTTACCCAACAGATAAGCTGTTTCGAAAGCCAGCACGATACCTCCGTAAGCAGGCCCGACCACACAATCAAACTCATAATCTTCCAGTCGGGATGCCAGACGTTTGCATAGGTCGTGGGCGGCATGCGGATTTTGCAGAACCTTGATTTTCTCGATATAGCGATTGCTGTGTTTACCGGAAGTAAGGCTAAAATGACCTTCCAAAAGAGCGTTTTCCTGGCTAAGGATGCGTGAAACATAGTCTGTATCTTCCAGATCGGTAATTATCCGTTTGGCTTCTTCTTCTCTGCTTTCTGAAACCTGTAGCTGAATCATATACATATCACCAGCGATGGATGGATAAATGCTCATGATACGCTCGTTTTGCAGAACCACTTCAAATCCATAGTCTTCCAATAGGCTTTTCGCCAGTTCCGCTTCAAAGGGATTGGCATAGCTGGCGATGGTAACCAGATTATTGTTTTCCATGTTTTCTCCTCTTGCAAAAAAACGGTCTGTTCGCGACAAGTTACCGGACAGACCGTAATACTGCAGAAATATCTGGGTTATTGTCTGCCGATTTCTATTCCGCGTTTGATGGCGGTGAGGTTTTTCTCCAACAGATCAGGATTTTTCGCTTTCAAAAAGGCAGTCAGATCGCCTTCCAGGGTTTCATATTTTATGATGCCGGTCTTGCCGATCACGATGCCAATGGCGAGCATATTCAAAACCATCATGCTGCCAATTTCAGTAGCAATGTCGCTCATCGGAGCAGCGACCAACTGGATATCAGTGCGTTGGCAACCTCTGGGGCACATATTGGTGTTCATAACTACAACACCTCCACTGCGCACAGAGGGGGCAAACTTGTCTATGGAAGGTTGATTAAGGGCTACCAAAACATCGGGGAAGCTTACGATGGGTGAGGCGATGGGTTCATCGGCTACCACGGTGGAAACGTTGGCCGTCCCACCCCGCATTTCAGGTCCGTAGGAGGGGAGCCAGGAAACGTTCTTTCCTTCTTCCATTCCAGCTATGGCGATGAATTTTCCAATGGTCAGAACTCCCTGACCGCCAAATCCGGCACAGATCATTTCAGTTTTCATTATTCCACTCCTTCGCCTTTGTCGCGGAAAACTCCTGGTTTGAAGAATGGCAGCATGTTTTCCTTGGCCCATTCGCGGGATTTGATGGGATCAATGCCCCAGTTGGTGGGGCAGGTGCTGATCAACTCCACGAAAGTGAATCCACGGTTTTCGCTGTTGTATTGAATTGCTTTGGTTACTGCTTTTTTTGCTTTCAAAATGTCTGCAGGACTTAGCAGCGATACCCTTTCTATATAATAGGGCGCAACCAGGGTGGCCAGCAGTTCGCTTACCCTGATAGGGAATCCGATATCGTCTGTTTTACGTCCGTAAGGACTGGTGGTGGTTTTCATTTCTGGCAGGGTGGTGGGGGCCATTTGCCCGCCGGTCATGCCATAGATGGCGTTATTTACGAAGAAAACGCTGATCTTCTCACCACGATTGGCTGCGTGGACTATTTCAGCGGTTCCGATCGCAGCAAGGTCGCCATCTCCCTGATAGGTAAATACATGCATATCTGGACGAGCTCTTTTCATGCCGGTGGCAACTGCTGGGGCACGTCCATGAGCAGCTTGAGCCATGTCGAAATTGAAGAATTTATAGGCGAAAACCGAGCAGCCGACTGGGGCAACGCCGGTCATTTTGTTGGTAAGCCCAAATTCCTGGATTGCTTCTGCGATCAGGCGGTGAGCCACACCATGCAGGCATCCGGGGCAATAGGTGAAGGGGGTTTTGGTGAGTGATTCGGGGCGGGTTGCTATAACTTCCATTTTTTCCTCCTTCTACTTGAAACAAGCTTCCAGCTTTTCTTTGATCTCAGCCGG
>CAZGWB010000046.1:0-21555 GCA_964529335.1 uncultured Candidatus Cloacimonas sp.
GAGCATTTCGGTTCCTTCTGATATGAATCAAATCTGCATCTTTGTTTTTCAAACATTCCTCTGCTTTTCTCTGCTCAGCTCTGCTTTTCTCTGTGTTGAAAAGAAAATCCCTGCGTTATCTCCAATCTACGAATCAAAACCCGCTATCCAGGGCAGGATTGGCATCCCATGCCCCAGAACATCACCATAGTTAAATAAAAAAATCAAGGAGTTCTCTCATGTATAAAGAAATCATGGCGAAAGCCAAAGCTTACGAAGAAACCAGCACCAGGTTTCTGATGGATATGGTGCGCATTCCAGCCTTTTCCACCAAAGAAAAGGAAGTGGTGGAATGTATCCTAAAGGAAATGCAGGCCATTAGTATGGACGAGGCCTATATCGATCCCCTGGGAAACGTGATTGGCCGCATTGGCAATGGCCCCAGAGTAATCGCTTTCGATGCCCATATCGATACCGTTTATCCCGGTGACCTCAGTTTGTGGGATTTTGATCCCTTCGACGCACATGTGAAGGATGGCAAGGTTTGGGGGCGAGGAACCGTGGATCAGGAAGGCGGCATGGCCAGTATGCTCACCGCTGCCAGGATCATCAAAGACCTTGGGATAGGCGAGCAGTTCAGCGTCTATTTCACGGGCACGGTGATGGAAGAGGATTGCGACGGGCTTTGCTGGCAGTATATCCTGAAAGAAGGTGAGATCAAGCCGGAATTGGTGGTAATCACAGAGCCTACCAACCTGAATATCTATCGTGGGCATCGCGGCCGCATGGAAATGCAGGTTCATGTGAAAGGCTTGTCCTGCCACGGCTCAGCACCCGAACGCGGAGATAACGCCATCTACAAGATCAGCCGCATTGCCCTGGAAATCGAAAAGCTGCACGAAAGGCTGCATTTCGACGAATTCCTGGGCAAGGGCAGCGTTTGCGTTACGGAGGTCTATTTCACCGGCCCCAGCCAATGCGCTGTTCCGGATAGTGCCCGAATCCATCTTGACCGCAGGTTAACCTGGGGTGAAACCAAGGACAGCGCGGTGGCGGAGGTGAAAGAAGCCTGTCGTCTGGCGGGGCATCCGGAAGCCGAGATAGAAGTGCTTACCTACAACGAGGCTGCCTTCACCGGTCTGGTGTATCCCACCGAAAAGTATTATCCAACCTGGGTGACGCCCTTGGATTCACCTTATGTGCAAAGTGCGGCCAAAGCCTATGAAGCAACCCTCGAAACCAGGCCGGTCATCGACAAATGGACTTTTTCCACCAATGGCGTGTCGATAGCCGGAATGTTCGGCATTCCCTGCATCGGCATGGGGCCGGGTAACGAAGTTTATGCTCATGCTCCCAATGAAGCCTGTCCGGTGGATCATCTAACCAAGGCAGCAGCCTTTTATGCCGCCCTGGTCTATGAATTGGGAAAGAAATAAATGCGCTCTTGCTTACCACTGGAACTCCTCCCGGAAGCCACCCCATATCCTCCCGGACTCCTCGCGGATGGGATGGGAGAGGATAAGGCGTGGCAGGGCAGTGGAACAGGGGGAGCAAGCAATGGAGAAGGATGAATGAAGAGCTACCTTGTCGCCTATCGCTGCATTGAATGCGGAAAGGAATTTGACCCCGGAGAGCTGAACTATCTGTGTCCGGATTGCAGCCGGGACTATGAGCCGGGAATGCCTCTGAAAGGAGTTTTGGAAGCGGTTTTTGACTATAAAAAGATTGCCCGTAGCTGGGCTCGAAAGCCGGATATCCGGCTCTTCAGCGCGGTTGATCCGAAGTTCTATCCTCCTCTGCCGGTTGGCAATACGCCGCTCTACAAACCTGCCAGCCTTTCATCCCTCCAATCTTCAAATCTTAGCTTGAAGCTGGATAGCCAAAATCCCAGTGGCAGCTTTAAAGACCGCGCTTCTCAACTGGTTGTGGCAGATGCGGTTCAGAAGGGAATCAACGAAATCGTAGCGGCCAGCACCGGAAACGCCGCTTCGTCATTGGCCTGTCTGGCCGCCTCAGTAGGCAAAAAAGCTGTAATCTTCGCTCCTGCAAGCGCTCCTCCTGCCAAACTGATTCAGATTCAGGTTCATGGGGCAACGCTTCACAAGGTGAAGGGGTCTTACGACGATGCCTTTAAAGCGGCTCTGGAATACACCCATAACCATAAATGCCTGTGCCGAAACACCGGCTATCATCCCTTGACCGTGGACGGAAAAAAGAGCGGTGGGCTGGAAATCTTCCTGCAAAATGGCCAGAAAGTTCCAGACTGGATAGTTATCCCGGTTGGCGACGGAGTGATCCTGACGGGAATTTATAAAGCCTTTTTGGATTTGCAGCGAGCCGGGCTATGCAACCGTCTGCCCAAGCTGCTCTGCGTTCAGGCCGAAAGCAGCGATGCGATAACCAGCTATTGGGAAACCGGGGTTTACCGGGATGCGACTAGCCCCCAAACCCGGGCCGATTCCATCAGTGTGAAAACTCCCGCCCTGGCGCATTGGGCGGTTCTGGCACTAAGGGAAACCGCTGGCAAGGCCATCAGGCTGAGCGAGCCTGAGATTGTGAAAGCCCAGCATGGTTTGGCTAACAAGTGGGGAGTTTTTGCCGAACCTTCCTCAGCCGCCACTCTGGCCGGGCTGCAAAAAGCCAGAGAGCAAGGCTGGATAAAAGATAGAGAATCTGTGGTGCTGCTGATTACGGGGCATGGACTGAAAGATCCGGGAGCGGTTAGCTTATGAGTTGCGGAATTTACGATTTTCACGTTCACCTCGGCGAAACAATCGCCGGGCACAAACTGGCAGACGATTGGCACAGCTTCAACCGTTTGCATGAACATAGCGGTTTGGAAGCAGTAGGAGTATTCGTTACCGAAAGTCCGGACGAACCTCTGGCGGAAAAACTATCGCAAATGCGGGAAAGCTCCAAAGCATTTAATGGAAAGGTGTTTTGGCATCTTACCCCCACCGGGTTGGATCCCGATAAGATTATTCCCCTGCTGGCTGAAGATACAGACCTGAAGCTCTATACCACCTATCGCAAAGAAGGGCTTTATCAAAGCTACGAAGCCATCGAAGGTCTGATGAATGAGCTTGGCAGTCACAAACCACGGCTGCTTTTGCACTGTGAAGATAATGCCACGATCGAGGCTTATCGCAGCCGTTATCCTTTTCAGAAGCCAATCGATCACACTCTGAGGCGTCCTGAAAAGGCCGAGGTTCGAGCTGTGGAAAAAATGCTCGATCTGGCCATAAAACACAAGTTCCCGGTGCATATCGTTCACGTTTCCACCCCCCAGGCTGCGCTGCTGATCAGAGATGCAAAAAGCGAATTTGCAGGGATAAGCTGTGAAACAGCCCCACACTATCTGGTATTGAATGAAGACATTCTGAACGATCCACAAGGGCATCGCTGGCTCTGCAGTCCACCCCTGCGCAGTGAAAACAGCCGGGGACAATTGGTGGAATTGCTGCAGGATGGGGTTTTTGATATCATTGCCAGCGATCATTGCGCTTTTGGGATAGCCGACAAGGACAAGGGAATCCTTAAACCTCAAAATACTCCTATGGGCATTGCAGGTAGCGGAGCGCTTTTCTCTCTGCTGGCCGAACAACTGGTGGATAAGGGAAAACTGAGCTTCGAAAGTCTTTTTGAGCTTATCGGAACCAAGCCCGCAAATCTGATGGGGTATAATCCAGACCCTGAGAAGTATCATCACGAACGATTGGGAGCGCCGGTTCCGGTTTTGCCTTCCTACAGCGAAACTCCCAATCCCTATCAGGATTTTTGGAGCCACTATGAACTGCGGAGGAATCCATGAAACCATTTTCTGATGCCTGGCGTAACGACGCTGTTGCCAAGGTAAGCGGGAAAGCCAAATATACGGATGATTACACGCTTCCTGGAATGCTGCATGCAGCTCCTTTGCATGCGCCTGTGGCCAGTGCAAAGCTTATAAGCGTGGATAACTCTGAGGCCCTGAAGCTGGAAGGCGTAATAGCAGTTTATACTGCCAAGAACATTCCCGGCAATATTAAGTTTGGCCAGATAATCAAGGATTATCCAACCTTGGTTAACCGGCGCATCCGCTCCACTGGAGACGTTCTGGCTTTGGTGGTGGCCTCAAACCGGGAAACGGCTCTGGCTGCCTTGCCGCTAATCAAGCTGGAACTGGAAGAGCTGCCCGCAATTTACGATCCGGAAGAAGCTTTGAAGCCGGATGCGCCTCTGATCAATCCCGAGCATGGCAGCAATGTGTGCAATTACCACTGCGTTCGCACTGGAGATATTGAAAGCGGCGAACAGGAAGCGGATTTGATAATCGAACAGGAGTTTAACACATCCCGCGTCGAGCATGCCTACCTGGAACCGGAATCCGCCCTCTGCCACCAAAGGCCGGACGGAGTGATGGAAGTGCTGGGAAGCATGCAACATCCTTTTAGCACCCGCAGATTCGTGGCTTCCACCCTGGGCTTCAAGCTAAGCGATGTGGAGGTGAAAACCGTTCCCATGGGCGGAGGATTTGGCGGCAAGGACGACACCGCGGCTTTGGTTTGCGCCAGGGCTGCGCTATGCGCTTTTCTGACCGGGAAACCGGTTAAGCTTACCTATACCCGTGAAATGAGCATCAGGGAAAGCTATAAACGCCATCCCTATAAGTTGCAGTATCGCATGGGACTGAAAAAAGACGGGCACATCGTTTCGGTAAAGGTGCGCATGGTGGCGGACAGTGGTGCCTATTGCAGCGTAACGCCCTGGGTTACCTGGCGTTCCACGGTGCAATGCTGCGGTTGCTACGAAGTTCCAAACGTGCATTGCGACGTTTTTGGAGTATATACGAACAACATATTTGCTGGCGCATTCAGAGGTTTTGGCTCGCCCCAGGTGAATTTTGCCATCGAACAGCTTGTGGAAATCGCCTCGGAAAAGCTGGGCCTGGACGAAAGTGAATTCCGCCGGATAAACATGGTGCGCCAAGGCAGCACCACGATTACCGGCCAGGTTCTGGATACTCATACAGTGTCCTTGCAGCAAGCCATGGATACGGTTTTAACGGAGATTGACTACGAGCAAAAAAAGCATAAATGCAGTTATGGCGATCCGGAAAAAGAAGAATGGTATGGCATCGGCTATGCGATTTCTTATCGAGGGATGAGCCTTGGTGCTGAAGGGACGGACTTTAACAGTGCGATCATCAATATCCAGCCCGATGGCAGTGTGCTATTGGAAACCGGAATCCATGAAAACGGACAGGGCTCGGAAAGCGCTATGATTATTATCGCAGCCGAGGAGCTGGGCATCCCCAAAGAGCTGATTCGCTATCGCTTCCCCTCCACCTCCAATATCCCCGATGGGGGGACAACCGTGGCCTCCCGGGGAACCCTGCTGGGTGGCGGTGCTACGGTGAATGCCGCAAAAATCGTGAAAGAGCGCATCGTGGAAGGGGTTCAGGCAGCTTTGAAAATCACAGGCTGCCGCTATGAAAAGGGCAAAGTTTTGGATTCCAATAACAGGGAAGTGGCGGATTACAACAATGCAATCCGGATGTGTTATGCAAATCAGATATATCCCTATGCCTTTGGAGTGTTTCAGGCTCCCAGGGTTAGTTGGGATGAGCACACTGGCCAGGGGAATGCCTATTTTACCTGGGTCTATGGCTGTCAGGCCGTGGAACTGAAGGTTAATCCCAAAACCGGACAGATCACACTGCTGAATATCGTGGCTGCTCATGACCTGGGAAAAGCGATTAATCCAGCCATGCTGGCAGGACAGTTTTATGGTGGTATGGCCATGGGAGCAGGTTATGGCCTGTATGAACAGGTCCCCTTGGCAGAAGGCACTCCCCAGGTGAGCAACTATCATAACTACAGGGTATTGCGCAGCACAGACCTTCCGGATTTGACGGCCATTTTTATCGAAAACCGCGATCCCAATTCCCCCTCTGGCGCCAAAGGCATTGGCGAACCGACTTTGGAGATCACCGCTCCCGCGATTGCCAATGCGCTTTACCGGGCAACCGGAAAACGCTTTTATAATCAGCCCTTAGCGCCACAGGTGCAGAAACATCTCAGAGGAGAAAAACGATGAAGATATGGGTAAATGGTTCTGCCTATGAGCTTGATCCTCAGTTCGGCGACAAGAAGTTAAGCACTTGGCTGCGTGAAGATCTGGGCCTCACAGGCACTAAAATCGGCTGTGAAATCGGGGTTTGCGGTAGCTGCACAGTTTTGGTGGATAACAAAGCTCTGCGTTCCTGCAAGCTGCACCTGAAGGACGTTGCAGACAAGCATATCCTAACCATAGAAGGGCTTACCTCAAAAGACGGCACTTTGCATCCCGTACAGCAGGCCTTTGTGGACGCCGGAGCCATCCAGTGTGGCTTTTGCACACCTGGAATGGTGCTTTCCGCTTATGCCTTTCTATTGGAAAATCCTGATCCCAGCAGAGATGAAGCCAGAGCTGCCATCAAAGGCAATATCTGCCGCTGCACCGGCTATCAGCAGATAATCGATGCCATCCTGCTGGCAGCCCGGATTATGAGGACAAGAAACCCTGATCAGTAAAAAAGGACAAGAACCCTGATAATGGAAAAGCTTGAACTAAGGCTGGAAAGCCCAGAGGACTTCTCAGAGGTGGAAAACCTTACCCGGGAAGCTTTTTGGAATGTTCATGTGCCAGGCTGCGACGAGCATTATCTGGCGCATATGCTTCGCAAATCCCCTGATTTTATTCCTGAGCTGGATTATGTGGCAGTTCTGGGAACTAAGCTTGTAGGCAACATCATGTATGCCCGGGCCAAGATCCAGGTTGCCGATAACGAAATTGTCCCAACTCGTACTTTTGGGCCGGTAAGCGTCTTGCCCGAGTATCAGAATCAAGGAATTGGCTCAGCTTTGATCCGGCATACCCTTGGCTTGGCAAAAAAGCTTGGTTTCGAAAGTGTGGTGATTTATGGTGATCCTGATTACTACAAAAGGTTCGGTTTCCAGGCAGGAGAAAACTATGGTCTGTTGACCAGGGATGGATATATCTCACCAGCCTTGCTTGTTTTGGAGCTAGTGCCGGATTCTCTGGGCTCAAAGAGGGGCAGATTTATCGAATCGTCTGCCTATAGCCTGGATCCCACTGCTGCAGAAGCATTTGAGGCTACCTTTTCGCCTAAGCCCAAAGAAACTACTCCCAGCCAATTGCGTTTTCAGCAATTGCTGCAGCAAAGCCGTTTGCCAGTTTGATTTGCCGCTACAGCAATCCCCAACGCCGTCTGAAATAAAGCTCCAAACAAAAAGCAAGGATAAACAGAGACAGGAAATACCACTTTTTATACAAAGCGATTTCCTTGCGTGAAACCTGTTCTTCGGCTTGGGCGGGCAAAGGAGAAAAGCCATTCAGATTGCTGCTGTACAGCAGTTTTCCGTTGGTTTCGCTAGCCAGCCAGGATAGCAGGGGCAGGTTGTAACCGAAGTCACGGTTTTCCAGGGAGCTGTCGCTAAGCTCAAAGCGGCCTTTGGTGCTTTGTCCGCTTTCTTTATCGCTGATCTCAAAGCTATAGGTACCCGGTTCGTTCAGATTGGCGGAGAAGCTGAATTCGTCTCCGTCCTTGGTCATATAATCGGCCATTACTTCTTTGTTGTTCTTATTCAGGATACGGATCCGGGGATTGGCATCCAGTTTGCTTTGGCGGATCTCGTCTTCATTGCGCAATCGGATGCGTATCTCCTCACCCAAAAAATAGCTGTTGTTATAGATCGCACTATAGGCGCTGCTGCTTTTGTTGCTCAGCCAGGTTAGGCTGCTGCTGATCAGCTTGGTGTATCCTTCTTCACCGCTTTGCAATTGCCAGCGCCAGAGGTTTAGGGTGGCAAAGGCCAAACAGCGGCTGCCTCCTCTGTCTTTTACAGCTATTGCAGGAGAATTCTGTGGGTTATTCAATGTTGCCAGAATCTCTGTTCCGGGCAAAGCAGTTACATAGTAATAATCCAAAGGCGGCAGGTCCTTGGCAGAGCCGGCCAGCGAGCTAAGCATTGGATAAGCCATTCCTTGTGGTGTGGGATTTATAAAGCCCTGATATGAGCTCTGGATATTGGAACGCTGCAAAGGCAGGCTGGAGGCCAGCTCAGATACAGGCAAGCCCTGAAACATCAAACCGATTCCCTTGCCATAGCTGTTGTTAACAAAGCTGGCGGTAGCGCTGTCCAGCTTCAGATTGCCATTATTGATGATCACGATCGCAGCCAGGTTTTCTGCAGAGAGCCGGGTTACCGGAGTTTCTCCGCTGAATAGCCGTCCATCGCGGTTCAGATAGCTTTCGGTTTGCCAGCGGGGATTGGTGGCTATGGCATCCAGGGTAAATTTATTGTCCCAGGCCGGTTTATCGGAGATCAGCAGAATCCTCTGTTTGTCGGCCAAAACTTCTATTGCTCCGGGATAGCTGTTATTACTCAGCCGGCTTTCGTTGTTCAAGGGGCTTAGCTCCACTTTCCAGGAAAAGAATCCAGTGCTATTGAAGCGATGATTGAAATCCAGGCTTTGGGCTTTGCCTTCCTCCAGTTTCAGGTTTTGGGTGGAAATAGTCTTGTTCCCAACCAGCAGTCTGGCCTGAACGGGGCCATTGTAATCGTGAGAGATGATTTCCGCTCTGATCGTATTTGGTTCGCCCCGATAGGCATAGCGATTGCTGACTACCGAGCTAATCTCCAGATCGGGAAGTGGGCTGTCGCTGCTGTCGGCAATCACGTAAAAAGGACTGCCCAACCGGGAAACAGCAGCAAGAGAGGCATCTCTCAGCCAGCCATCTGAAACCAGGATCAAGGCTGCAGGATTGCCCAGTTTCTTTTCCTTGGCCAGATCGTCCAAGGTTTTGGCCAGCAGGCTACCGCTTTTTTCGCCTTCCAATCCTGCCGCAAAGCGATAAGTTTCCAGTTCATAGCCTGCTTCTTGAAACTTCCCGGTCAGTTTGTCGGCCAGTGGATTCAGAGCCGCGGCTTTGGGGGTAGAGCCGTGTTTCAAGTTCATACTGGCAGAAACATCCTGGAGTAAAATCGCTTTGGGAGCCAGAGTTTTGCGCTGCGTGTAATACAAAATGGGATTCAGCAGCAGCGTGAGCAGGATGACAAGCGACACGAATCTAAGGGCAAATAGCAGCCAACGCCGAAAAACGGGAATTTCCGGCTGCGTCTTGTAATTATAATATCCTGCAATCAGCAGGGCGAAGAGAGCGGGTAAAACGTATTTCAGCATCAGATCCAGAGTCGGATGTATGATCCGAAGGACACTCCTTTTGATTTATAGCCGGGGAAAAGGGAATCAACGCTTTGCACGCTGAAACCGAATTCGCTGCCTTTGCTTTTCAGCCCCAAACCATAGCTGGCGCGCCAGGGATAGGCTTCATTGCCCAGTGCCAAACCAAAATTCAGCGGCAAAAACGGCAGGGGTAGCAATTGTGCTCCAAAGGACAAGCGGCCAACCTTGCTGGTGGCAGCAGAATTCTTGAAGGCTTGAACGTAGTCTGCGGAAAATGAGTAGGTCGGCTCCTTCCACAGGGCTGCCATCCTGATCTCGGGAGGTAATTCCGTGGAATAATCTGCGATTGCAACCCGGTCGTCGCTAACTACGTAAAAATCGTCATCGATATCCACGGCGTAAACGCTATCGGCCACTACACTGTATCGCAGTTCTTCTGCAACGGCGCTCCAGGTAAGCTTACCCCACAGGTTATCCAGGGTAAGGCCAAGCTGCAGATTGGGGCTCAGATCGCAGGCTGCACCCAGCAGAGCCTTGTGCCCATATCCGCCGAATCCGGTGCGCAGATTGATGTCTTGGTGAAGGGTTATGCCGTCCCATCCGGATTGAAAGTAGCCGTAAAACTTGTTTAAATCGGCATTGGCCACGCCCACCAGAGCGCTAACTGAAAAGCCGGCACGCAGGGCTGGATATTCACTTGGGAAAACCGGGATCTCAAATCCCCCGGCTCCAAAAGTGAAATCCACATAGCTAATGCCATTGGCGTCGGTGGTTCCTTTGTCGAAAACATACAGCGAATCGGTATTGCCATACAGCAAAAGCTCCAGATAGCGTTCGGAAACAGCTACCTTGCCCATGGCGTGCAGAGCGCTGGAGAAGGACATATTGTCCAGAGTAAAGCCAAACAGGCTGATCTGAGCTTCCATCTCCGTATGCAAACTGCCATCTATCTTGTTCAGAATCAATTGTTTGTCTGCGTCTTCCAGATATTCCTGGCCAACTATGAAGTTATAGGTGTCCAGATCGAAGGCATTGTTGGTTACGCTTACTCCCATGTTCAGGCCTGGAGCCCAAAAGTCTATATGCTTCTGGCGCACCAGGTTTGCCGGATTCCAATAAGCGGCTTCCACTCCATTTGCCCGCAGCATATAGCTATCGGCAAAGAGGATTGATTTGCCGGTATTGAAAGCTGAAAGTGGGATACAGAGCAACAGGATCGCGAAGCAGGTTAAGAAAATGGCTTTCATTTTAGTCCTCCACGATCAGTTTGGCGATCATCATGCCTTTTACGTGGATATAATCTGCAGATCCGGCATAGATTGTCACCGGCCCATTGGATTCCTCAAAGCTGAATACCCAGCGCAAATAGATGGTCGGTGCGGTAAGAATCTGCATTTCCTCTTCATCGATCGATAAATTCAGGTTTTGCCAGCCGGGATTCACTTCCGAGCTTTGAAGGTTCATTTGCTCCATGAAGCCATTGAAGCCTATAACGCCTTCGTCGCTTACTGTGGTCGGAATCGTGCTTATATACAATCTGGCTCTGGCTCCGATAGGCAGCATGTTTTGCACTTGCAACTGCAGATTTGCCCAAACTGCGTTTTTGCGGATGCGTTCACGGTTTTCTTCCGGGATAGTGATCACCTGTTCTTCACGGATAACGATATCGTGCTGATGAAAAATAAAGGTCATGGGAGCATTGATGAGGTAATCACAGAAGAGCTGATCGGTCATTTCCACATCGCCGATCACCTCACCGCTGTTAATGGTCAACACACCGTCCACCATTTCCAGGTGGGTGGGCATGATCTGCAGCAGGTAGCTTACATTATTGTGAAAATCCAGGGTTATCTCTCCCGGCTGGGCTCCGGAAGCGGCGGGTGCGAAGTAATTATTGCCGTTATCGTCCAAGATATCTATGTAACGGGTTTCGCCTGCCTCATTCTGGGCTTTTATTCTGCCGCTGAACATGGCGTTGAACCCAATATAGTTTTTCAGATAAACCTTCAGTGAGGCTTCCTGCAGGGCAACGGCCTGATCTATGCCATAGGGATAGCTGATATCGATGCCTCCCAGGCCGGATTCCATCGCCATGGAGAAATCATGCAGCCGACCGCGGAATTCGGCAAATTGGAGCATTGAGTTCGCCTGGATGCTGAACTGAGCTGCCGTAGTGCCTTCGGGAAGGGCAGGGCTTACCACCAGGGTAATGGGTAATTCGCTGATGATCTGATTTGTATCATCTTCACCCAGATGCAGACCTGCCAGATTTGTGGTTACCCAGCCGGCTTCTCCGTTATAGGTGATGCTGAAGTTGGCACCAGTAGAAGTGAAGATATTATTAAAAACCAGCTTTAGCTCCTGCACGCTGCTGTGCACATTGGTAAACCTGGTGCGGATCAATCCGGCATGAATTTTAGCATAGGCCGGTTCCACCTCTCCGTCGTCATCCACAAAGGGAAGAAAGAGATCGTGGCCAATTCCGGGGACAGGAATGTTTTCCACGTTTACCCCGGGTGTAAAAGGAAGTGGACCGAATTCATCCGATTCGGCATTTCCATTGGCGGTAATAACTAAAACATTGGTGCTGTCGATGGCAATATTGCTGCTATCCACCAGATCAGATACATAAAACCTGTCGTTGATCAGGGGAAGGTCGAGTTCAACATCCCATTTCGGCATTGCAGGATTTTTAATCTGGCAAGCTCCCAACAGGATCATGACTGCCATCATCAGAAGATAAAGCTTTTTCATCAGCGCTTCCTTCTATGCATTTTCTGCATATTAATCAAGTTTGAACAGGCTTGGGACTCCTTATTGGCTTGGCCAGCAGCGAGACCATCGTCTGTTCAGGATTCTTACAGCAATTTTCGAGCCTTTTTTGCAGAATTGCTTGGTATCTGCCACTGTGTGCCATTATCAAAGCCCGCTGCTTTTTGTCGAGTTTTATTTCCAGGCCGTCCTGGCTGTCCTTCAATACCTTTCTCACCAGCAGTTCAGCTTTAACAAGCTCGCCAAAAGCGGGGTGCCAGGGTCCGGCAATTACTTCGGTGGAGTCCAGATTAGAGGGCAGCCCGGCTTTGATCAGGCTGATTTTTTCGGCTTCGCATAGCTCTGTATAGTCGGCGCAGAGTTCAACCGCTGCCTCAAGCTCCAAGGGAAGGTATTTCCCCTCGCGGTATAGCTCTTCGAGAGGAGTGCCCTTGATTACGATAAGAGGATAAAGCCTCAGATAATGCGGCTTTACTTGTATCAAGGCAAGCCTGTTCTCCTTTATCGTATCCGGGGAGCTTCCCGGCAAACCAGGCATCAATTGAACGCCCAAGGTGAAACTGTGTTGTTTTACCAAGATGCATGCATTTATGGCTGTTTCCCGGTCATAAGCGCGACCGCTGGATTCCAAAACCAGCGAGCTGAAATCTTGGATTCCCAGTTCGATGCAGCTTATCCTCAGCTTACGGCAGTTATCCAAAACTGCTGTGCTTATATGCAGCGGATGAGTGGATATCCTGAGGCTGGTTTGGCTGTCGGCAACCGCCAAGATTTCTTCAGCCAGGCTTTGTTGCTTTTCCAGGCTCAAGGCGGTGAAACTGCCGCCATAGAAGGCAATTTCTTTGTCCTCACCAGGATGCCTTTGGATAAATTCCTTGGCCAGAGCAAGCTGAGCTTGGGTTTGCAATTCTCCTGCTCCGCTGATCTTGCCTTGATCGCAATAGATGCAACGCTGAGCACAGCCGTGCATCGGAATAAACACGGGGAAGATCAGCTTTCTCATGGTTGGAAGGTAGGATAGCTAAAAGGTGGAAAAGTGAAATAGCGAAACAGAGTACAATTCCCAAGGGCATATAAGGGAGTCATACCGGAGTCATACCGGATGAGCATACGGTATGACTCCGGTATGATATGGATGAGTTTGCTGAAAAGGATGGCTCCGTCATCTTGACGGAGAGATGAAAAAGGGAAAAAGAGAAAAGGGTTAAAAGTGTAAAAGTGAAAAAGTGGAAAAGTGAAACAAGAACTTATACTAAAATGCATTTGCGATTATGTTAATAAGCTTTCTTCAGTTACTGAATATAATTCGGTGCTTTCGGCATTCTCGGCGGCTAAAAAACAAATCCGTGTTGATCCGTAAAATCCGTAAAATCCGTGTTCCCATTATTTTCTTTGCTTAGTCCGATGATCATACCCCCAGTTTTTGGCAGGCCAGTCTGGCTGCTTCCTGATGCGCGTTTTTTTTGGTGCTGCCCTTGCCGGTTCCAAGCAGTTTATTACCCTGACGCACTTCCACCACAAAGGTTTTATTGTGTTCCGGCCCTTCTTCGGCAATAGTTACATAGCGGGGTGGTTCCTGGTTTTTGCTTTGCATATATTCTTGCAGGATGCTTTTGTAGTTCACCAGTTCGTCACGGGTGACGGTGGTTTCGTAGTCCACCAGGATGTGCTGACGGATGAACCTCCCGGCTGCGGCAATACCGCTGTCCAGGTAGATGGCGCAGATCATGGCTTCCATGGTATCCGAAAGGATGGAGGCTTTGGCAGCTCCACCCGATTGCTGTTCTTCCGGGCTCAGCAGCACATATTTGCCAAGGTCGATGGCATTTGCCTTCAGGGTGAGGTAGGTTTCGGAAACGATCTTGGATTTCAGTTTGGAAAGCTTGCCTTCCTGTTCATCGGGATGGCGGGTAAAGAGCTCTTTGCTTACGATAAAACCCAGGATCGAATCACCCAGAAACTCCATCCGCTCAAAGGGAGATGGCACCTTATGATCGTCGTAGCGCCTGCGGAGATATGATTTATGAGTTAAAGCGGCATGCAGCAGGGTGGGATCATGGAAGCTGTAATCAAGGCGTTTTTGAAGCTGAACGAGGCTTTTTTCCCATTTGGGATACTGCTCGCTGATCTTTTTCCCGTTAAAATAATCTACGATGCGGGAGATGATCGATTTCATCTGCTTCTCCATCATAAAGGCTTAGAACAGGGAATCAGGCAAAACGCTTGATTATTATCGCGGAGTTATGACCCCCAAAACCAAGGGAGTTTGATAGAGCAGTGTTTACGGTTTGCTTCACGGCATTATGCGGTGTGTAATCCAAGTCGCAATCCGGATCGGGATGAGTGAGATTTAAGGTTGGATGGATGATTCCGGATTCTATGGTTTTTACACATACGATTGCTTCGATTCCTGCTGCTGCGCCCAGCATATGACCAACCATGCTCTTGGTGGAATTCACTTTCAGCTTGTAGGCGTATTCCCCAAAGGTGTTCTTGATGGACATTGTTTCGCCCTTGTCGTTCAAGGGTGTGGAGGTTCCATGAGCATTGATGTAGTCAATGTCTTCGGGCTTCAGTCCGGCATCTTTTAGCGCCATTTGCATGGCTCTGGAACTGCCTTCGCCGTTTTCGGTGGGGGCGGTTATGTGGTAGGCGTCTCCAGTGGCGCCATAGCCTGCTATTTCGGCGTAGATCTTGGCACCGCGGGCTTTGGCGTGTTCCAGTTCTTCCAAAACCAGGATGGCAGCGCCTTCGCTCATCACAAAGCCGTCACGCTCGGCGTCGAAGGGTCTGGAAGCCTTTTCAGGAGCGTCGTTGCGGGTGGAAAGGGCTCGCATTGAAGAAAAACCACCTACGGCCAACGGCGTTACCGCAGCTTCGGTTCCACCACTGACCACGATATCCGCATCGCCGTATTGAATGGCGCGCATGGCAGTTCCCAAGGCATGATTGGCACTGGCGCAAGCGCTCATTACGTTAAAATTGATCCCTTTGAAGTTATGCTCGATACTGATATGAGCTGCCGCAATATTGCCGATCATTTTGGGAATAAAGAAAGGACTGATCCTGCGCGGCCCCTGTGTATGGCACTTTACGCATTCTTCCTCGAAGGTAAGGATTCCACCAATTCCGGCTCCAGTAATCACACCAACTCGGTCGGGATCAAATTTTCCCTCGGTCAGCCCGGCATCCTGCACGGCTTCACGGGCTGCGATCATGGCAAACTGTGTATATAAATCCAGTTTTTTTACTTCTTTGTGGTCAAAGTGCTCTTCAGGATTGTAGTTTTTAACCTCTGCGGCAATCTGAACAGGCAGGCCTGTGGCGTCGAATCTGGAAATGATTCCCACCCCGCAAACGCCGTTTATCAGGCTTTGCCAGGTTTGTTGAACATTGTGGCCTACGGGAGTAATGGCTCCGATACCAGTGATAACAACTCTTTTCTTAGACATAAAAACCTCATCTTGGTTTGTTCTCTTTGGGCTTGCATTTGTCTGAAATACGGAAAAACCATAGTTCAGAGAAAGGCAAGGAAAGCGTGGATTCAATCCTGATACCTATCAAGCTATCAGGATTGATCCACTTTCTTGGGGGAATGGGTATATTAACCCAGTTTTTCCTTCAGGTAATCGATGGCCTGGCCAACTGTGCGCAGTCTTTCCTGATCTTCATCCGGAATGGTAAGACCGAATTCATCTTCGAAAGCCATCACGAGTTCCACGGTGTCGAGTGAATCGGCACGCAGGTCTTCGATGAAATTGGCTTCGGGAACGATCTGGGCTTCTTCTACACCCAGCTTGTCCATGACTATCTGTTTTACTTTGGCTTCAATATCCATTGTTCCTCCTATGTTATTGAAGTGAGTCTATTTATCTTGTTTTGGGATTAATGCATGGTTAGTCCGCCATCCACAGCCACGGTTTGCCCGGTAATGTATTCGGACTCACTTGAGGCCAGGAAGAGGCAGAGTTTGGCCACGTCGGCCGGGCTACCCATCTTTTGCAAGGGTATCACCTTGGCGTATTCAGCCCTGATTTCGGGGCTCAAAGTGGCGGTCATCTCGGTTTCGATGAAGCCGGGAGCGATGGCGTTAACGCGGATGTTGCGGCTGGCAAATTCCTTGGCACAGCTTTTGGTAAAGGCGATCAGACCGCCTTTGGAAGCTGCATAATTTGCCTGACCGGCATTGCCCATCAGTCCGATTACACTGGAAATGTTTATAATGCTGCCTTTACGGGTTTTCATCATGTGTTTGAAGGCTTTTTGAGTGCAAATGAAGCTGCCTTTCAGGTTGATGTCCATAACCAGGCTCCATTCTTCTTCCTTCATACGCAGCAACAGGTTGTCGCGGGTAACTCCGGCATTGTTGATCAGGCAGTCAATTTTGCCATGCGTGGTAACGATTTCGGCAAAAATGGCTTCAATGCCCTGGCCGTCCACTACGTTACCGGCATAACCAAAGGCCTTGTCTGTAATTGCCCTCAAGCTGCTTACGGCTTTATCCACCAATTCAGCGGCGATATCTATGATGATCACGGTAGCTTCGGCCTTGGCAAAGGCTTCGGCTATTGCATAGCCTATGCCCCTGGCAGCACCGGTAATCACTACTACTTGTCCGTTTAGGTTATATTTCATGTCTTCTCCGTGAACGCTATTCAAGTTCTGGGTGCATTAACCTGTGATAGACACAACAGCGTCCACATCTTCTATTTTGTCAATGGAAAAAACTTCCACATCTTTGTTGATGTTCTTTATCATGCCCGCCAAAACCTTTTGGGGTCCAAATTCGATGAATCGGCTAACGCCGTTGGCGATCATAAATTCCACACAGGCCACCCAACGCACCGGAGATATGATCTGCTTGGCAAGTTTCTCACGCTGCATTAGGCCATCGGCGCAGGGCAGGGCATCCAGATTGGAAACAATGGGAATACTGCCATCGTGGAAGGTGATTGCTTTCATCTCTTCATATAGCCACAAACTGGCTTGCGCGATGAGAGGGGTGTGAAAAGGACCGCCTACCACCAGCGGTAAAACCCGTTTGGCACCTTTGGCCTTGGCCAGTTCTCCAGCCGCAGCCACACCCTCCGCGGTTCCTGAAATGACAGTTTGGATGGGAGTATTGAAGTTCACCGCTTGCACCAAACCGGCTGAGGAAGCTTCGTTGCAGATCTCGATGACCGCAGAAGCATCCAGCCCTATGATGGCACTCATGGCAAAAGGGACTCCGGCATTGGCTTTTATCATATATTCGCCGCGTTTGTGAACCAGATGCATGGCATCGGTAAAAGACAGCATTCCGCTGGCGACCAAAGCACTGAATTCTCCCAGGGAATGGCCGGCTACGAAATCGGCCTGAACCTTGCTATGCTCTCTAAAACGGGTTAGGGCTGCAATGCTGTGAAAGAGGATTGCCGGTTGGGTATAGCTAGTTTGCTTCAGGTTTTCTTCCGGGCCTTCGTTCATTACCTGTTTCAGGTTTGTCTTATGATCGCTGTCAAAGCTGTCCAAAATCTGTAAGAGGTTTGGATTGCTCTGCAAAAAGTCGGTGGCCATGCCGATGTATTGGGCTCCCTGTCCGGGAAAAACAAAAGCAGTTTTCATCATAAAAAAAGATACCTCGCTCAATAACGTGCCAGAATGCTGCCCCAGGTAAGTCCAGCGCCAAAAGAGGTTAGCAGTATTATGTCTCCCCGGCGGATTTTTTTATTGCGGATTGCCTCGTCGGTAGCCAAAGGAATGGTGGCCGAAGAGGTATTGCCATACTTTTCTATGTTTATTATCACCTTGCTAAGGGAAACTTTCATTTTTTCGGCCAGGCCTTCGATAATGCGCAGATTTGCCTGGTGAGGAATGATCCAGTCCACGTCGGAAACGCTTAGGTTGTTGCGGCGCAGCAGTTCGTCCGAAGAGGCAAACATGCTTTTTATGGCGTTCTTGAAGATGCGGTTGCCTTCCATGTAAACCGTATGCAGGTTCTTGTCCACCGACTCATGGCTGGCCGGCATCCTGGAACCGCCGGCTTGCTGGATCAGGTATTCTCCTTGGCTGCCGTCGGCATCTATTTTGGTGTCGATTATCCTGGAAATATCGCTGGCTTCAGCCCGGCTCACGATCGTAGCTCCGGCTCCATCGCCAAACAGCACGCAGGTATTGCGGTCTTTCCAGTTTGTGATCTTGGTAAGGATCTCCACGCCCACCACCAGAATATTCTGGGCAATGCCGTTCTCCACATATTGCCGGGCAATATCGATGGCATAAACGAAGCCCGTGCAGCCAGCGGATACGTCAAAAGCGGGGATGTTTTTCAGTCCCAGTTTTTTTTGCAGGATGCAGGCGGTGGAAGGAAAGGGATGATCTCCTGAGATGGTGGCTACAATTATCTGATCAATATCCTTGTATTTTACGTTTGAGCTTTCTATGCAGTTAGTAGCCGCCTGAAAGGCCAGATCGCTGGCAGCTTCACTTTCGGAAGCGATGTGCCGCTCAAACATCCCGGTGCGGGTTCTGATCCACTCGTCGGTGGTATCAACGATCTTTTCCAGATCGAAGTTGTTCAATATCTTTTTGGGAGCGTGGCTGCCAAAGGCGGAAAACTTGGCATGATAACTCAGCATGGTTTACAACCTCTCAAAGTAGTCTTTGGCGTGGTTCACAAAGCCGGAAGTGGCAATCCGGTCGGCAAAGCGGATGGCATTTTTGATGGCTTTGGCATTGCTACGGCCATGCGAAACCACGGATATTCCATTCAGACCAACCAGAAGCGCACCGCCATATTCGGTGTGATCCAGCTTCTTCTTTAAATAAGTATAAACCGGATAGGACAGCATGGCACCAAATTTCGCGATCCAGTCCTTGTTTATCTGTTCTTTCAGGATCTCAAACATGGAAAAGCCAACTCCCTCAACGGTTTTCAGCACGATGTTGCCTACAAAGCCGTCGCATACGATCACGTCCGTTATGCCGCGAATGATATCTTTTCCTTCGATATTTCCGGTAAAATTGAGGTCTTTCGCTTCTTGCAGAAGCTGATAAGCCGCTTTGGTGATGGCATTGCCCTTGGCGCTTTCTTCGCCGATGTTCAACAGCGAAACCTTAGGGCGGTCGGTATGGAAGAAATATTGGAAATAGAGGCTTCCCAGCTTGGCGAATTGCAGTAGGTTCTCAGCGCTGCAATCTACATTTGCGCCCATGTCCAGCAGTATTTCGTGGCCTTCTTGGGTGGGAAAAACCACTGCGATGGCAGGACGCAACACATTCTTGATGCGCCCATAAACCAATAGCGAGGATGCCATTACGGCACCTGTATTGCCAGCGCTGACGGCTACATCGGCTTTTCCCTGTTGATGCAATTCGACCGTTTTTACCAGGGAAGAATCCTTCTTGCTGCGAACCGCCGAGGAAGCGGAATCACCCATTTCGATCCGCTCGCTGGCATGAACTACGCTGATCCTGGAGGGTGGATAGTAGTATTTACCCAGTTCGCGGGTAATAACCGCTTCGTCCCCAACCAGGATTACTTCGCTGCAAAGGTCTTCCTTGATGGCAAGAACGGCGCCTTCAATTTCCGGAAACGGCGCATTGTCGCTTCCGAAAGCATCGACGGCTACTCGCACCTTACTCCTTGGCGGCTAAAATCTGCTTACCGTTATAGGTGCCGCAGTTATCGCAAATGTGATGGGCGCGGCTGCTTTCCCCGCATTTGCTGCAGGTGGTAAAGCTTGGCGCAGTAAGGGCATCGTGGGTTCTGCGTTTATCTCTGCGGGTCTTGGATGTCTTTCTTTTCGGGACGGCCATTTTGGTTCTCCTTAATGTATCTCACAAAGCCGCAAACCATTTTTGTCGAAATGCTGAAAAGTATTCTATCAGAAAAGGGCTGCAGCAGATGTGCTTAGAAATTTATTGGCAATTAGAGGATAAACCTTGAAGAGGCTTTTTTTGTCAATCAAAATATACTTCATGAAGCTGCAGGCCTTATTGCGAAAGGAGAATCTACGTCTCATCGGAAAGAGAGCCTGCATCTGAACGGTTATCCTGTTTGCGCTCGTTATAACCATAAATCCTGTGAGTAGCAAGCAACCTTCAAGCAGGCGTTTTATCCTTTTTTCACCAGCTCTTGCCAGTGGCAGATAACTCTTTGCTTCACATAAAGCAGCGAAGCGGCCAGGGCTTTGCGCAAGGGTGTGCTGCGCCGTTCAACTACGAAAAACAGCGGGATAAAGCTAAGCCAGCGCATGATACCCCCAATCCCGAAGGTTACCTGCTCCGGTTCCAGCAGTCCGAATCCCAAATCCAGCGAACTGGGATAAAACACCCCCGAAGCCAGAGTGGAGAGCATCATGGCGGTTCCGGTGAGAGCTGCATAGAGTCCCGAATATACCTGTTCTTTACCTCTTATGGCAATGGAGAGAACGAAATTCGTGGTTATGATCCCCGTTCCAGCCCACATAAAACCTGAGATCGCCCCCTCCAGCCAGAGGATATCATAGTTGCCAGCACTGGTAAACAGCCAGAACATGGGGTTCAATCCGCCCAACGCAACGCAGATTTTCATAGCGCTTTTGTTGCCAAAGCGGTCGATGAAGCGTCCCCAAAAGTTAAATGACAACAGCGATGCTGCTGTATGCAGAGTGCCGTAGAGCTGCATCTCAAACAGGCTCATACTAAGCTTTTTCAGCATATATGGCCCCCAGAAGGGGCTGCCCACCCCAACTGCCAGCATCCACCAGATACCAAAGACCAGCAAAAGCCTGAAGTTCTTGTCCCCAAAGGGTTCCCGGTAGCGGGATAGCAAGCCTTGGGTTTCGTGGTGACGCAGAGGACGTTCAGGTTGCCGGGCCAGGATGAGCAAGCCAAAAAGCCCGACCAGGGTGGCAAATACATAGACCCCAGCCAGAAACCAGGCTTGATTCTGTGGCTCGAAGAAGCTGCCAGCCCCCAGAAAATCGATGTAGAACTGCTTGAAGCCACCTTTGGCCCCATCAAAAAGATCCACGTGAAAACTAAGCACATAGCTAACCGCCAGGCCAATGGAAAGCAGTATCTGGTTGCGGCGTGAAAAGAACCTGCCACGGATCGAAAGCGGGATCAAATCGCTGATCCAGGCTATCCAGAGATTCGCACCCATGGCTTGCAGTCCTGCACTGAAAAACATCAAGGCCAGCACGTAGATTATCCCTTGCTGAGGTATCCGGAAAAGCAAGGCCAAGCCTAAAAACAGGGTCAAAAATCTGCCTGCCGCGGTTATCCAAACGCAGGCCATTTTCCGCGTCTTCAGCTTGTGGGTGAGGGCAAATCCCAAAGGCTGCCAGACCGCTGAAACCTGGCCAAAGGCACTTAGGAGGCTATAATGCATAGGCGAAGCACCCAGGATCACCATTAGTTTGGTGATGAAGGACGAGCCGATCTGGGCCAGGTTTCCATAAACCTGGGCAAAGATGCCTTCCGCAATCGAGGTGCGATATGCCCTGCGGATCAGGCTGTTTGTCCGCTTGGGCTCTTTCTGCCTGGTGTTTTCTTTCATGCTGATAAGCCATCTCTTCTTTGGCTTGAGACTGTCAAGCACAAAGTGGT
>CAZGWB010000047.1:0-18014 GCA_964529335.1 uncultured Candidatus Cloacimonas sp.
GCCATTCGGTGATCGGTTCCTACCCAGGTTACAACGGTTTCCAGAATAACATTGTGGAATACCGTTATCGAGTTGGCGATGACGCCATCAGCGAAGTAAGTATCCGCAGCAAGTTTGAATACAGCACAGGGACAGTGGTAGCCGGCAGAGGCTACAAATCTCGTAGCGACCAACGTGATGGAGAAGGACAATCCATTCACAGACCTCCTTTCTATGGTTGGACTTTCATAGGTGGATCCACTGGAGATGGAATTGTGCCAACCGTTGACCAATGGTACAGGGGTGCTTTCGCAGCCTTTGGCAATGACCTGAAGTTCTACCGCGATGGAACGCTGATGAGATCAGTAACGAATTCTGAGTATCCGGATGCGGGTGACATAACCCTGCAAAACCACTACGGCCTGGCAGGCGGTTCCTATACAGACTACGACAATGCCTGGATGTATCCCAATTACTATTATCGCACCATATCTTCCGGCCATTGGGACGATCCTGATATCTGGGAATCATCCCCTGATAATACAAATTGGTCAGCCGCCAACATGGCTCCTGATGAACTTTCCATGGGCATTCTGATCCGCAATACCCATGCCGTTACCGTTACGGCAGACGCTACTGCCGACCAGTTGACCGTTAATTCCGGAGGTGAGCTGATTATCAATGAAGGTATTACGTTCGAGGTCAATGACGGCACTGGAACAGATGTGACGGTGGATGGCACTTTTATTACATTGGGTGATGGCATACTTTCCGGTAGCGGCTCTTTTACACTGGGAGCCGGAGCTTACTTGGAAACCCAGAATGTGGGTGGAGTTTCCACCACCGCTTCCACCGGCTGCATCCAAGTAACCGGAACCTTGACCCTGGATGATACGGCCAATTATACTTTCAACGGAACTTCTGCTCAAGAAACCGGCAATGCCATTGATACCGCAGACGATTTTACTCTGAACAATGCAGCGGGGCTTACCTTTACCGGCCCCATCACGATCAATGGCATTTTGTATCAGATCAACGGAGATATTATTAGCGCAAATACAGATTACGTTGATGGCTATGAATCGCAAGATTACAATCGCCTGCGGTTCCCCGAAACTGGTTACACCATCAATGGCTGGTCCATAACCATGACTACTCCGGATCTATTCCCCTACCGGGTTAATCGCCAGTGGGTGATTACCGGAACCTATACCAACGACAAAGTGGCTACTTTCTACTGGTCAGACACAGATGACTCATACTATGCATGGACAAATGACGACCAACCTGCAGTTTACCAAGGTGGAACGAAGCTCACCACTACCTCATGGTCAGATGCAAGCCCACGTGAGATTACAGTAACCCTGAACAGCGGCTTTGGGGCCAAAGGCACCTTTACAATTGGCCGGGAAGATGGTGGAACCCTTCCTGTGGAACTTAGCTCCTTCCTGGTGCAATTCAATGCCTCAAATCAGGTTGTGGTGCAATGGGTTACCCAGAGTGAAACGGGTGTATCGGGATTCAATATCTACCGCAGCCGAGAGAACGACATCAGCCTGGCAGAACACCTGAACGTCTTCATACCCGCAACAAATACTTCTCAGATTCAGCTGTATCAATACACCGACAATGATCCGCTTGATCTGGGCATGTATTACTACTGGCTGGAGAATCTCGATTTGGACGGAAGTACAGCTCTTTACGGGCCGGTAAGCATCCTGATCAGCGAAACCCAAACCGGAACACCACCTGTTCCAATTATCCCAGGGATCAACACCATCTATCCCAATCCCTTCAATCCAAATACCAGGATAGTTTTCGGGCTTTCCCGCAAAGGACTGGCAGAATTGGAAGTGTATAATCTCAAAGGACAACTCGTAAAGAGGCTGCTGAATGAATCGAAAGACAAGGGAACCTATCAGATAATCTGGGATGGCACCAACAGCCAAGGCCAGAAGGTTGGCAGCGGGGTTTATATCGCCCGGCTGAAAGGCATCGACGGCACCTGGGTAAAACGAATGGTGTTAACTAACTGATAAACAGCATAATCCGATAATCCCCGGTCTGCGTGGCCGGGGATTTGTTTTATTAATGAAAAAGAGACATAGCGATAGAATAGAAAAGAATGACAAACTCCTTTCTCAATTCGCGATCTGTACTAAAATAACCGCGATGAAAGCCAAGCAATCTTGACAAAAGCACTTTGCAAGGCGTTAAGCAGATTGGATCACAACCCTGTTTGGTGATTCTTATGCCAGCTCAATTTATGTAAGTCATAGTATTCGATGTGATCTGTTTCTCAATTCCACACTCATGCTTGCCTTGGGTGCCCATGGAGGTTGAAACATAATTGTCGCATCCATGCTTAGGTCCCGGATTCCACTCCCCAACCACCTGAACTCCTCGCTTATCTGATCCGCGTGGCATCCGCGTGGCTTTCGAGTGGCTTCCGAGTGGAATCAGCGAGGCGAGCAAGGATTAAAGAAAGCTTGGTTAATCTTTTCCGATCTCCTTGATGTAGGTAATGCCATCTTCTCTGATTTGGATTTGAAGCATTTCCGGGGTTAGCTTCAAAGTAAGAACATAGCTCTCGGAGGTGGTTTCGATCCTGGGTTTCAGCTTTTTTCCCCGGAACAAAAAGGGCTGGGCATTCAGTTGTTTCAGGCTCGTGGCATAGCTTCCATGATCGAACCAGTATTGTTTTTGCCGGTAGTAGAGCTGCCTGAGGTATTCCTTGGCATATTCCGTTTCGGGAATTGCGGATTCAATATTTTTTCCCGCCGTCTGCTTAGTGAAAAACACAAAACCCCAGCGTTCAGGATAATGCATGGCGATAAGTCCCTGGGGCGACCACACCCAATTGTATTCTGGCCTGCCAGGTTTCTTAAGGTAAATCCCGTCGATTACATCCGTCTCCCACTGCACCCTGGAAAAGTTCATTCGCCAATGATCACCTTCGTCCGGCGGAACCGGTTTATGCGCACATTCGGACAAAATTTTCCAAGGCAGCAGCATTTCCACTGTCCAGCTATGATCGGTGTCTGAAGGGTCGTTCAAGGTTCCCTTCAGATCGATTCCATATTCTATTCCTCTTATGTCCCATGCGTTTACCGCCACTTGCTGTCTGTCCCGGTAAGGTTTGAGCAGAAACAAATCCCACAATGTCCCCAATGCATTCAGTTCCAGTTCGTAATAGTCATGCGTGTCGCCATCGGGATCGATAAATACTTCAAAATCGTTATCGTGAAAAATCACCGCATCCCGCTCAGTCAGACTTGCCCAGATATGTGGTTCTTCCAGCTCAGCAGCTATGTAAAGCCCCTGGTTGTCCCACAGCATCTTTACTCTGGTTCGGTGAAAAGGTTGGGGCTTCATATCACCTTCGATATCCACAAAGTCGGCCGTCCAGCTTGCAGCTTGCCAGTCAGCTTCCTCCAGCTTGCCGTCCAGTTTGATTGCGCCATCAGTATAGTGGCAAGTGTAGCTTAGCGGCTGAAAAGGCAACATGGGAACAGGAAAGATTTCCCTTGCTGCAAGAGGTAAAATGAACAAGGTGATTATACCGATAAACAGCGCAGTTCTTGCAGCATAGGATGGGTAATCTATAAATTGCCAAAGCGAACGGAGATCATTTTGGCAGGCAGCTTGGCTACCTTTGCAAAATCGGAGTTTGGCAGCCCAATCAAACTTACGCATATACTTCCTCCAGAAGTTCTCTGATCGTCGTTATTGCCAAGCAGACGCAAGTATCTGCTGCGCCATAATATACATACACTTCGCTGCTGTCCTTGGCAAAGCCTTCAGAGTCCACATCCAGGACGATTGCTCCCGTTGGAAAGACCACATTGGGAACCTGCCCGGTCAGTTCATACAATTCCCTTGGTTCCAAGATGTTATATCTGCCTCTGGCAATTTTTTCCCAAGGTTTGGTCAAAGAATGCAGGCTTACTCCCGCCTGATAGATATTACTGCTCTGGAAATGAGTCGCTACTCCATGATAGAGGTGCAGCCAGCCTTGGCGGGTTTTTATGGGAGGTGGCCCCGACCCTATCAGTTCATCCCAATAGTGCGGTCTGCCTTTCAGGACTTCGCATTTTGGTGTCCAGTTTTGTAAGTCCCCAGACACCGAACAGCGGATCGCAGAACCCGTGGCAACTCCGCCCTCCAAAATGGTAGAATTGGGACGGTCGAAGCGAATGTATTGCCCAGCAATCATTTCTGGGAACAATACTCCGTTGCGATTTTCCGCATTCGAAACCCAACCCCGGAAATACAAGGTTAAAAGGTCTTCGCTTGTCCACCAACCCAAAAAGCAGCCCTGATCGGTATCTATGGCCGTAAGAATGTGATATTGTCCCTCTAAAAGGGTAATTCTGGAATCATAGATGTGATAAATCTTTTTATCTTCGGCAGTTAGCCCAGATAGCACAACTTCTTGGGGAACCACCCTGAATCGCTTGCCATCCTCACTGATGGCTTTCAGGAAAAAGGTCTCCCGGGCTCGGTTTTGAACTCGCAGCAGCAGGACAAAAACTGAACCCATCCTGATTGCTCCAGGATTGAAAACCGAGCTCACATCCTTGTAGCGGCCATCGATACAAGGAATATCAGCTCTGGTCAGAATTGGATTACCAGCGTAGCGTTTCATAAACACCCCTTCATCACTTTCAGGCGTTGTAGAAAATCACCCAGTTCTTCCTCATCTGGACAGCTCCAAAGGCGTTCTGCGAGGGCTATTGCCCTTGGAAAAGCCATATATCTTACCCGCTCAAAGCTAAGCATCTGTTCGGTCCACACATTTGCCTGTGCGCCAAGCAATAGCTTTGCATTCCCGTTTTCATAGGCCCTTGGCTCAAAGCTGTAAACCTGCTCCAGAGTTGTAGTGCCAAACGCCCCCGGTTCATCGGCTTTGTCGAATTGATGCCAGTCGAAATAGCAGATCTGGTTTGGGCACAGAATATAGTGGTTTCCACTTGCCTCAGCTTTGCCTGCAGCTTCTTTTCCATCTCCTCTCCAAACCATCACAATAGGTTCAGTTCCTGGTTTCCCATCCAGGATCTCATCCCAGGCGATCACCGTTTTACCCAGAGATTTCAGGTGCTGAATCAGCTCTTTCATTAGCCAGCTTTGCAGCTCCTCCTCATTTGCCAATCCCTTTTCTTTTATGCGTTTCTGGCAGTGGGGGCATTTTTGCCAGTTGGTCTTGGGAGCTTCATCGCCACCCAGATGAAAATAGCTGCTGGGAAAAAGCCCGGCAATCTCGGTGAAAAGCTGCTTCAGAAAATCAAGTGTCTCGTTCTTGCCTGCACAGAGTATTTCTTCAGAAATGCCCCAGCAGTTAAGCGTTTCAAAGGTTTGCGGAAAACAGGCTAATTCATTGTAAGAAGCCAGGATGGCCAAGCTGTGCCCTGGGATATCTATTTCCGGGATTACTTCTATTCCCAGCACACTGGCATGACTAAGCACTCGTTTTATCTCTTCTTGTGTGTAGAATCCACCATATACACTGCCGTCAGACTCTTTGCGCCATGATCCGATGGAGTTTAGTCTGGGAAACATCTGGCTTTCAATCCGCCAACCCTGATCATCAGTCAGGTGCCAATGGAATCTATTTAGTTTGATTCTTGCCATAGAGTCCAAATAACTGCAAACCTCATCTGCAGTAAAGAAATGGCGGCTTACATCCAGATGCAAACCCCGCCATGTGAACTCTGGATAATCATTAATCATCAGGCATGGAACTTGCCCGGCTTTATGATGATGAGCCCACCAAAAAAGCTGTGCAAGGCTCTGCAGGGCATAGCATGCTTTTCCGGATATCCAGATACCTTCTGTCCCAACTTCCAGGCTATAGCCGTCCTCTTGCTGAGAACCTGGGTAAGGATCAGACACTGGATTGTGCTCTACCAAAACTACCATAGGCAGGTTGAAGCCATTAAGAATCTTGTTCAGCGTTTGCTGCACCGACAGCAGGTCATGCGTGTTTTGATCGGCCCATAGCGCTATCGTCGCTCCGAGCTGTAAATATCCTTGTTTCAGTTCTAGCAGTCTTGGCTTGGGAATCAAGGGAGGAATGCGGTTATGATGCATATTTAACTCAAGCGAATTGTTTTTATCTCAAAGGGTTTGAAAGAGAGTGACAAGCTGTTGTCCAAGATTGCAAGGTCTGCTTCCGAGGTTTCTTCCAGCATATTGCAAAGCTCAGCCTTGCTGAAGACAAGTTGGCTGGTCAGTTCAATACTGGCTCTCCGTCCAGCATACTCATACAACCTGATTACTATCCCCTTACCATTCTCAGCGGGCTTTACCGTTTCCAGCTTTACAGTGCCCCCTGAACACTGGAAAAACGATTCGGAACGTCCTATCATCTTTGGATCAGCTTCTACAGCCAGAAGAGGGCTATTGAAGCAGTGTGCCACCTGCAGTGCGTCGCTGGTTTCAAAGCAACCATCATGAGGGTATAAAGCATAACTATAGCTGTGCTTGTGGATGTCTGCCTCAGGATCTACGTCGGCAGGACTGCGCAAGAGGTTTAGCTCCATTTCTCCTTCCACGATCCTGTATCCGTATTTGCAGTCATTGATCAGGGCAACTCCATAGTCTGGTTCGCTGAGGTCTGCAAACTTTTGAGCTGGAACCTCAAACAGGGCTTTTTCCCAGCTTGTATTTAGCTGAGTGGGACGTTTCACCACGCCAAATTGAATCTCATAGCTTGCTTCAGTAGCTTGGATGGCAGGATAGAAATGCACTCGCAGCATCTTGTGATGCTCGTTCCAGTCCACTTCATGATGGAACCTGAGTAGCTTTTCGCCCTGGCGCAGTTCGATGGTCTGCCAAATGATGCTATGGCCATGCTTGACGATAAACACCGCTTTGCAGTGGGTTTCGTTGATCACAAAACTCTCTTCTGGCAGCAGCTTTACCTCTGTTGGCAAGGCCGGAATTGTATCCCGGTAAAAGTGGTTTATGTCCCAGGCAGCCCAGTTATTGGGTTCGTCCTCCCACAGTTTAAGCAGGTTGGATTCTGCAGCCAGAACTTCTCTCTGCGCTTGTTTATCATAGATGCTGAGGATTGTTCCCCGGTAGCTTAACTGAACCTTTATAAGTTCATTTTCCATAATCCCGCGATAAGGTAGCTTTATCGGTTTCTGCTTTCCCGGAGCAGCGATCACAGCGTATCCGCAAGAGGGAACTTCCATCTGGACAAGCAGATCAGGATCGATTCCGGGAAGGCTGATCCAAGCTCGCCTTAGCCAGGGCTGAGCATTGAACAGGAAATAGGCAGGAATATCTGTAGTTTCGCCTGTTAATTGTTTGAGCATTGCTTGGACAAGATCAGAGAGTGCGGCCTGGTTTTTGGCGCAAAGCTCAGCCGCATCTTTATAAACCCAGCCTATCGAGGAACCCGGAATTATGTCATGGAACTGCAACAACAGTGTGTCCTGCCAGATATGGGTAAGTTCTGTGGGATAAGGCATTCCGCAAACTGCTGCTAGCAGTTCTGCCTCATGCAGCAGCCTTTCGCTGAGCCGGTTGTTCTTTTTCATCAAAGCCTGAGTTGTGTAAGTGCCACGATGGAATTGCAGATAAAGCTCTCCCGTCCAGCGAGGTAAGTATTTTATATCAGTTTCGCTTAGTTTTGCAAAAAACTCTGCTGAAGGGGCAAACTTAAAACGGGAAACACCTTCCAGGTTTTGCTGCCGCAGCCCGTATTCGATATGCTCTCTACCGGGACCTCCTCCCCCATCGCCGATTCCATACAGATTGAGGAATTCATCTGCAAGCTCACTTTGGGCAAAGCGCTTTTCCGTTTCCAGAAAGGCTTTTGGTGTATTGTTAAAATTGTAGTCGTTCGTGGGAAGTTGGTGCGCCAGCACTTCCGAGCCATCAATTCCCTGCCAAACGAAAAGGCTGTGCGGGAAGGTGTCGGATTCGTTCCAGCTAAGCTTTTGGGTCATAAAATACTTCACTCCACAGCCCTGCATCAATTGCGGCAGATTGGCATTGAAACCAAAACAGTCTGGAAGCCAGAGGACCTCAGGGCTCACTCCAAACTCGCTGCTAAAATAGCGTTTCCCGTAAAGCATTTGCCGGATTATGGATTCTCCACCTGTGAGGTTTGTATCAAACTCCACCCATCCGGCTCCCTGGATTTCCCATCTTCCTTTTCGAACAGCTAGCTTTATCTGCTCGTACAAACCCGGATAGTATATTTTCGTCCAGAGGTAAAGCTGAGCCTGGGATGCTCCAAACACATATTCTGGATAGCTTTCCAGCATTCTAAGCGCGGTTGCAAAGGTTCTTCCCCCTTTACGGATGGTTTCGCGAATTGGCCAGAGCCAAGCCAGGTCGATATGCGCATGGCCAACGCTGTAAGCAGTTAATGCGCTGGCATTGGCAGGCTTGGAAAGCAGTTCCACCGCTATTTGTTTACAGTCAGCGTATCCTTTGCCGTCCTGCCATTGGTCGCAGATTCGGTTCAGGCCATACAGAATTTTTTGCCTCCTAACTGTCTTTTCGGGAAGATTTTCGGCAAAATTGAGCAGCAGTTCCAAGTCCATAACCAAAGAAAACAGCTCTTTATGAAAAACCACCAGAGCAGCTTCCACCAATCTATAATCCGTTTTCCCCGCGCCAAACAGGTCGTTGGCCGCTGCTTCCACCAGAATCTCCACACGTTCACCCGCTTTGGCTTTTTCGAATAGGGGAAGGTAAAATTTTCCGGCGTTATGATACCAGTCAACTTTATTGGTCAGTCCCAGCCAGGGAATTCCATCTTTCCAAACGCAGGCCTCGGAATCAAGATCGAGCCAGGCTCCTATCTCTCTGGCTTCCAGTTCGGCAGAAACTATGGCAGAGAAGCGGAACCAGGCAGACCCCCAGGTTCTACCCCAAACATCGCCTTTTTTACTTCATTCCAGGTTTGTTTGTTTATGTCTTCAGGCAGGATAGGATTTTCCTGGCTGTAGCAGAACTGTGCTTGCAGATCATGTTTATCAGTGTAGATATCCTGTTTTATACGGTTGATAAACTTACGGATACGTTCCAGATGGATTTTCTCCAGATGCATGGTTACTCCTATTTTTCCATCGGCACCACAATGCCTTTGATAATGATATTTTGGAAGAAAACAAAAATTGCCAAAGTGGGAATGGCAGCGATCACCAAGGCTGCATAGCCCACGTTCAAGCTGGCTCGCTGCATCAATTGATAGATATGCACCATCAGGGTCCACATACTCTGATCCTGACAGATAATGAAGGCAAAGAGGAAGTTTCGGTAGGCAGCGTTGAAAGCTCCCAAGGCGATTACGGCCAGGATCGGCTTCGATAGGTAAAGCGTGAATTGCCAGAAGAGCCTGAATTCTCCCGCTCCATCCAATTGTGCGCTTTCGTAAAGCTCTTTAGGCAGGCTGTCAAAAAATCCCTTTAAGAGGAAGATGAAGTAGCCATCAGCGGCTGCGGGCAGAATCAGAGCCCAAAAGGTATTCAACAGATTAAGCTTTTTCAGCATCAAAAAGTTCGGAATCCCCATCACCATTGCGGGGAAAGCCATCGTAAGCATAAACAGCATTATCATTTGATAGCTTAGCCGTGGTTTAAAGCGGCTGAGAGCATAGGCGGCCAGGGGGTTCACAGTGATCGCCACCAGAATGGATAACAGGCAGTAGATGAGAGTATTACGCAGACTTCTGGCGTCATTAAGCATCTGATCCAGCACCATGGCATAGTTGCGCTTGGCAAATTCCCACCTTATCCTGCCCCGGTTTTCCTGCATCAACTGATATTCTATCTGCTGCATTGGCAATGGATAAACAGCAGGATCCGGACATACCATGCCCCACTTGAGATTCAAAGCATCTATGCTCCCATACTTGGTTTGCAGATACCGGATATATTTGCCATGCAGTTCAGGATTGCCATTCAGTCTCAAATGAACGGGATTGGCTTGATGTAAAAAATCCTTCCACACCTTTCCATACTTGCCAGAGGGAAGAGACTTGGCGGGATATAGATTCAGTTCGCTGTCGAAGCTGGTACCAAAGTCGCGATTCACCGCGGAGATGTCCAGCTTGTCATCGGGCAAAGGATAGAGATCTTTCAGATATTGGATAAAATCCTGTTGTGCGCCTGGCTTTAGCTCCACAGAGTCAAGTGCTTTATCCAAAGTGAATTTCAGCCAGTCATCCTGTGCAAAGATATTGTCCAAAGGGTATTCCGAGCTCAGCGAGCATTCCTCAAAAGCTCTGTAGCCGCCCAGTTTGCTCAGCGGATTGGGCACGTCCTTGGGAAATTTGTGTGCCAGCCATTTGCGGAAGGATACATTGATGCTGCGAACTTCCAAGTCTTCCGGCCGGGCCAGGTTTTCCACCAGAAAGGTATAGTCATCTTCGCTTCCCTGATCGCTCCTGGCCTGTGAATATCCGGCCACTATATCGCTTGCGATCAAAACGTGGTTGATATTCAGGTAGCTCTGCACGTAATGTATCCACAAAGGGCGCATGGGACTACCCTCTGGCGGCACAGTGGAGGGCATCACAACCTTAGCCCAGGAAGCATATGCAGTTCCCATAGCCTTGTTGAAAGCCCTTAGATCGTTCTGAAATGCCGGCATCAACTCCATTATGGCGAAGTTACCGTCGATGTTTATGTAGTTTCGGTGTCTTAGCTCCACTTGCTGCTTAAAGCGTTCAAATCTGCCAAGATATCCGTTTCCTCCGCTGTGATAGTTACGGGTGACGATATCCTTTTCTTCGATTACGATCTGTTCCCAGCTTTGCACTCCCAGGCCATAGCGTTGATTGAATTCCGTGAGATCATTGTTATTCTCGTTGCGTAAAATGGAGCGCATTGCTCTTTGGTTAAGGGGATACACACCTCTCCCATAGAGTTCTGCCACGTAATAATCATATACTCCAAAACCATCCTTCTGCTCTCTCAGGAATTCCTTCCACAACTTGTAGATTGCAGGATCAACCGGTTCGGGCGGCTCCACATCGCTGAAGCTGCTGAACATCCCTGGATAATTATCTGCCAAGCGAGAGCTTTCCTCATTGTAGCGAGATTCCAGATATTTGGCAAACAGCACGTTATCGCTGAACAGATAATCAGGCAGAAGGGACATTTTCTGGCTATCTACAGCGCTCTTCACTGATGAAGACAGCATCAGCAGAAAGGGATAGATCATGGTTAGCGCACCGATGAGCAGGATGAGATGAATGGATAGGTTCAAAGCCCTTACCTTGCCGGTTTTACGACCCACTTTGCCGATTATGCTCAAGCCGTCCTCCCGCTGGGGATCATATCCATATCATACCCTATACATATCATATAAACATAGGATATGTATGGGGTATGTGCTTCGATAGTGAATCTGGCAGGGAATTGGGAACAGAAGCAAGAAAACAGAAAACTAGCTAGAATGTGCTTTGGAACGGGGTTCCCATCTCTACATACCCCAGATCCGTCAAAATCCAAGAAAGCTTCAGGCAGCATCGTCTTTTACCGCCCGGAATTCCATCCGGCTCAGATACTTGATCTGTAAAACGGTGAAACCCATCAGCAGCAAACTCAGCAGCCAGGCCATGGTGGTGGCCAGGCCAAACTTCAAATACAAGTAGGCTTTTTCAAAGATCAGCAGATCCGCCACCCGAGTAGCTTCGTTTGGCCCCCCAAAGGTCATAACCAGGATGAAGTCGCTGCTTTGAGCCGCTACGATAAATGCCGCAATGAATTGAATGATGATCAGAGCTTTCAGGCTGGGGAATACTATATAGCGAAGTTTGGCGAAAAAGCCAGCTCCATCGATATCCGCAGCTTCATATAGCTCATTGGGAATGTTCTTCAATGCCGCAAGATAGATCAGACTACCCGGCCCCATCCCAGCCCAAACGCTTGGCAGGATTACACATAGCATGGCCAGATGTTCATCCTTGATCCACATGCTTTTGGGCAATCCCAAGGCAAGCAGGATTTGATTCAGACCTCCGGCATCAGAGGGATTATAAAGGAGCTTCCAGAGATATATCACGATTATCCCGCTAATTACGGCAGGTAAATAGAAAATAACCCGGTATACGATCTTACCATGCGAAACCTCTTGCAGCATGATCGCCAATATAATGGGCGGCAAGAATCCCAAAGCTAAAGAAAGAAACATGTAATACAGGGTTCGGCCAACGCTGGCCCACCAGGTAGCATCGAACAGCACTTCCGCAAAATTCGCAAATCCAACCCAGGGACTTGCACCCACAATGTGATAATCTTGGAAGGCCATCAGGCTGCCAGTTACCATTGGCACGTATTTCCAGATGAGGATTGTGACTACAGCCGGCGTTAACAGCAAAATTACCCACATCTTATGGCGGTTGCTAAGCGGGACTTTCCTTTTGTGTTCAGGAGTCAGAAGCTTCCAGACCCGCCACAGGGTAAAGCTGAAAGCCAGCAGGATAAGTGATGCAGCCAGCATGGCAAACTTGGATCTGAAGGACTGAACCTTTGGATCCAGCCGCCCGATCATTTGCTCATTGGTGCGTTTTTGGGCAGCTTGCAGAACAGCGCGGATCCTGGCTCTGCGCTCTGTTTCGCCACTACCAAGCTTTCCAGCAAGATCCAGGCTGAGCAGCTCTTCCAAGGGATAGGTCATAAATTCGTAAACCTTCTGGCAGTTATTGCCAAAGGGTTCTGGCTTGCCATACTTCAGGGCTTGTTCGAAAGTCTCCATCCAGCCGGTTGGTGCCTGTTTAAGGTATTCTTCATAGCCATAACGCTTCAGGAAAACCGGATTCTGCATTTTGCCATAGCCGCTTTCCACCATCACCTTCATGCGGATTTGACGGGCTTCTTCGCTGTCGTAAAACCAGATGAAGTCCCAGGCGGCCTGCTTGACTTTTTTCGGGTCGCGCTGCCCCAAACCGGCATTGTTGCTTTCACCCGCTCCGGAGAAAATGCCCATCATCCGGCAGTTGATTTCGCTGCCTCCATGCCCGCTGGGACCGGAAGGACTGGGTGCAAATCCAAAGAGGTTGGGATCGTAGTTTCCACCCAGGTTTTGTTGGCTTAGGTAGTCCATCCGCATCCCGATCTTACCTTCCTGCCACATGTAGCCCCATTCACCTTCGCGAATGGCAAATCCTGTCTGAGGCTTGCCTCTGAAGTCTTTCCATTTGGCTGCGGCCAGCTTTAGGTAGAACTCCATGGCCTTTACACCTGCTTCCGAACCAAAGCTGGCAAACCACTGCTCTGTTTTTGGATCGTATTGAACAGCGTCACCTCCAGCCGCCCAGAGAAACTGAATCCAGTCGTAAGCAGCCTGGGGGCCAGCCGCCAGAATGGTTCCATAAGCGCCTTCCGAAGGGATGGTTAGCCGCCTGGCATAGTCGTAGTATTCCCGCCAGTTTGTTGGTGGTTTATCGGGATCCAAACCTGCCTTGCGAAAGGTGTCCTTGCGATACATCAAAACCCGCACCAGGGTTTCGTAGGGCAAGGCCCAAACCTGCTCTTTCGGAGTGCCGCTTTTCCTGCGCCTTATTACCTGCCAAACAGGCTTTTCCACGCGCAACTCAAGCTCTTCCGGCTTTTGCTTTTGGATAAATTCGTCCAACGGATAGAGAAAGTTATTTTGGATATAAGTATCAGATTGACGGAAGTTTACATAGATAATATCGGGTGCCACTCCTCCTGCGATAGCCATCAAAGGCCCGGCATCGAGGTCCATGTTCTCGATCATGATCCCGCTATAGGCTCTCAGTTCTATCTCAGGATGCTTTTTGCGAAAAGCTTCGATCACGGCCAGGTTGGCTTTGGTGTAGGCATCGGTTTTACGAACGTCGGGCAGCTCAAAAACTTTCAGAATCAGCTTTTCTGGATTGGCCATCAGAGGGACGTAAAGCCCCGGGCATACAAATGCCAGCATTATTAAGAGCTTTGCTATCAACCTGTTTCGCATCGCCAAATAAGCAAGAAAGGGACGGCTTTTTGTCAAGCGCAATTTGAGCCCTGCATCCAGATATGCGCGCAGACAGATCAGGATCATTGATGCACCCTACCCCGATAAACCAAACTAACTGCAAGGCGGGAACAAATATATCTTGACACCTTGATTACAGACTCAATAATGTAATTCATGAAAACTCAGTCAAGGAGTTTACTATGAAAATCGTGTTGATTATTTGTTTTTGTTCGTTTTGTGCTGCTTTCTGGGCAGTGAACCTGATAAACGAAACGTTTAATACTCCAGGAACTTTCCCCACAGGTTGGACGCGCTCCGGGCCAAGTCAAACCGTTTGGAATGTCGTGAATTCCGCCAATGCCGGGGGAACAGCAGGAGAGCTTAGTATGACTTATTCTCCATCTGCTTCAGGTCAATATCGATTTATCTCTCCCAGCTTCGACACCCGTCAAGTGCATGATATGACTTTATCCTTCAGGCATTTGCTGGATGATTATGAAGGCACCAACACTAACTACACCATCGGAGTTCAGATTTCCAAAGACCTGATAAACTGGACTACTGTCTGGTCGCTAACCACAACAACAGGCCAGGCTGCCACCCAGCAAAACGTAAATATTACTTATGATAAAGGAATGTCGCAAACCACTTACCTTGCATTTTTGTTCAGCGGCAACAACTACGATATTGACGGTTGGTATATCGACAATATAAACCTGAGCTACGAAAATACTTTGGCTACAGGAACCGTGCCCAGTGGAATATATTATCCGGTTGGTGATCTCATCGTTCCCGGTGGATATACATTCACAATTGCTGCAAATACTACCATGCGATTTAGCACCGGCAGGAGATTAATTGTGGAAGGTAGCCTGAAGGTAATGGGCGAGATTTGGAACCCCGTTATCCTAAGCTCATATGGAAGCGGTTCCACTTGGGATGGGATAAAACTGATCAATGTAGGCACCGCTCAAGATTCCACTCTGATAAATCATGCTTTGATAGAGTATAGCAACGATTCAGCAATAATAATCTCCTATAGCAATAAAGTGAGGGTCAGCAATTGCCATATAGATAGTAATACCTGCAATCCAATCTGGGCAGTGGTAATTTTGGACTATACCAATGCCATTATTGAGAATAACACCTTCACCAATAACGGAGGCAGTGGCTATCCAACTTTATGGGCATATTACGGAGCTCCAAAGATCCGTAATAACCGCTTTGATGGCAACAACATTGGTTATGGCACCGGGATGATCAAGCTCGATCAATACGACCTGAGCAATTTTACCGGCAACAGCATGATCAGGAATATTGGTACAGACCCGAGTTCCATTGTGATAGCCATAAGCAATTGCAGCGGAGTCCTAGCACGTCAGATGATCGCTAATAATGCTGCCAGCGCTATTTCCGCCAGTATTGCGTCTGGTTCAATAGCAATCACGAATTGTCTGCTGGTGAATAACTTTGGAAGAGGGCTGTTCGCAACTGGTAATGTCAGAGTTAATAGTTCCATAATCTGGGGTAACGCGATGGGTTCCATCCATAACTACAGCTCCGACCTTAATATTCGCTACTCATGCATCGAAGGCGGACAGTCCGGGATTAGCGGAACAATGATCTCAGGATCACATTATTTAGAAAACACATCATCTAATCCCCTATTTGTAAATCCCACTTCTTCATATACCGATACCAGCGATCCCACTCAGCGGGACTGGACGCTACAAACTTTTTCGCCCTGCATAGACAGAGGCGATCCAATTCTGCCTATGGATGCGGATGGAAGCATTGTAGATATTGGGATGTATTCCCGAAAGCTGAAGCCTTTTATCAATACGGCTTCTGACGTTCCTGCGGATCAGGGGCATCAGCTCGATCTGGTCTGGCTGCGCAACGACCTTGATGTAAGCTATCAGGCTGGAGCTTTTTATTCTGTCTGGCGCGAAAGCTATGCAAGGGAAAACTCTCTTGCGCTTGCCAGCCCTGCAGAGCTATCCAACGCTATAAACCACAAAGAGCAGGATATCTGCTGGTGGGATGGCGACAGAACTTGGTATTTCCTTAGCCAGGTACCAGCCTTGAATTACGCCGATTATGGACTAATCGTTCCGACTCTGCAGGATTCTTCCTCCACGGGGAATCATGCTGCAAATTATCAGGTAATCTATCACAACTCCCAAGGTTTTTGGCCATCTATCTCCAAAAGCGGCTACAGCGTGGACAATATTCCACCCTTGGCACCCCGAAGTCTTTCTCTGGCTGAGACAGGTGCAAACCAGTATAGCCTTGCCTGGGAAGAAGTTACGGAAGGAACCTGGCAAGGCAACAGCTATCCTGAGATAAACCAGATAAACTATAGGATTTACGCTTCGGACGATCCTGCGGTTCCGACGATTCCCGGCAATCTCTTGGGAACTTGCAGCTCACCTCAGCTAATAATTAATAGCAGCGCTAACCGCAGATTCTTCAGAGTGGTGGCCTTCGATACGCAGTAAACTGCTGTCCCCCAGTTACCTTAAAGAGAGATGTGAAAGTTTTGCCCTCAACCTTGGCAGGAGCTGATTTTCACCTCTCCAAGCATTGCTCTTACTCCTTTTGTTAATAGCAAAGGAGCTTATGGCGGCACTGGCATAGCCACCAAACAAGAGAGCAATACGCCTATTCCACTTGCGGCATCTACCGGCAACAGCTAGGTAAATACAGCTCCAAACCAAGCTTTACGGCATATACCCCACCTTTATGTAGATAAGGACATCAATTCATATCATCCATATATACCAATGTTTTACGCTACTTAATGCCTTAAATCGATCTTTCCCCTTGTTTGAATTCGTTAATTAAGCTATTATCTACCCTTAATCAAGTCTTAATTATTAACGCTTGATTAAGGGTAGATTGATATGTGATTTACACTTTTTAGGAAGAGCGAAAATAGTGATGTTGGCTTGTGGAAGCCATTCCTGAAACGTGACAACGAAATCTGCAAATTGTGCAGCGAAAACTGCAAACTGTCGCATCGTTGCTCATCCTTACTCATCCTTAACAAGACACTTTTAGGTAGTTTCTGACAGGATATCTGCAATTAAGATCACCGAAAATTGCAAATTGTGACACGATATCTGCAAACGCCAGATTGGGGAATTGCGATGGGCGATGGAAGAATCAGATAAACGGGGTTGTTGATCGTAATATTAATGGACTTGATCAGCATCATCGACATGAATCCGCATTGATACTCCATCAAGACCAAGCTAGGTATAGATCAACTCGGTCGATATCTCCCGCCTGAGATACTGGAAAAGTTGAAGAGTTATTCGGAGATGAGGCATGTGTATGCGATGAAGATGAAATGGTTGTACTGGAATTATCAATAAGGACACAACCCATTATGTAAAAATATCCCTTCAGATCGCTATTGGTGGGACCGGGGGGAATCGAACCCCCCTTTGCGAGAACTCCTATAAAAAAACACTCAAAAATACTCAACAACCTGCCGCTTGCAAGGCTTCTCCACGTCCAAACAGTCCCAGTCTCGCAGGTTCCACCACCGACTCAACAGAATCGGGCTTAGCACATTCTATTAGTTTCATATCGATCACCGCCTTCACGTTAATATTGAATGTTAGGACAAGTATAACGATAGACTTAACAACGGCACTAGCTGCTTTTCTTACTATCATGTCTATAGATAGGCAATTTGGGCAATAATGTCTTGGTAACCAAATTCGTCAAGGGCAAACTACAGCACACTTGTTAGTATTGCTCAAGAACGGGTTATGAGGCCGATAATTATAAACCCTCACTGAATACTTCAAATTTCATCACCAAAACTTCAAATGTCCAAGTCCAAAAGATGATGAACCAGACGATTAGGGCGTTTGAAATATGCTAATTTCTTTAAGATCATTGTATTGTATATATGGCGCAAGATTCCTGATAATCCCTGGGAATGTCCAAGTGCCTCAAAAACGATGGGGAATTTGAAGTTTTGGTGATAAAAAGAGGTCGCTCATCATGGTACTGTCCAAGTCCAACAAAGCAGATGTGTCTAACCATATCGTATTTTTTAACAATGTGAT
>CAZGWB010000047.1:18024-21059 GCA_964529335.1 uncultured Candidatus Cloacimonas sp.
ATCAATTGTCCAAGTGAGCGCAATTTGAAGTTTTAAGTGAGGGTTTGCAATAATATTGTTGCAAAATCAGAAAAGCACACAACTTGTATAGGCAAACCTAAGCACAAATACGCTAGCTTTGATTTCATAATCATGTTCTTGTCGTTTGTAACTAGGTATCTGGTTGAACTATGAGTTGCATAGAAGGCATGCATTGCATCAACTTGAAGATTCTTGAATTTTGAGTCAGTCCACAAATGCACTTGATCTAAAAGCATAAACACCCCAAGTATATGGCTTAAACGGTCTTCAAACATCTTAGGAGCGGCTTTCGTAATAGCTATATACAACTCAATAAAGACCAGTAGTTTATCCTCAGTACTACCCGATAGTTTCTTTCTATAGGGTTGATGGTTATTGAGTTGATCAACAAAGTTATTGCGACGAGACCGATAGAACTTAGAGTTTGAGATTGCTTCATTGTTTTGAGCAATCATATGCTTCATAAATCCAAGCAAATCAGATGGGTAATTCTCTTCAATCATCTGTTTATTAACTGGGAGTGTTATGTTTGATAAGAACTCTTTAACATGCCTCTCTAAGAATCCGCACTCTCCTAATATGGCATCGAAATCACATTGGAAATGATAATTCTCGCGTAGATTATCGAAAACATAATTTGGGTCGACTCTTTGAAACTCCCAGTACTTTCTGATGGTGTCATAAGCTAGATAAGTATCTCCAGTTATTAGAGAGATGGCTTTAAGATCAAGATCAGTGTATTGAGATTGATCAAGTAAAGGTTGAATGTCCAAGATGTGGGCATCAGAGTAATATGTAGCGATATGACCATTTGTGATCGCTTCTTGAATGAGTCCATAAATGGATGCTGAAGTGTCGTTTTTTAAATGGTAGTCTCGATATTTAGCAATTATATTCCAGTCAAAATATGCTTTTATCATGAAGTAATCCTATCAGGTGAGTGCTTCCCTAAACTTTATAAACTAAGTAAGACAGCGTAAATCACAAACATGGTAGTTATACTCCTATTTTTCTTTCGAACACTTAACGCTACCGGATATGTAACTTTCATAATTGTCTGTAACCTCAGATTTATCTATGTGACCGAGATCAGAGTTATCAATCACTTTGGGGTTATTTTTTTGAAGCTCAAGAACAAATTTCAATAATCTCGTTTTTATTTGATCCAGTATCGACACAAATGCCGCCGTTGAGATGCTCTTATAAGCGTGAAACAAAGCCATTCTTTCGTAGATACTGTGTTGTGAAAGCGCTATAAAATTAGCTGGCCACGGAATAGTCAATGTGCCATTTTGGCTGCGAGTTACTAATTCTTGTATTTCGCTTACACTCTGAGTAATCACAGTGTTTTCTGCAAACTCTTTTACTGCTTCTGGAAGATTGAAAACAGGTATTAACACGTTTTGTAGGCCACTTCCAAATGGCCCTGTAAAACTACCATAACTGTGAGCATAAAATCTACGATACTCCGGCACACTATCCTCAGATTTATATCCATTTAGTTCGCCCTCCGCCCAATTGATTAGTTCATTATTACTCAATAAATACCCTAATTCTAGAGCTTTTCGAAGAACATCAGATACATTCCCGCCGTCTTGATTTATTGCATCTTTAATCTCGTTCAGCATATTCACTTTCATTTTGATACCTCCAATATCTCTTTGTTAAGAACTTCTATTGCTTCTGTGAACAACTTAATGCCATTATTTATAAGGATGTTGAAACCCTCAATGTTCTTTATCATAAGCTCACTGTCGTACTCAGATCTGAGAACATCTTTCTGATGATTCAGCCTTTCTGAGATATGAGTGAGTTCGAAGTGGCACATTGTTACAAGTTTGATGATATCATGATTCTTTTGAAAGGCACATAGGTCTTGCTTGAGACTTCCTATGTGGTCAGGATAGAAACTAAAAGTGGGTATAATTGGGCTATCTTCTCGCCGAAGGTCTTTTAATATTAGCTCGTTATGGTGATGAAGGAATGCGAATTTCCCATAATAGAACTCGATCTCATCCTTTACTACTTGCAAGGTTGTTATATAGTTACGCTTGTGATCTTTCTTTTCACGTCTATTTCTGAGAATCTCACTGATCACAAGTACGATTAATGCACCGATAAGACCACTAGTTAGATTTGAAATCATAAGAAACGTAGCTTTGACTGGTTGTAGCTCGCCAGATGGGATTGCTACAGAACTGGAATCAGAGATGCTGCTGCAACAAGATATCAGGCAAAGAAATAGAACGACAATCACAGCTCTATTACGCATACTCTCCCCCTTGTTTAAATCGATCTGTGATTGTTATCATACAATCCTCCTCTGAATCCGAATTGGACTCCGAATATAATTCTGCTATCTTTAATAGAATTTTACTAAAGCTTCCATCCATAACTGCCTCCAACCACAACCCTTCCTGGAACCTCTCCTGACTCACATAGTACATTATTATGGCTCTTAGCAGTCGGAAATCTGCATTCTCAATGTAATCGGATAAGTTGAGCACTTTGGGATTATGGCTTTCCAAATAAGGCAGGTATTCGATGTCTATCAGGTCAGTCTTATAAACTTCATCAATAAACGATGTTGTTTCCGGTGAGTAGTTCACAAATGGGAAAACATGTGGCTTGTACACCCAAGTTCCTGCCTCTTCTCCGGCCGTCGAGAAGTAGTCGATATAGCTGAGAACCTTGTCATACTGGTACATTCATTCTCCCGTGAAACTGTTGTTTACTCAATCCTGCAAAGATTTATGCGGGGTTTTCATTGTCAATAGCAATCACATTCCTATCGATTCTTAACCATTTCTATGCGGGTATCTGCGGAGAGAAGCGGAATTTATCGATTGACAATCAGAGGGGGTTCGGCGTTGTATGAATTTGGGTGAAAAAGGTGAAGGAAATCCGCTTTTCTGAAAAGGTTAATCCCTTGCCAATAAAGCCCATTAGGAGTGATCATGGATCATTTGCAGGACAGATGGCTGTCCATCAAAGAGATATGTGCTTACCTCGGA
>CAZGWB010000048.1:0-20765 GCA_964529335.1 uncultured Candidatus Cloacimonas sp.
CACACCATTCCGATGTTTGCTCCAGAAAAGCAGCTTCGTAAGCTGATCATGAGCATCGTAACCAACAGCCAGAGCGTGGAGGAGCCAAAGAATCCCGACACTTGCAGCGTCTTTAGCCTCTACAAGAATTTTAGCAGTCCCGAGCAGATCGAAGCCCTGCGTCAGCGCTACCTGGCCGGTGGGATGGGTTGGGGGCATGCCAAGCAAGAGCTTTTCGAGGTCATGAATGCCCATCTAAGCCCCCTTAGAAAGCGGTATAACGAGCTTATGACCGAGCCCGCGGTGATTCATAAAGCCCTGAAGGAAGGCGGCGAGAAAGCCAGAATCCTGGCTGCCCAAAAGATTACGCAACTACGTAAAATAATCGGAATTGCCTAAGCTGGCTAACTATCCTCATCAGAGATAATTAGCTAATTTCCGTTCCTGGACTGCCAAGCTTATTCTGTTCCCTTCATATACTTACCCCATATTTATATGATCGGTATAGGTTGGAGCTACCCCTTATCACCCTATCATACCGGAGTCATACCGGATGATCATCCGGTATGACTCCGGTATGATAGGGTGAAGAGTGCTTAGGGGGTGCTTTATGCAGCTATTGAACTTGAATAAGGTCAACGAGCTCAAGCCGTCAATCCCATCTATTTATCATTCAATTAGTTATGTGCGGTTTGGGCTTCATGCCGTGATAATATTCCTAATTGCCTTTGAAGTCCATTTGGCCACCTAAGATATATAACCGTAAAAGATTACCAAGGCCAAATGAACTTTAATGGCATCAAAAATGGTTCAATTCACTTATCATGAATCAATTGTTTTATTTTAGCAATAAAACCTTCTGGCTGGCTACCTGGCCATTGGAACTGGCTTTGATCAGATAGATTCCTGAGCTGAGCGGTTGATTTTGGTCGTTCCTGCCGTCCCAGTTTAGCTTATGTTGTCCGGCTGCAAGGTTTTGGCTATATAAATGGCGGACTTGCTGGCCTTTCAGGTTATAAATCACCATCTCCAACTCACCTGCCTTGCTCAGTTCCAGGCTGAGCCCGGTGTTTTGCGAGAATGGGTTTGGAGCGGAGCTAAGCTTCAGGTCAGTGGCCGGAACCTGGGTCTGATCGTCCGCGGCTACGCTGCAATAGACGTTCACGCTATTGGAGGCGACAGAAAAGCCATGCGAGTATTTGGCCTTCACATAGTATTCATAAGTGCAGTTAGTTGTCGGGTAATCGGTGTAGGAAAACATATTTTCGGTGCTAACTGCAATTTCCACTCCGTCCCTGTAGATGTGAATGGCATTCACTGCATAATCCGTTACCGGTAGATCCCAATTCAGCATTACTGCACCATTCTGGTTTACTCCGGTAAGATTTTGGGGAGGGTAAAGCAGAGAATCGAGATTCAAGGTCCAGCCCAAATCCTTCAGGATGCCCAACACAATGGGAGCGGGAAAACGCCAGCCACCCCCCAAAATGCCGGTAGGCACGCCAGGAAAGTTTTCGGTGTCCTGATAGGTGCTTCCATTCAAACGGGCAGTTCTGGCCAGATTGAAAGCTCCGGCGTAAAGCACAGGCATGGTATTGCCGCCAAACTCCATGGCAAAATCACCATCGAAACGCAGGTTGCCGCCGGTGAGTTGTGAATTGAGGGCCGGAGAAGGATTTGGGAAAAGTCCGGTATCCGTAAGGTGCTGTCCGCTGGTGTTCACCACGAAGGTGTCATATTGCGCCGGCTGACCCTGCATATCCTCCCAGGGGAAGGATGTGGTGAGCCCCAAGACGCTTGGATTGAGCATTCCATAGGAACCATAGCCCTGCTGAATGTAAAAGGAAGGCATATAACCCAGGCCATAAGCCACAGCCTTGAACATCTCGGTGACGAAATCATAGTTGGAAGCCGGACATGCGCCGTCCACTCCAAAATACCAGTCATTACCGGGATTGGGAATCACGATGATGTCCATATCTGCTTCGCCGGGGTTAAGCTCGGTTCCCGTAAGGGCATTGGCCAAAGCCGTGCAATACCAGAGATTGGTTTGGGGAGCACCGGCATAATTCCGGATCATATTTGGGATGAAGAGGGTGACGAATCCCGGAACCTGCTGGAAACGGGCATTGATTTTGATGGGAACCGAGGAATTGAGCAAGGGCTCCCAAATGGCCACAGCCGCTTCAAAGGCGGTTTGCTGCTCAGCAGTAAAGCCGTTGTAGGTCACCTGGATGTCTGCCATTGCGGACAAAGAAAATGCGCAAAGAAGGGAAATAGCAATTAATAGATGCTTCATGATCCACCTCAACTGTTTTTTTTGCATTTATGACATTCATGGAGTAAATGTCAACCACTTTCTTTCAATATTTGCCGGGATGTGTGGAAAAATCTACACATCAGGATCAGTTTGATAGTGCTCGTTTGTGCTGCAAATCGGTTTGGCTGCCGGCGTTTAGACTGGAAAAGGCGAGATTTGTGCTTGACAACAGGGGTTTTGCCCAAATCATGGAGAAAAAATAACCTTTGTTTTGGGAGAAAAAATGCTAAGAGCAGAAGAGATTAGACCTGCCGAAGGAAAACTAGGAGTTTTGCTGGTTGGCTTGGGTGCAGTAAGCACCACTTTTGTAGCCGGAGTGGAAGCCATCAAAAAAGGAATCGCCGAGCCTATCGGATCAGTTTCACAAATGGCGACCATCAGATTGGGGAAAAGAACCGAAAACCGCACACCCCTGATCAAGGATTTTGTGCCGCTGGCAAAGCTGGAAGACCTTCAGTTTCTGGCTTGGGATATTTTCAGCAGCGATGCCTATGAAGCAGCCCTGAAAGCCGGAGTTTTGGAAAAGGAACTGCTGGATAAGATAGAACCGGAACTGCGCGCTTTGAAACCCAGGCAGGCAGTTTTTAGCAGCGATTATGTAAAAAAACTGCATGGAACCCACGTAAAAAAGGCAGCTAACAAGCTGGAACTGGCCAATCAGCTGATGGACGAAATCATGCAGTTCAAGGCTGAGCAGGGCTTGAACAGGCTGGTAATGGCCTGGGCTGCTTCCACGGAAGTGTATCTGGAATACCATCCCATCCACGACAGCCTGGAGAGCTTTGAACTGGGCCTGAAGGAAAACCATCCTTCCATTTCACCTTCGATGATCTATGCCTATGCCGCTCTGAAGCTTGGCATTCCTTTCCTGAATGGCGCTCCGAACTTGAATCTGGAGATACCAGCCCTGCGAAAACTGGCCGAAGCCAATAAAGTACCGGTTGGCGGAAAGGACTTCAAGACTGGACAAACTCTGATGAAGACCATCGTTGCACCAGGCTTCAAAGCCCGTATGCTGGGAGTGAACGGTTGGTTCAGCACCAATATACTTGGAAACCGCGATGGGGAAGTATTGGACGATCCCGAAAGCTTCAAAACCAAGGAAGTAAGCAAGCTGTCCGTGCTGGAAACCATTCTGGAACAGGACAAATATCCACAGCTATACAAAGACCTCTATCACAAGGTTCGGATAAATTATTATCCTCCTCGTGGCGACAACAAAGAAAGTTGGGATAATATCGACATCTTTGGCTGGCTGGGCTATCCTATGCAGATCAAGATCAATTTCCTTTGCCGCGATAGCATCCTGGCCGCACCGGTATTGTTGGATCTGATCCTCTTTGTTGATCTGGCCCAACGTTGCGGTATGCACGGAGTTCAGGAATGGCTTTCCTTCTTCTGGAAATCTCCCATGACCGCTCCTGGGCTTTATCCTGAAAATGACCTATTCATTCAGCAAACCAAGCTGAAAAACACCTTGCGCTATATGATGAAGGAAGATTTGATCACTCATTTGGGACTGGAATATTATCACGAGATGTAATACGCCGGAATTGACGGTTAGATGAAAAAGCTGAAACTGCTGTTCCGCATCGGCTATGCCTACCACAAGGCGGCTTTTGATCCGATTATCGATCTGCTGCTGAACAACGAAAACTATGACGTATGGTTTTCGCTGGATATGGAAAAGATGAAGTATTTTATCTTTGAATTTCCCTATCGCAGCAGGATCATCGAGGACTGGAAAAAGCTGGGCTATCGTTTTACAACCGAGACCAGGGGTTTCGACATCGTAATCTCTGGGGACACCCTGCGCAATGCCGAAGCCTATGGAGTGGCGCTGCTGATCTTTCTGAACCACGGAACCGGGATAAAGAACATCCTCTACCGCAATCTGGCACGCGCTAAAGGCCATAAATACCAAATCTTTGTGGAGGGCCAGCACAGGGTTGATTCGCTTCAAAAATGCGAACACCTGGGCCAAAGCGAAGTGCATCTGATCGGGCTGCCCAAGCTGGATTATTACTTTCAAGGCAAATACAAGCGGGTTGAGGTTTTGCAACGCTTGGGGCTTGATCCTGATAGAAAAACTCTGCTCTTTGCGCCCACTTACAAGCCTACCTGCATGTATCTGATCAAGGACGACATCTTTGAGCAAACCCGCGATCTGAACTTGATTATCAAGCTACATCCGTATAGCTGGATGGGCAAATACGCTCCCCATAAGCAACACCGGATTTTTGAAAAACGGGTGAAAAAATATAAGCATGCCGTTCTGCTTCCCAAAGAGGAATTCAGCATTCTGCCCTATTATCAGGCTTCGGATTGTATCCTAAGCGAAGCATCCAGCACGGTGTTTGACTATCTGGCGTTCAACAAATACGGGATCGTGTTTGACCTGCCTTGCGACAAGCTGAATCACTCGGATGGCCAGCCCCTTCTGGAGATCGACAACCGTGAGTTTCTGAAAGGGGCTTTTCCGCATATCGACAGTGGCATGCAGCTAAGAGCAGCAGTGGAAACCTGCCTCAGTCCAACTATCGATATGCAAACTAAAGCCGCTGAATACCGAGATCGCTACTTTTACAAACTGGATGGCAAGGCCAGCGAGCGCTTTGTGGCAAAAATGGAAGAGCTTTATCATGAAGGCGGACACGAAAACGGAGCTTAACCTATGAAAGCTGTGATCATCGCTGCCGGCTTTGGCAGCAGACTTTGGCAAACCAGCCACCAGATTCCCAAAACCCTGTTGCCTTTGGGAAAAGGAACGATACTTTCTACCATAATCGGGGGGTTGAAAGCTGCGGGAATTTCGGAGCTGCTACTGGTAATTGGCTTCAATCGAGAACACATCATCAGATATCTGGAGCACAATCCACCGGGATTGCCCTATACGCTGGTGGAAAACTTGGAATGGGAAAGCGGGAATGCCCTGTCGGTTTACAAAGTAAAGGACTACGTGGAAAACGAACCCTTCCTGCTATCAATGTCCGATCATGTGGTGTCGGTGGATGCCCTTCGGCAGATCGCTGCGCATCCGGAAAGAACTAATCTGCTGATGGTGGATCCATTTATAAAGGAAAACTTCGATTTGGACGATGCCACCAAAGTTTTGCAGCAGGATGGTTATATAACAGAAATCGGCAAAGAGCTAAGCAGCTATAATGCGCTGGATTGCGGCATCTTTCGTTTGGAAAATGATTTCTTTGGGGCAGTTGAACAAGCTGTAGCCCAAGGCAAGGAATCGATCAGTGCCGCCATTTGCGAACTGGCTGCCAAGCGCAGGATAAAGACCATCATTCTGGATAAGCCGGATCAGTGGCTGGATATAGATACTCCCGAAGCTTATCAACATGCCTTGAAAAGCATAAAGGGAGTCTGATCTGTAACTTCTGTTCAAGGTCAGTTGAAAATAAATCCGTGTTAATCCGTGAAATCTGTGTTACTATTCAACCCAGCAGCTTCTCTGATGATCCAACTTGCTGCCAGCATACCCATGATGGCAGGCATATAGCTGATCGAGCCGATGGTTTTGCGTTGGCGTCCACGTGTGATAATGGTCTCATCCGGGCTTTCGATGTCCTCGTCCGGCTTGCAGGGTAGTTCGGAAGAATACACGCAGGGAAACTTGCCTTTTATGCCCCTGCGTCCCAGGAACTTACGGACTCTTCTGGCCAAAGGGCAATTATGGCTTTTGTCTATGGTTGAAAGGTGTATCTGGTTGGGATCGAAGCGGTTGCCTGCACCCATCACGCTGATGAACTTCCTTTCGGATCTTACCAAATACTCCAGTAGCCCGATCTTTGGCCCCAAGCTATCGATGGCGTCCAGGATGTAGTCAGCTCCTGTCAGCAGCTTTTCCCGGTTTTCCTGATCCAAAAACTCATTGTGGATTATGATCTCTGCCTGGGGATTGATATCCAGAATGCGCTGCTGCATCATACTTGTCTTGGCCAGGCCAAGGCTGGAATGCAGGGCAATAATCTGCCGGTTCAGATTGCTGGGGCCAACTGTATCGAAATCTATCAGGATAAACCTGCCAATTCCGCTTCTGGCCAATGCTTCTGCGGCATAAGAACCAACTCCACCCAGTCCGATTACCGCCACACATGTATGTTTCAGGCGGGTCAAAGCTTCGCTGCCCAGCAGCAATTCAGTTCGGGAAAAATCCGTGCTCAACATGGCTAAGGGCATTCCTGTATTGAGTTTCGAGTAATTCGCCACGGCTGATCCCGCTCAGCTTGGAGCAGGTAGCAAGGACGTCATTTAAGCGCAGCAGGGGGTTGGCTTCTCCTGGCTTCACATAGTATTGGGTAATATCTGTTTCAAAAAGGTATCTGCCACTTTCCAGCATGGCTTTCAGCAAGTTTTGCTTATCCGGTTTCAGGATACGCTCTGAGATAGTAAACATGCTATTCAGGCGTGCCAGCTCCCCAAAGCCTTCCAGCGAACCGGCATATCCATGCACCAGATAAGGCAGGGGATACCGCTTCAGGATGGAGCAGGCCTCGCTCTGCAGACCTACGATGTGTAAAACAACCGGAAGGCCGTAGCTTAGTGCCAGCTCAATCTGCTTTACCAGTATTTCTTTTTGCCAGTTTAAGGCAGGATTATTGCGGTCTAAACCTATTTCTCCAATTGCCCAAAGCTTCTTTTGTTCGCACAGCTCTTTCACAAAGTCCACATCCAGGTCGCATTCATCGAAATTGGGATGAATCCCTGCGCTGAAAACTATCCTCGGATCTGGATTATCCAAGTGCCAGGCAGCTTCGGATTTGCGTAGGACGGAAGAAAAGAACCTGGTGATTCCCTGCTCTGCGGCTTCTGCCAGCATGGGTTTCAGGGGCATCAGTTCAGCCAGATTGGCCAGATGGCAATGGGCATCGACAAGGATCATGGTTTCAACTCCGGGATTAGTTTTATTATTTCTTGGGCAGCGCGCCAGCCTGCTTTGCCGTCCAAGGGATCAATCAGGGTGGCGATGGCTTGTTTACGGCTTTCAGAGGTTTTCTCTGCAGTTTCCAAAGCCATCGAGATCGCTTCTGGTAGCTGGCTGAATTCATCGATCCGGATGGAAATCCCCTTGATCAGTTCGATCACATCGTCCAGAGTGCGTTTTGTGGCTACAATGCTAAAGGTGATGATGGGGCGGTTTACGATACAGAATTCCGCGATCAGGCTGTTGGTATCGCCGATGCAAATGTCGGCCAGCAGCAGATAGGGATAGATGTCCATGGCTTCTATATAGTGGATTCCCGGCTGTTTGCGCAGATAGTTTTTATATTTGTCGCTCATGCGTGGGTGCAGGGTAACCAGGACGTTGTAGTTGTCTTTAATTGTATGCAGTTTATCGAACCATTTGTGAATGGCACTCATCCCAGAGCCATCCCAGGTGGAGGAAAACAGCAGCGTCGGCTTATTGGCATCGAGCTGCAGTTCATCCCTCAGTTTGGCCAGCAGTTCTTCGCCATAGCTACCATCAAACAGAGGATCGCTTTTGGGGTAGCCAATAGCTTTCACAGGTCTGGCTCCCATGGCTTTCAGCCTTTTCACATCCGCAAAACTGGTCATCAGATAGAGGTCGAAGAGGTTGTAATAATAGGCTTTGGGAAAGCGTTTGAAGTTATAAGCCCCATGTTCCAGGCCGATCTTGACGATCCGCTTAACGGGATATTTCCAGGCCGCATTACGAAACATGATTACTCCATCGGGAAAGCAGAAGGGATAGAGCTGGATTTTGGCCGGGGGATTGGGCAGAGCCTGCAGTTTGTGAATCAGCCGGGATGAACTTACCACTGCGTCCAGGGGCTTCAGATGCCTGCTAACCTGCGTAAACAAAAAAAAGTCGAAGCTATCTTCTATGTGCACCAAATACCGCTTCTTCGGGAAGAGCAGCTTATGCAGCCTCCAAGCCAGATTATAGGGAAGATAGGCAAGATAGTAGGTATATACCATTATCTTTTTACCTGGGGGATGGTATTTAAAACCGCTTCCAATACGGGCTGAACTTCTATTCTGCGCATACAGTCATGATGCTTCAGTGGGCACTGCTGATGTCCGTGGCTGCCACAGGGACGGCAGTTAAGTTCCGTTTCGAAAACCCGGTCGCCATCCCGGAAGGGATAATAGCCGATGGACTGAACCGTAGGCCCGAAAAAGGCAAAAACTCTGGTCTGCATGGCATTGGCTATGTGCAAGGCACCGCTGTCGTTACAGACCATCAAGCTGCACTTGGAGATCAGGGCTGCGCTTTCCAGCAGATTTGTTTTTCCGGCCAGATTCAGCACCGCTTTCGACTCACCGGCAATGGCATTTTCCACAGCGCAGCACTTTTCCCTGTCGCTTTCAGCTCCGATCAAAACTATGCCATATCCATGCCGGACAAGCTCTGCGGCAAGCTGGACAAAGCGCTCCAGCAGCCAGCATTTGGTAGCCCAGATGGAACCCGGAGCAAGGGCGATCAGAGGCTTACCCTCAAATATAGCCGTTAGTTCATCCGCTTTCTGATAGTCGTTAACCGCCGGGAAAAGCTCGGTTTGCATATCGAATTCTTTGGGGCTCAGAAACTTCAGCAGCAGCAGGTTTTTCTTTATCTTATGCATGTTGGTGGGATGCGGGATTTTATCGGTCAGCAACCAGGGCAACCAACTGCGGTCAAAGCCAATGCGTCTTTTAATACCGGCAAGCCAGAGCAGCAGATGGGTCCGGCCAGAGCTATGAGGGCTTACGGCAAGCTGGTAGCCATTGTTTTTAAGCTTGGCGGCCATTTTCCAAAGAGAAGTCTGGCGTTTGGCATAGGGGATAACTCTGTTTAGATGCGGGTTGTTTTCCAGCAGTTTGGCGGCTCCGGGAACCACCAAAGCATCGAGCTGTGCCTTGGGATAGAGCTCATGCAGGGCTCTGATCAGGGGCGTGATCAGAATCACGTCTCCAATGAAGGCGGTCTGGATGATCAGGATTTTTGCATTTTCCATAGAAGATAATACTTATACCAGGTTCCCCAGGCAGTGGTTTTGCATAATTCCCATCCGGCTTTGCCGTCCAGGAAGCCCAGCTTTAGCAGATACATCTTTGCGAAGGTAAAACCGGCGCGCAAGAATCCTGCTACCAGGGAAGTCCTTTTACCAGATGCATATAACTTCCTGGCTCCCAAGGCTCCGTAAAAGCGCATTTTTTCCAGATGCCTGGCCCGGGTGGGGTAGGTGTAGTGATCGAGTTGGCCGGACAGGGTTTTCTCAGGAACCTGGCTGAGCAGCGATTCATGCACCAATGCATCATTAAAGCCAGCCCACTGGCGATTGAAGAACCGGATATGGGTTTCCTTCTGCCAACCGCAATAGCGGATGGCTTTACCCAGATAGTGCGAGCGGACATTAACCCGGTAAGAAGCCTTTTCCAGGCCGTTTTCACGGAGTTCTTGCAGTTGGGTGGCCAGCATGGGAGAAACCACTTCATCGGCGTCCAAAGACAGAATCCAATCGTTTGATGCAAGAGCGCAAGCCTGTTGACGGGCCTTGCCAAAGCCTTCCCATTTGGCCAGATGATGCACCCTGGCTCCCAGTTCCCGGCAGATTTGGGGCGTCCTGTCGCTGGAACCGGTATCCAAAACGCAGATCTCGTCTGCCCAGGTAACGGCATTCAGGCAGCGTTGGATAATTGCTTCCTCGTTTTTTACGATCATTACTACGGAGATGGGAGTCATACCTGTCCTGTTTTGTTTTCTATATGTCCAAAGCTCAGATTGGGGGGCAGTTGTCAAGCTCATTGTTGCTTGGCCCGCCCAATCCACGCCATATCCACGCGGAAGCCTCGCGAATGAAGTCCGCGTGGCATTCGGGTGGCTTTCGGGTGGCACAGGGGTGGCGAGCTAGGCTGAACCCTGCCCTCTGCCTCCTGCCAAGCAACATAGACCTTGACAAAAGCAGTGAGAGAGAATGTTTTGCCACTATTGGCGTTTTGGTGCAGCAGGCAAATCCAGAGGGATTTAAGCGCACCGAAACACAAACAATAAGCGGGAAAACAGGATATTTACTTATGAAGCTCAGTGGATTCTCTTTTGTGCGAAATGGGGTAAAGCTCTATTATCCGATCGTGGAAGCCATCCAAAGCATCCTTCCGATCTGCGACGAGTTCGTAGTCGCAGTGGGAAAAGGCGACGATGATGATGAAACCAGAGAGCGGATTGCCGCCCTCAACGACCCCAAGGTGAAGATCATCGACACGGTTTGGGATCCCAAATACTGCGTCCGGGGTGCCATCAATAGCTGGCAAACAGATATAGCGATGAAGGAATGTAGCGGCGACTGGCTGTTTTATCTGCAGGCGGACGAAGTGGTGCACGAGGATGATCTTCCCATCATCAAAGCCCGCTGTGAAGAGCTACTCAATGACACCGAAGTAGAGGGACTGCTGTTTAACTACCGGCATTTTTGGGGAGACTACGCTCACTATCACAATGGCCATGGCTGGTATCCTTATGAAATCAGGATCGTGCGCAATCTGCCCAAAATCCATTCCTATCAAAGCGCTCAGTCCTTCCGCTATTTCGAGGTTTACGAGCATCCCCGCCAGGAAACCAATACCCGCAAACTGAAAGTGGCCAAAGTGAATGCCCGAATCTTTCATTACGGCTGGGTGCGCCCTCCGCATTTGATGCAGAACAAACGCAAAGCTCTGGACTCGGTGCATTGGGGGAAAAACCGAGCCGAAGAATATTATGATAAAGCCCCCAAATACTTTGACTATGGCCCTCTGGACAGACTGGGTGTATATAAGGAAACCCATCCAGCCGTGATGAATGAGATGATCAGCCAGATGAATTGGCAAGATAAACTACAGGCCAGTGGAAAACCCAATCCCTACCGGCCCCTGCACAAACACGAGAAATTGCGGGTCCGCCTGCTTAGCTGGATTGAAAGGTATCTGAACCGGGGCGAACAACTGGGAACCTTTAAAAACTATATTCTGCTCGATAGATGACCCTCAGCCTGATCATCACGGTTTACAACCGGCTGCCCCTGCTGGAAAAGTGTCTGGCGGCCATTCGCAAACAGGTTTTGGCTCCCACTGAGATTATCCTCAGCGACGACGGCTCGCAAGAGGATGTCTGTGGTTTCTTTGAGCGGCAAAAAGCGTTGTTTGATATTCCGTTAAAGCTAGTGCGTCAGGATCATAAAGGGTTTAGAGCTTCCCGGGTGCGCAATAACGGAGTGTTTGTATCAAAGGGGGATATTCTCGTATTTCTGGATCAGGACATCGTTGTTCCCCCTTCCTATCTGCAGGAGCTAAGGGCAAATCTGAAGCCGAATCGCTTTCTTAGCGGCTATCCAGTGCGGCTCAGCGAAGCGCAGTCCAAGGCTCTTAATCTGGACATTATCGAAAGAGCTTCCCAGTTAGACCTTCTTCTGCCGGCTCAATGGGCCAAGATTAGCCGCCAATACCGCAAAGACCTGCTTTCCTGGCTGCTTTGCCGTTATACTGGGGTTGGCGGGCATGGAGCCAAACTGCGGGGTGGGCTGACCGCTATGCTGCGAAAGGATTTCGAGGCTGTGAACGGATTTGATGAAGCTTTTTTTGACTGTGGCGGAGAAGATGACGATTTGGGACGACGCCTCTTGGCCTCTGGCATACTGGGCTACAATTTTGTGCGCCAGCCGCATATCCCTCTGCATCTGTATCATGAGCCAAATTATCAACCGAAGCGCAAGCAAAAGGACAGCTATTCCGCCCAACGCAAAAAAGAGATAAACCGCAAGAACTATCGCTGTGCAAACGGCTTGAACGCTGCCCGGAGCGATCTGAAGATTTATTGAATCGGGATATGAAAGAGATTCTCAAGCTTGATTTTGCCGATTTCTGGCCGGGGTTTAACAAAGAGGATAATTACTTCCATCGTCTCCTGAGCCGAAGCTATGAACTGCAGATTTCTGAGCAGCCCGATTTGCTTATTTTTTCTGTGTTTGGCAAGCAGCATCGCAGCTATAAATGCACCAGGGTTTTGTATTCGGGGGAAAACCGTGGAGTTGATTTCAGCGCTTGCGACTATGCCTTTACGGGAGATTACAGCGCCCACCCCAGGCATTTCAGGATGCCATTTTATGTGTATTGCTTTGCCCCGGAGCGATTTGTGAAACCTGAGCTGGACTACGAGGCAGTTTTGGCGGCCAAGCAGAAGTTTTGCTGCATGGTGGTTTCAAATCCCGGGGGAAAAGTCCGCAACCGGTTCTTTGAACTGCTCAGCCAGGTCAGGCAGGTTGATTCGGGCGGCAAATATAAAAATAACATCGGTTTCCGCGTTCCGGACAAAGAAGCTTTTCTGAAGGAATACAAGTTTAACCTCGCTTTTGAGAACAGGTCATGGCCAGGCTATACGACCGAAAAGATCGTTGAGCCGATGTTTGTTCATACAATCCCGGTTTATTGGGGAAATCCCCTGATTCACCAGGATTTTAACTCGAAGGCTTTTCTGAACTATCACCAGTATCGCTCAGCTCAAGCTCTGATCAAACAAATGCTGGAAGTGGACAGGAATCCAAAACTGCATCTGCAATACCTTAAGGAACCTTGGTGCTGTGGCAATAAGCTTCCCGAGCAGTTTCAACCGGAGTATCTGCTGGAAATTTTCAAGAGAATTATCGAAAATCCTATCAATCCTGTGGGCAGCCGCAAGAAAAGCTTTGGCTACTATCTGCTGCGTAGTAAATTCCGTTTGGGCAAGATGGTGCGTAGGGGTTATCTGTAGGAGTGCCTGTGTCTCGCAGGCAAGGTATTCCGGCGTCTCGCCGGAAAAGGATAAAAGGCGAGCTTGAGATACTACTGATAATGGACTAAATGGACTTTATGGACGAAAGGACATACTCCAACACTTCACCACTTTTCCACATCACCCCTTATACCACTCATAGGTTTTCTGTAGTCCTTCGGCCAGGGAAGTGCGTGCCCTATAGCCAAGCTCGGTCAATTTGCTGATATCCAATTGCTTGCGCGGTGTTCCATCCGGTTTCGAACTATCCCAATTGATAACTCCCTCGAAACCAACGGTGTTTTTGATAAGCATAGCCAGATCGAAAATGCTGATGTCATGCCCGATTCCGATGTTTATTGGCATAGCCGCAGAGTAGCGATCCATCAGAAAGAGCAGCGCTTCTGCCAGGTCGTCGGCGAACATGAATTCCCTAAAGGGCGACCCACTGCCCCAAAGGGTAAGCGCCACTTTACCGTTTGCCTGGCTGATGCCAAATTCACCCAGAATACTCATCAGCTCTGCCTCGCTATCAAAGCTGTGATCACGCTTCAGGTCTTTCTTCAAGGTTTCCAGGCTGCCATCTTCCAGGCATTTGGCCAGATGCATCTTGCGCAGCAAAGCGGGCAGCACATGCGAATTCTGAGCATGAAAATGGTCGTTTATGCCATACAGGTTATTGGGAATGGCGCTGATGAAGTCGCATCCATATTCCTTGCGGTAATACTCAGCCATTTTCATGCCTGCGATTTTAGCAAGCGCATAGGGTTCGTTGGTGGGTTCCAGCAGGCCGGTAAGCAGAAATTCTTCCTTGATGGGCTGAGGAGCAAGTTTCGGATAAATGCAGGAACTGCCAAGAAAAAGCAGCTTCCTTACCTTATGCCGGTAAGCGCTGTGGATCACGTTTGTCGCGATCGCCAGATTCTGGTAGATAAACTGAGCAGGATAGGCGTTATTGGCATGGATTCCGCCAACCTTACCAGCCGCATGAATCACGTATTCCGGTTTGTGATCGGCGAAAAAGGCTTCTACCTGGGCTTGATCGGTCAGTTCCAACTCGCTGTGGGCTTTCAGCAGCAGTTTGTGGTAGCCAAGGCTTTGCAACTTTCTTACCAGGGCTGAGCCAACCAAACCGCAGTGGCCGCTGATAAAGATACTGGCGTCTTTGTCCATTTTGATCAGTCCCTTCCGCTTTGAATGCTATATAAATGCTGGTAGCGTTTGCAAGAGAGCAGAAGCTCCTGGTGGGTTCCCTGGCCGATTATTCTGCCTTTTTCCAAAACTACAATGAGGTCGGCCTTCAAAACAGTGGAAAGCCGATGGGCGATCATAATCACGGTACGGTGTCTGGTAGCTTCATCGATAGCTTGTTGAACCTTCTGCTCTGAATCGGTATCCAGGGCTGAGGTTGCTTCGTCGAAGATCAAAACCGGAGGATCGGCCACTATGGCTCGAGCGATGCAGATGCGTTGTTTTTGACCTCCGGACAAGCTGGAACCTTTGTTGCCCAATACTTCGTCGTATTGATTGGGCAAATCGGCAATAAACTCGTGGGCATTGGCTATTTTGGCTGCTTTTTCCACCTGTTCCGGGCTGCATTCTTTCAAGCTGCCATAGGCGATGTTTTCACGGATGGACTTCGTGAACAGGATGGAATCCTGAGTAACTACTCCAAACAAGCTGCGCAGATCATCCAATTTTATATCGCGGATATTCAGGCCATCAATCTTGATGGAACCGCCCTGAACTTCATATAAACGGTTCAATAGGTTGGCGATAGTGGTTTTTCCCCCACCACTGGGGCCAACGATGGCAAGCTTTGTCCCCTTGGGAATTACCAGGCTAAAATCTTTAAGCACAGGTTTTTGGGGATTATAGGAAAAATCCACGTGTTCGAAGCGAATCTCCGTATCCAGGCCTGGCTTGGATATGGCATCCGGTTTGTCTTTGATCTTCGATTCCTGGTTCAGCACCAGGGCAATTCTATCCAGGGACACAACGGCTTTCTTGATCTCAGTGTAAACTTGGGTTATCACCTTTAAGGGATGCAGCATCGAAAACAGGGCAAACAGGAAAGCAGTAAAATCACCCAAACTAAAACCGCTGCCAGGGCTGAGGATCATATTCCCACCCATGATGATTACCAGAATTCCGGTTACTGCGGTATTGAGTTCAGAGATCGGGGTATTCAGATCACGGTAGTTCTGGGATTTTAACCACAAGGAATAATGCCGGTTATTGATCCGGTTAAAGTTATCGTTTTCCTGGCGTTCTTTGCGAAAGGCCTGCACGATCTTCATGCTGTTCATCACTTCTTCCACGGTGGAGAATAGCGTGGAAAGCTGTTCCTGGATCTTTTTGGCGTATTTCTTAATCTTTTTGCCCAGCAGGCTTACGGTGAGCGAAAAGAGCGGCAAGACCAGAATGCTGTATAAAAACAGCTTGGAATTAAGCAGAAAGGCAATCCTGGCAAAAACCAGCACGGTTATCGTTTCCCTAAGTGCGCTGATGGTGGAATTGATGAATTGCTCACTGACGATTTCCACGTCGTTCACCATGCGCACAATGGCATCGCCAACCCTGTTTTGACCAAAGAAATCGAGGGATTGCTGCAAGTAGCGGCCAAACATGTAGCTGCGGATATCGCGGATGGTTTTGCCCCTAAGCTTATTGAACAGGATGCGATGCAGATAATAGAACAGGTTTTTCAGGAAAATGCAAACAAAAACAAACACCACAAGCACATAAAGCAGAGCTAAGGAACTGGTGTGCAACATCAGGTCTTTGGCATTTTCCCACAGCGATCCCCAGTTTTGCAGAGCAGCAAGGAAACCGTCTGGGGATTGGAAATGGCGGCTGAGCAACTCACCCGCGGCAGAAAGGAAACTTTGATAATCCGGATACAGGATCTGGCTTTTGGCCGGACTGAAGACGTAATCAAACAGTGGGATCACCAAAGTGATGCTGGCTCCGTTAAACAGAGCAAAAAGCAGCATGCAGATCACACCCAGCAGGATCAGATGCCAGTATTTGAACATCATCCGGTAGATCAGGATGATGTTTGTGCGGCGGGAAAGAGTTTGCAGATCAGTATTCATATCGCACCATAAAAAAAAGCCAGCCTAAGCTGGCAAGAAAAAAAGTGGCACGCCCTAAGGGAGTCGAACCCCTAACCTTCTGATCCGTAGTCAGATGCTCTATCCAATTGAGCTAAGGGCGCACGGTGAAAGCCATAAAACTCTCACCCCTGTTTCTGTCAAGCAAAAATCAGGCTTTCAGGGCTTGGATGGCGGCCTTGTAGTCCGGCTCGTGCACGATGTCATCCACTAATTCACGATAGATTACCTTGCCGTTTTCATCTATGATAACCACAGCTCTGGCCAAAAGCCCGGCCATGGGACCATCGATAATCTCCAGTCCATAGCTTTGGCCAAAATCGCGATTGCGAAGTTCGGACAGCGTGTGAACCTTATCAATCCCCTCCGCTCCGCAAAAACGACCCAAAGCGAAGGGCAGATCGCGGGACACGCCCAAAACAACAGTGTTTTTCAGCTTGGCGGCTTCGGCGTTGAATTTGCGGACGCTCATCGCACAAACGCCAGTATCGATGGAGGGATAGATATTCAGCAGGATTCGCTTTCCGGCGAAGTCCTTCAAACTGAGGTCTTGCAGCTTGCTGTCGGTCAAACGGAAGTCCTTGGCTTTCTGCCCGATTCGTGGCAGGTTGCCATTGGTGCTGATCTGGTTTCCCTGAAGTTTTAGTTTTGCCATTTTTTTATCTCCTGAGTTTCATTTTGTTTTTACATACAAAATAGGTAGGAATTCCAAAAAAGGCAAGTGAAGTTTTGGAGGGAAGAACTCTAGTCTGGTAGAGAAAGAAATAGGAACACGGATTAAACGGATTGCACGGATGAGCACGGATTTAATCTTAAACCACCGAGAACAATTAACAAAACCAAAGTTCCGAACCCATACACCCCTGACCCTTTGAACTTAATAATTGGGACACGGATTAAACGGATTTGCACGGATCACCACGGATTTATAATTTTGACCACCGAGAACACCGATACCACCGACATTTTATAATTGAGTCTAAACACTTGGCTTCGGACTATAAACTGAGTTTCACTTTTTCACCTATAACCTTTTGCACCTTTGAACCCTTGAACCCTGTCCTCAATAAGCAAACCTTGTTTCACTTTTCCACTTCTTCACTTTTTCACACTTCACTGTCTTATCTATCCTGTTCAGTTCGACGTAGGCACTCCAACCCCTTCACTTTCTTCTTTTCTTCAGCTTGTTGATCAGTCGGAAGGAGCCCTGCACGATCCATGAGAAAATAGCGATTCCCAGCCCCAGAAGCAGCTTGGTGAGGAGGGGGTTCCTGGCCAGCAGCCAAAAGATGAACAGGGTCACCAGGCTTTGGGTAAGTCCTTCCACGATTATTATCCCGCGGGGGATACGGAGTTTTGCAAACAGCCAGCGGGCGAGGGGATTGGCCTCGCGATTGTAATGATCCGGTCGCATCACCAGCCAGGTGGTTATTCCGTCTAGGACGTTCAGAATGAGATAGACTGCATAGAGCAGCCAGAAAACAGCATCCATGGCTTTGGGCTCAGAAGAATGAGAGAAGCCAGTCGTCAGGTGGGCAAGTGCGTGTCATTAATAGCTTTCCCGGGATCCCATCCTTTTCCCATCCTATACATACCCAATGATTATATGGTTTGTATATGGTATGATTAGGGTATGTGCAGGACGGGTAAAGAACTGGGTTTTTGGCGTTGAACTGTGTTATTCTATTCGTAGCGGCAGAGATAGGCAGTCGGCTCAGCCACTTTTAGCTGGAACTTCTGATTTGCCTGAACGATGAAGGTTTCTCCGGCCGGAAAGGTTTTCCAGTCCGTTGCTCCTGGCAGCAGCACGGTTAAGGCTCCGCTCACCACGCTCATATATTCCACGCTGGAGGTTCCGAATTCGTATTCCCCGGCTTCCATAACGCCTACGGTTTGTTTTCCCGCAGCATTATTTACACCGATGGATTTTACCTTGCCTTCAAAGTATTCGTTTACTATTAACATTATATACTCCATTCAGTTAGTGCTAATGTCCCAAACTGGTCGAAGAGCTTTATATGTCCAGCAATTTTTCATTAAAGGCCTGCTTTACCGTGGCATTGTAGTATGGCATCTAGCTGATAACAAGATCAGTAGAAATCAAACACATGACAAGCCGGGGTAGAGCCTTAGTTAATTTAATCCTATAAATCCACGGCGAGTATAATGTTGAAGAATTACAACATGATTTTTCAATTATATATCATAAAGTAGTAAAATTAATTTGACAGATATTCGAATGATAAGAGAATGCCTGTGTGTGCAGGAGCGTTTTAGCGCTTGGATTAATAGAATGAAGCTAATTTAATGTGGAGAGAATTGTGTGAATTGCACAAACTCCATACCTTCTACTTGAAGATAATGACAAACAAGAGAAAAAGAAATGTCTAACCTAAGGGAGGTGTTATGCGCTATTTGCTAATCGTTGCTAGCTGTTTACTTTGCACAGTTTTGTTATGTGAAGAAGTTGCATTCGACCCTGCCATTTACAATGTGGCGGATCTACGGAAGCATGTGTTGTATCGTTATATCGATGGAGCTGCAAATGAAGTGGAAAAAATCGCAGCAATGACGCAGGTCAAAAAGATGCGCGAAAAAGATCCTACCGATCTGGAGATGGTTGACTATCAGGTGATCTGTGAAAGAATTCCTTACAGGAGCGTGTCAGGCAGGATGTCCAGTATTTACAGGCATATTTTGGAGGATGACTACCTCCAGAATTATTTCGATGAGATCGTTCAACGTTATGATCCACTTTTGGATGATGCCAGTGAGGACAGATTTCGCAGTGAATTTTTTACCTATCGCAAAGCATTGTCTGAGATCACAGTGGTTGACCCGAAAACTACCTACTCGGTAAGTGCAACATCATATTCAGCGGTTACCTCCCCCTTTTCTTCGCTAAAAGTTCCCCTCCCGGCACAGATGGCAAATGAAGTAACCCGGATATCAAACAATTATGGCGAGTATAAGTTGCCGAATCAATCTCTGGCTAATTCTGAGTTTGATATGTTCAGCAAAGGATTATTTTTGGCGATTAATCCTCTGGCTGGCTCTTCGGAAGCGAAGAACTGGATCAATGCCGGCCTTGGAGTAAGCTCTTTCTTCAGCAGTACTGGAGTAAGGTTTGGCCTAAACATGGATTTAGTCAAATGGTATGGCTTGGAATACAATAACTTCTACTTGATTCCTATGGGATTGAACATGTTGTTCCCCATTAGAAACCAGGGATCTTCCTTCAATGCAGATTTCTACTACACGGGTTTTCGACAAAAAAGCAAGATAAACAGGTTGCCTCGATATCTGGATTGTAACTATCGCATGAACCTAAGCTGGAAAAAGGTGTCATTCAACCCAGGGTGGATGATCGAAGAGGATCAGCTTTATGGTGAACCTAGTTTCTATTCTTACTCCCTGGAAAGCCCATTGTTTTTGCAGGTGGGAATTCAGATTCCCTTCAATAGTTCGATTGATAAAAAGACTAACAAAGATATAAACCCGCAAACGGTTTATCTGAATGTGGGATATTGTTTACCCGGATCATTTGAAAAAGAATAATTCCAAGAGAGGTGAAAAAATGCGTTTGCTATCAATAGCACTGGTTTTTACGTGGCTGATCCTTCTGGAAAGTTGTGTATCGGTTAATCTCGATTTACGCAATCAGGCCTGCCCGGTTTACCTTAGCAGTAAAACCGGTATTGATGAGAAGATTCAGGAAGAAAAAACCCAGCTTCTCCCCCAAATGTATACTTGTGGTGAATATCATTATAAATCGATCAGCACAAATTCCTTTGGACCATACACGACAACAAGTATAGAAGAAGAACGGATTAGTGATGAAATAAGGTTGGCACGGGATGAATTCATTTCAGAACTTAGGATTACGGCAGATGTGAAGCTCTTCACTTTTGTCTTAAATCCCTCCATTCAGTCCAAGGAGATCAACGGGATAGGTCTCTGGCATGAATTTATCTTTGAAGAGGAGGAGCAATGAAAGCGCTGTTTTATCTCATAGCTCTTTTGATGTGCCTGCTTCTGCTTAGCTCCTGTGCAGGGGGTAGAATGGCAATCAATGCAAAACAAGCTGAGTTTCCAATCAGTGCCACTCCCTATCTGCATACCAGCTCTGGAGAAACTACAAACAGCTATCAGACACTAACCCATTTCAAAACCAGCTTCAGCCGCTGGAGCGTATTTTGGACTATTATTCCATTTTCTGCCTACGAGAAGGATGTGTCAATGGAACTTGACAATCTGATTAAGAAACATGAAGGGAATGCCATAGTTAATCTTACAGCCAAACCAGACCTTCACGCTCTGAATCTCTTTCTGCAGTTCTTCATAGGTACATTTATCCCTGTAATTCCCTCAGCTATAACCATCTACGTGGAGGGAGATGTAGTCCGTTACGAGCCCTGACCGATTCCAGCCAGTGATGTCTGGAGCAGCGCATCAGGGTTGGTTTACCATTGCCATGACTGCCCATGAGGTCTAAGTAGCGGTCGGTATCGTGCTAAATATCAAGAAGCGAAAAAGCTCTTGACAGAAAAACGCCCGGAAATTTTAAGGACATAACCTGACTGGAGGATTAGTCCTAATTGGTAAGGCA
>CAZGWB010000049.1:0-20455 GCA_964529335.1 uncultured Candidatus Cloacimonas sp.
GGATATCATCTTGGGATATATGTAGATAACTTAGCAGTTTACACTCTTTGCCCAATATCGGCAAGGCTTCATAGGTGCTGATGGGAATCTTTAGTTCCCAGCCAATCCCCATAGCCTCAACTATGGCCATAACCGGACTTTTAAAGGTTAGCAGGCCAGATATATACTGAATCACTTCGCCCACTTCATCCTGTTGAAATGACAGGTAGCGATAGCCAGGGCATCGTAAGCGTCGTCATGATGCGGTTTGTTTTGAAGATTGTAAAGCTGATTTATCATATAACGAACCTGCTGTTTTGTGGCATTGCCGTTGCCAACCACTGATTTCTTGATCTCCCGGGGACTATATTCCACCAAGGGTATCCCCTTGATGGCCAGAGCAAGCAAAATCACCCCTCTGGCCTGGCCAAGAGTAAAAACGCTTCTTATTTGTCTATGGAAAAACATGCTTTCCACTGCGGCAACTTCTGGTTTGAACTCCTCCAAAACTTGTACGATTCCTTCAAACAAAGCTTTCAAGCGTTCTCCCAAACTCGGAAGACGACTAACGTCCAGTGTGTCGCATCCAGCCGCAATCACTTTTCGGCTGTCCATTTCAAGCAGTCCATAGCCACAATAGCGGCTGCCAGGATCGATCCCGATGATGATCACAATTTGCGGTTATTCTTTTTCCAGTTGCTCCAGAACTTCATCGGAGATCTCAAAATTGGCATAAACCTTTTGCACATCGTCCAGGTCTTCCAAAAAATCTATCAATCTCATCAGCTTGGTTGCCACGTCATCGGCATTCACGGTATTTTTGGGAACGCGGGTAAGTTCAGCGTTATGAACAGGAAAGCCTGCCTTTTCCATATTGCCGATAACAGTGTGAAAATCGCTGGGAGAGGTATAGATGTCAAAATTCTCATCGTTCTTTTCCACGTCCTCAGCACCCGCTTCGAGGGCTTGCATCATGAATTCATCTTCATCCAAGCCGGCTGCGGGGACGGTAAAAAAGCCTTTTTGCTCAAAGTTCCAAGACACCGCTCCATTTTCGGCCATATTTCCGCCATATTTGGAAAATGCATGACGGATTTCGGCCACACTGCGGTTCTTGTTATCGGTGGTCACTTCCACCACGATGCCCACTCCGTTGTGTCCATAGCCTTCGTAGATCACTTCTTCATAGGCTGCGCCTTCGATCTCACCGGTTCCACGTTTGATGGCCCGATCGATGTTCTCCTTGGGCATATTGTTTTCTTTGGCTGTATTTACGGCAGTCCGCAGGCGGGGGTTCATTTCGGGATCGCCGCCACCTGATTTTGCAGCCAGAATGATCTCTTTCACGATACGGGTAAAGATTTTCCCGCGTTTGGCATCTGTAGCCCCTTTCTTGTGTTTGATTGAGCTCCACTTATTGTGTCCGGACATATAAACCTCTGTGTTTGTTATTCATCACTATAATTACATCAAAGTCCATCACTGGCTTTGCTGTCAAGAAAAAAGGGAAGCGGTTATTCTTCACCGCCTCCCGTATTCTTCAACTGACTTTCTATTCTATTAATTCGTCTCAGAATCCTGCCAGGCGGCGACTACTTTTTGAGTGATATCATCCGGAACTTTCTCATAATGTGAGAATTTCTGAACGAAACGACCCCGTCCTTGAGTAAATGACTTCAGGGCTGGATAATAGCTGAACATCTCGGCCACTGGCATCTGGGCAGTAAGGTATTGTTTTTTCCCGCGTTGTTCCATACCCATAATCCGGCCTCTGCGAGTGGAGATATCACCCATTACGTCTCCCATGTATTCGCTGGGAACGATGATTATCACTTCATGGATTGGCTCCAGCAGGATGGGTTTACATTTTTTAAAACCTTCTTTCAGCGCCATGGAAGACGCGATCTTGAAAGCCATTTCCGAGCTATCCACATCGTGATAGCTGCCATAATACACTTCCACCATTACGTCAACTACTTGGTATCCGGCAATAATCCCTTTTTCCATGGTTTCAACCAAGCCTTTTTCAATGGCTGGAATGAAGTTTGATGGAATCACTCCACCCACAATGGAATTGACGAACTGGAATCCTTCTCCTCTTTCGGTGGGCTTGATGCGGAAATATACTTCGCCATATTGACCGCGGCCGCCGGATTGTTTTTTGTGGCGGTATTGCGATTCTGCGCTACCCATGATGGTTTCTTTGTAGGGAATGCGCGGTTCTTTTACCATGGCATCCACTTTATAGCGGTTTTTCAGTTTTTTAAGAACTAACTGCAGTTGTTGTTCGCCCATTCCGGAAAGCACATTCTCATGAGTTTCCAGATTCAATTCGTAGCGGATGGTCGGGTCTTCGCCGATCACCTTCTGCAAAGCGGTTCCGATCTTGTCTTCATCGCTTTGATTAACTGCTTTCAGGGCTTGCCAGGAAGTGGCGGTTGGCAATTCCACGGGGATGATGGCCATTTTCCCGCCAGGAGCTACGACGCTGTTCATCACTTTGGCGTTTTTCAGTTTTACCAGAGCTCCCACATCGCCGGCTTTGATTTCGTTACAATCGTTGCGGTTTTTTCCCAAGAGGAAATACATGTTTCCGCATTTATCTTTGGCGTCTTTTTCTGGGATATAGAATTCCGTTCCGGTCTTCAAACTACCAGAAAATACCCGAACATAAGCGAAATCGCCCATGCTGGGATCAGCATAAAGTTTGAAAATATATCCAAGCAGTTCGCCATCGGGTTTGCAAACGAAGCTTTGTTTTTCTTCATTGGCCAACACTTCCATTTCGCTGGCTTCAAAGGGAGATGGAAGGTAGTTTATCACACCATCCAAAAAGGCCAAAACGCCAACTCCGGTCCCAGCAGAACACACGAAGGCAGGGCTTACCTCACCTGTCGCTATGCCTTTCTTAAGGCCAGCTATAAGCTTATCTTCCGGAAGTTCCATGTTTTCCAGGAATTCGTTCAGAAGTTCTTCGTCTGTTTCAGCCACAGCTTCCATCAGATGCATCCTGGCTTCTTCCACAGCGTCGGCTAGCTCGGAGGGAACTTCTGATTCTCCAGAAGGGCGAATGGCTTTTTGGCGGATCACGTCCACCACGCCTTCAAAAGAGCCTTCCTTTCCGATCGGAATATGTACCTTTATCGGCTTGATTCCAGTATTTTCTGCAATGGCTTCGAGGGTTTTATCATAATCGGCATGTTCATTGTCCATGCGGTTCACCAGGATCACCTTTCCCATCTTGCGATGCTCGATCTGCTCAATGGCCAGTTCCATCCCTACTTCAAAACCGCCTGCAGCGTTTGCCACGATAAGCGCATTTTCCACTGCGGGTATGGCTACGATAGCATCACCAATAAAATCAGGTGAGCCAGGGGCATCCAGGATATTCAGTTTGTGGTCTTTATAATTCAGAAACCCGATCGAGAGGCCCAAGGACATCTTTTTGGCCGCTTCTTCCGGATCAAAGTCCATCACTGTATTGCCTTCGTCTATTTTGCCCATTCGCGTGGTGCTGTGGGTCAGATGAAAAATCTGCTCGGCCAGGATCGTTTTACCTGCGCCGCTGGCACCGATGAACAGAAGATTGCGTATCTTCTTCATGTCGTATTCTTTCATGTTCTTCCTCGTCCATTTATCTTTGTTTTAAAACACAGTTTTAGCTTTATCGTGCCATGATTTTCAAATGCCCATTTTGGTCAATTCTTTTTATATGGTTTAAGGGCTAATCCGGAACAACCCAGCCTCTGACACCTGACACCTGAAAACTGACACTAAAACCTGGATCATACCGGAGTCATACCGCATGATCATCCGGTATGACTCCGGTATGACTCCCTTATGATAGGGTTGGATATGCTTCCACCATCGGTCGCAGGTTAGACCCAGTGAGGCGGAGTGGGTGCTACGTTCTTCTATAGCTCACATTTGCCTATTACGTCGGATAGAGTCAGCTTCTCCTCACTCAAAAAGCTATGTAATCCGTCATACACCCTGGGCACTGATAATGGATCAATGAAATTGGCCGTTCCCAAGGCAACCATCGCAGCACCAGCCCAAAAGAACTCCAGCGCATCCTGCCAGCCGTAGATGCCGCCCATAGCCAGAATCGGAAGTTTCACCGATCTGGCAGCTTTGTAGGTCAGTGCCAAAGCCAAAGGCTTTATCCCAATTCCGCTGTAGCCGCCAATTCCTTTCTTGATCCGGGATTTTCCATTGCGAAAGTCTATCGCCATGCCCCAGATCGTGTTTATCAGCGCAATTGCCGTAGCTCCTCCTGCTTCAGCAGCTTGAGCTATCTTGCCAATATCCGTAACGTTTGGACTTAGCTTGATGATTAGCTCTTTTTTCGTTAGAAGCGCCAGGGTTGAACATAGCTCATGGACCACCTTGGGGTCAACTCCAAAGGCTATTCCTTCGTTCTCCACATTGGGGCATGAAACGTTTATCTCATATCCGGCTATGCCTTCCTGATCTTCCAGTTTCCTTAACATCTCGGCAAATTCACCGATACTGGTGCCCGAAAAGCTTACTATCAAAGGGACTTTCAGCGCATCTCTGAGTTTGGGCAGATTCTCAGTCAAAAACCTGTCCAGTCCGGGATTTTGCAATCCTATGGAATTTATCAGGCCTGCTTCGGTTTCAAAAAGCCTGGGAGGAGGGTTCCCTTGTTTTGGATAGCGTGTAATGGTTTTGCAAACAAAAGCTCCAAGGTAATTCTGGTCAAAGAAATCCAGGTTTTCCAGGTCGAAGGTGCCCGATGCTACTGTGATGGGGCTTCGCAGCTTAAGGCGCCCCAAAGCGGTTTGCATTCTTACATCAGGTTCCATAGCACCTCCTCAGCCTTGAAAACCGGGCCTTCCTTGCAGACACGCAGGTAATCCCAGTTTTGCGGATTTCCCACCGGTACCGCACAACCGTGACAAACTCCTATTCCACAAGCCATGTAGGCTTCCAAAGAAGCATAATGCTCGATGCCTAAGCCCTTACAGCTTGCAGCACACTGAGCCAGCATCGGCATAGGACCACAACTATATACCAGGTCTATCTTTTTATCGTTCAATAATGGAATGATCCCTTCAGTTACCATGCCCTGCTTACCAAAGCTGCCATCCAACGTCCAAACCTCATCGCAAGGAAATACATCACTTTGGCCGGCTCCGCCATGTAACCAGAAGATCAGATTGTGATTTATTAGTTCTTTCTGCAGATACCACAAAGGAGGGTATCCGATCCCACCGCTTACCAGCAAAATACGGCGGCCACTTACCAATGGAAAGCCATTGCCCAACGGGCCAATCATCTCCAGGGTATCTCCGGCTTTCAGTTTGGCCAGGGATGCAGTGCCTGAGCCAACTTTTTTGATAAAGAAGCCGATTCTTCCAGCAGCATTATCGTAAATGGAGATTGGTTTGAACAGCTTGGGTAAACAGCGGCTGTCCTCAGCATCACCCAAACTCGCATGAGCTCGTATTTCAAAGAATTGGCCTGGACGGCATTGCTTGCCCAATGCCTCATCCCAGATCCAGAGGATGAAATAATCACCACTTAGTTCTTCTCTCGAGTAGATCGCTCTTTGCAGCAATCCCGGCTTAGTTTCATTCATTGCTGGAATCCTGATAGCTGATATTGCCGTTGCAGATAGTCCACATTATCCTTCCTGGCAGGCTCTGGTTTAGCCAGGGAGTGTTTTTGCTTTTGGACATTATGTTTTCCGGGCTGAAAAGAGTTTCCCTGTTCAAATCTATGATTGTCAGATCGGCTGCTTTACCTTCTTCAAGGCAACCTCCAGGCAGGTTTAAAAGCTTCGCCGGTGCAGAACTAAGGGCATCAACCAATCTTTCCAAACTAAGCTGGCCGCTTTTTACCAAATGCTTGTAAAGCACCGGGAAAGCAGTTTCCAAACCGATAATGCCAAAGGGAGCATGATCAAATTCTTTCTCTTTTTCAAAATCTGCATGAGGTGCATGATCGGTAGCGACACAGTCAATAAGACCCGTCCTCAAGGCTTCTATGCAAGCCAAACGGTCTTTTTCGCTGCGCAGAGGAGGCTTCATTTTGGTATTGGTATCGAAGTCCAAAACAGCTTCCTCATTCAAAACAAGATGATGAGGGGTTACTTCGCAGGTAATTGGCAGGCCTTTTTCCTTAGCCTGACGCACCAATTCCAATGATTTGGCAGTTGAGATGTGTGCTATATGTAGCTTGGCACCGCAACTTTCGGCCAGCATGATGTCGCGGGCGATGATTACTTCTTCGGCCAAGGCTGGCAATCCGCTGAAGCCAAGCTGAGTGCATATCTTGCCGCTGTGAATCTGTCCCTTACCAGCCAAGGCATAGTCTTCGGCATGGATGATCAGGGGAATCTCAAAATTGCTGGCATATTTCATGCAAGCGAGCATCAGACGCGCATTCTGGACGCATTTGCCATCGTCGCTGACAGCTACTATTCCACCATTCTTCATCGTGGCCATCTCGCTTATCTCTTCGCCCTTGCTGCCTTTGGTGATCGCTCCAATCACATAAACCCTGGCAGAACCATGTTCTTTGGCTCGAAGCTGGATGTATTCCACTGAGGCAATGTTATCGGTAACCGGTTCAGTATTCGGCATACAGCAAACAGCCGTAAAACCACCATGTGCAGCGGCCTTCGTGCCTGTAACTATGTCCTCTTTGTAGGTTTGACCCGGGTCGCGCAGATGAACATGCAGATCGATGAAGCCCGGGAAAACGTTAGCGCCTTTAGCATCAATAACTCTGTCGGCTGTGGCATTAAGTTGTGAGCTGATCTTAACAATCTTTTTTCGGTCGATCAGGATTTCACCTTTCTTCAGTTTCCCGTTTTGGTAGATGATAGCGTTCTTTATGTATATCTTCATGATAAACTCCTTTTATGCCTTGCCGCCCAGGATTAAAAACATCAATGCCATACGCACTGCCACGCCATTTGCCACCTGTTCCACGATTACGCTTTGGCTGCTGTCGGCGATTTCAGGCAGGATTTCCACTCCCCGGTTCATAGGCCCAGGATGCATGATAAGAGCATGTTTTTTTGCATATTTTAGGGTATCCTTGGATAGAACATAGTGTTTGCTATATTCTTCCAGGGAAGGGAACAGGCCTTCCGTCATTCTTTCAAGCTGCATTCTTAAGCCCATTACCACATCAGCATCTTTGAGGGCTCTGGCCAGATCGTATTCAACTTTGCAACCATAAACGCTTTCCATATTCCCGGGCATCAGGGTTTTGGGGCCGCAGACAGTGACCTTGGCACCGAGTTTTTGCATTCCGATCAGGTTGCTGCGCACAACTCTGCTATTCAGGATATCTCCCACGATGGTGATTTTCAGGCCTTTCAGGTCGCCCAGTTTTTCCCAGATGGAAAAAATATCCAATAGCGCTTGAGTGGGATGCGCATGGCGTCCGTCTCCCCCATTGATCACCGGTTTGCCGGAATGCTTGTGAACGAGCTGCGGACTGCCTGGGCTACTATGGCGGATACAATAGAGGTCGATGCCCATGGCGTCGAGGGTGTAAACCGTGTCCTGCAGGCTTTCGCCCTTTTGCAGAGCAGATATACTTGCCTGGAAGCTTACCACGTCGGCACTGAGTCGATTGGCAGCCAACTCAAAGCTCATGCGGGTCCGGGTGCTGTTCTCAATAAAGAGAGTGCAGATAGTTTTCCCACGCAGAGTGGGAATCTTTTTATATTCCCTTAGGTTTATCTCTTTCATGCCTTTGGCGGCTTCGAGGATAAACATGATTTCTTCACGGGAATAGTCGTCGAGGTCGAACATGTTGCGTCCGAGGAATTGTGGAGTAGGGGTCATTCTTTCTCCTTTCCAGCTCACAGGCTGAGATTAAAGGTTTTGTGCAAATCTACAACGTGGCTGATTTGGTCAAGCATTTTCTTGAAGACATCCACACTCCTGTTGTAAAGAAATTATTTATCTTGACAGTAGTTTATCAAATTGCATAAGTTCCTAATATGTTGAAATGCTCTGAATAAAAATACTTATCTGCATTTCAACAAAGGAAATAGCTTATGAAGACTTCCCTGTGTCTGATGTTCGTGATTGTTGCAATCACTCTTTTTGCCGCTAGACTCGATAACCAAAGCTTTATATTTACACAACCCGATGGTTCCAAACTGAACCTGGCTTACAGTGGAGACGAATTTGAACACCGAATGCATGATGCTGAAGGCTGGACAGTCTTGCAGGATCCCGAAAGCGGTTTTGCAGTATATGCTATTCCCGAAGGCAAAGGCATCAAGCCTTCAGGGTTCAGGGTTGGCACGGTTGATCCCACTGCCTTGGGAATAGCTAAGAACCTTCTTCCCGACCCCAGCCACAGACAAAGCCTTATCACCAGCAAAGAAACCCTGGCCAACAGCAGTCAGCGCACTTCTTCGACCGGCACTATCAAAAATATTGTCATCTTTATCAGATTTTTGAACCAAAATGAATATACAACACCGCTTTCCAGCTATGAAGCCATGTGTAATTCCACTGTTTCAGAATCAATGCATGGCTATTTTCTGGCCGACAGCGACAATCAGCTTACCGTAAATGCCACTTTCTGCCCCAACCCGGTGGGAGGTATTGTCCGCAGCTTTCAGGACGGCCATAATCGCGGTTATTTTTCGCCCTACAATGCCAGCACCAATCCCGAGGGTTATGGAGATGAGGATACTGGACGATTCCGCATGCACGCCATGTTCAGGGCAGCAGTGAATGCAGTAGGTTCTTCGGTTCCCTCAGGTCTGAACGTGGATGGCGATGGCGATGGATTTGTGGATAACGTTATCTTCGTGATGCAAGGCGATCCGGATCCCGTTTGGGGAAGCATGCTCTGGCCGCAACAGTGGTTTCTGGACTTCCTGCCTATGGGAATAAACACAGTATATATCAATAATAAAATTGTCTGCACCTATAATATCCAGCTTTCCAACAGCCTGGTGAATCCGGTAGATTTCAGTACAATGGGGATGGGCGTTCTATGCCATGAGTTTTCGCATTCCATCGGCTTTCCTGATCTATATCATTATGAAGAAGATAATCTTGATCCGGTGGGACCATGGGAACTGATGGGCTCTCAGGGAACCATTCCTCAGCCTCATTTCACCTATGCCAAACAAAAATACGCTGGTTGGACAGGATCTATCACTACCATCACACCAACAGCTACTCCAACCACTTATACGCTTGCAGCGATTAATGACAGCCCCTTTGCGGCATACAGGATTTCTTCCAGTATGCCAAACCAGTTTTACTTGTTGGAATATCGTAAACAAAGCGCAGCCTATGGCAGCAGCTTGCCAGGCTCGGGTTTGATCGTTTACCGGATAACTCAATATTATGAGATGGGAACCATCCAATTCCCCTTGGAGGGTAATAGCGACGGCCCACCTGATGAATTCTATGTATACCGTCCCAATGGAGATATCGACCTGAATGGCCAGTTGGCTCAGGCACATCTTTCTGGGGCAGTTGGCCGAAGCAGTCTGTATAACTACACAGATACGCGACCCTGGCTATACAATCTGAACGGACAGGTTTCCTTGGATGGCAATATTCAGCTTACCGACATCAACGAAAATGCCGATGGAACCATCTCTTTCATCGTGCATGGAGCAAATCTGAACATCTGGAGAGGAGATACGGATACAAACTGGAATGTGGCCAGCAACTGGAGCTTGGGAACCGTGCCAACATCGAATCATTGGGTGGAAATTCCGGTTACTTCTCATAATTACTACCCTATGGTTTACGAGGATTCTGAAGCAAAGCATGTAACCATCAAAGGCGGGACCGGGCTTTCCGTTGGTTTGGCCGAACTGCATGTTTCTGAAGACCTAAATGTGTTTGGCTTGATGGCCACCTCCAGTCCCCAAGCAGTCTATATCATTGAGGGAAACCTGGATTTCAGGGCTGGTGCATCCACCTGGTTTTATTGGGACGGACATTTCTACGTGAAAGGCAACCTTACATTCCATCCTGGTTCTAATATCGATATGGAAGGAGGAGTGCTGGAATTCTATTCCACTGGCTCTTCCAATCTCATCCAAAAGAGTGCTGCGTCAGTGAACAACCTCAAATCCAGCAAGCCATTCCCCTTTGCCTTGGTGATCAGCAGCCAGTCCACAGCCGAGTTGAGCATCAAAGGTAATCTCTACATCGACGATGGGTGTTTTATCTCACAATTTTACACTGGCAATACGCTGCTACATGGCAGTCTGCTTGCCTATGGAAATGGAGCTTTCACTCTTTCTCAGGGCTCGCTGGCCTTGGTTGGGGATCATGCTTCCAGCCTGTATGGTGAAAATAGCAATGCCTACCTGAATCATCTGATTATCAATAAGTCCGGATCAGGTTCCGTTACCCTGGATTCAGATCTGAAGGTGAATAACGACCTGCAAATATTAGGGGGAGTATTGAATGCTTCTCTTTACAAACTTCAGTTGGGAGGTAACTATGTTTGCAGTTTGGGTACTGGCGCTTTCAATCCGGGAATCGCCACATTATCGCTGTTTGGTTCGGCTGTGCAAAGCCTTTCACCGATTCATGTTTACCGGCTGGAGCTAAATAAAAGCGGTGGCTTCTGGAGCATTCCGGCAGGTTCGAGCGTGCAGGCCGATTATTATAATTGGACTTCCGGCAGCTACAGAGTTAGTGGAGGCAGTTTCAGCGTAAGCTTTTTGGATGATCCTGGTGTTTTTGGCGAAATATTCTTGAGTTCAGGCTCGATCAACTATCATCAGGCTTCAAATGCATTTATCGATCTGCGAGGAAATCTGACGATTACGGGTGGGACATTCACGCTTAGCGGAGGGAGCAGCATCGCCTACTTCAGCTACATCGACGCGGCTGCCTTAAACATGAGTGGAGGAGTACTGGACTTCAGCAGCCAGGGTATCTTTGTGCCTGATATGTTTAGCTTTACCGAAAACATTAGCGGTGGAACTATCCGCACAGTGGGCAATTTGATAGTGGAAAGAGTGGATTTTACACCTTCGAACAACACCATTGAGTTTTATGGCAGTGCTGATGCAGAAATCAACCTGATGAACGGCAGCAGTTTGCACAATGTGATCTGCAATAAGGCTGCCCTTCGCCAAACTGAAGAGCCCTTTGTTGTTTCGGACAGGCAGGGTAATAGACGGGAAATCAGCCGCAGCAACACTCTCATTTGCAATTCCTCTTTGGAGTTGAATGGCTCTTTAAGTATTATAAATGGCAACTTCAACGTAAATGGACAATATCTGCAGATTAGCGGCAACCTTGGCGTGGAATCCAACCTTACCATGCTTAACGAAGGCAGCCTCAGCATCGAGGGTGAGGTGATCTGGAACGGAAACGCAGTGGTCGATTCGGGAACTTTTTCTTGCTTTGGAAACTGGACTTTCGGGGCAGGCAGTTCTGCCAATCTTAATGGTAGCCTGACCACTCTGACGGCTTATGCGGGAGCGCAGATCAGCATTGCTTCTGCCACGGCCAGCTTTGGTCATTTGGAGCTGAACAGCCTGGGAGATAATCCGGTGTTTGCTGTTAGTTCTTCCAGCGGTAACAGCCTAAAGATAGCAAACAGCCTTACGGTCAGGGGAGATAACACCCTGGCTTTAGGTTCTGTTTCGTGTAATGTATTAACTTCGTGCTATATAGACTATCTAGGCTCACTCACCCTGGATACCGGTTCTGTGCTGGATGTTCAGGGATCTCTTAGTCTGGTTGGAACGCTTAATATTGGCCAGGGATACGTGTCCAGCCACGGATTCTTCAATCTGCCACGCTCGGGAGCTTTGCTCATCAATGGAGGATATTTCTACAACGATGCGCCTTGGTATGAAAGAGGAACCTTTAGCCTCTATGGGGCTCTAAACATAACAGATGGCAGCTTTGAGATTTATGACAACAGCGTAAGTATCTATAGCCATCCCACCCGTGTTTTCAATAATGCGTATCTTAAAATGGGACGTTCATTTAGGGCTATCGATGCAGGATGCTATCAACCCTTGAGCGGAACCCTATATCTGGAAGGCCAGTATGGAGCAGAGATCAGCTTGACAGCAGGAAACTATCTGGCTGATCTGTTGATCAACAAGGACGAGGAGTATGCTTATGTCATGCTCGGCCAAGCCACTACCATCAATGGTGACCTGCAACTGATGAGCGGATACCTGGATGCCGGCAGCTACAGCCATAGTGTTTCTGGTTCGGCAAGCATTGGTTCAACCATGTATTTGGGGGCAGGTGGAAGCATTGCCATTGCACAGAACAAGAATCTGAACGTAACCAATGGCGGATACCTTTACTTGAGTGGCAATGCCGAAATACCAGTTACTATAACCCGCCAGGGAACATCTGGATATTATAATTTCAATGTGCTTTCCGGGGGGACGCTGGCAGCGGATTACACCGTTTTCGAGTATGTTAATGGCTCTGGCGTTTATCTTCATCCGGGGTCACAAGTGGATTCATATCACAGCTTCACCGGTTGCACCTTCAGTCAGGGAGTGTCCGGCGGAAGCTTACTACGCCTCGACAACGGCCAGACTTTCACAGTGGAGGGTGCCGTCTTCCCGTCCAACACCTGGGGTGGAGCAGCCAATGTGTCTAAGTATGTCAATAATGGCGAAGTAACATTCATAAACTATAGCGGTGCTTTTGCCGGGGAAACCTTTGAGCAGGATAGCTTTAACCGTATCACCTGGAACCTGAATGGCATTTTGCCTGTGCAAAGTGTTAGTCTCTTCAGAAGTTACGATACAGGCCAACTGATGCTGTTGTGGGAATATGGCGGATTGGCAGATAGCTTCAAAGTTCTGTATTCCGATTCTCCAGATGGCGTTTACAACCTGCTGGAGACCACCACTGAAAACATCGTGGCCGTTCCGGGAAATCTGGCAAAAGCCTTTTTCCGGGTCGTTGCCGTGCGCAACTAACATCTGCGATAATCTTATCCCTATCATACCGGAGTCATACCGCATGCTCATCCGGTATGACTCCGGTATGATATGGGGCTGACAAGCTGGTTTGGGTTTTGGCTGACAACTCTATTATTTGGCGATGATAATCGCGGTTTTCGCCATTTTCACCCTCTGCAATTCTCTGCTTGACACAAACAGGCCTTTTCAGAACATAACTTTTCCCAAAGAGGAGAATGCAAAAAGATGAGTGAACTGCAGAAAATATTAAGCCAATTCCGGCGACGGATAAACACCCGCTTCGCTCTTCAGGCTTTCATAAAAAGCCTTTTGGGCTTTGCTGCGGCTGTGCACGTTTACTTTTTGCTTTGGCAAAACCTGGGCTCTGCTTCTCCCGCTTTGCTATATGCCAATCTGGGCATCAGGGTCAGTTTGGGGTTGGTTATCCTGTATTTTGTCTGGACGGCCTACCGCAGTTTCTGGTCTAACTATCTGGTAGCCCGGTTTTTAGACCGACAGAAGGACTTTGGTGACGATTTGTATCAGAATACTTTGGAGCTTGGAATAAAGCATCAGGATAGTCCGGTTGTTCAAGCGCTGGCCACCTCAGCGCAAAGCAGGATCAGAGAAAACAAATACCTCATACCAAAGCTATACCCTTCCTGGATAGTGTTTTCCATGCTCTTTATGATTTTGGGCATGGCCAGTATCTGGGCATATTCCTTTTCAGATTTTCGTTTGGCGCTAAGGCAGTTCTACACCAATAAAGCCGAAAAGATAAAATACAAGGACTATATCGAGCTAAGCCCCGGCAACCTGAGTATCGGACGCAATCAAAGTGTTGAGATCAGGATTCATAATCCCGAAACCCGTCTGCTGCATAGGCTGTATTACCGAACCGACAAAGAATGGCGAGAGCTGGGTATGGCCGACAATAGCTATATCTTAAACCGGCTGGATAACAGTATCGAGTATTATGCGGAAAACGAAGTGTGCAAATCCGCAGTGTTTCGGATTACCGTGCTCGATGAGCCCATCGTTCAGAAATGGTATGTTCAGCATAATCCTCCGGCCTACACAGCTTTACCGGTTTGGACCGACACGCTCAGCTACGGAAACATCGAAGCGCTGAAACATAGCAAGATAAAGCTGTCCATCTCCACCAATATCCCGGTCGAGAAAGCAGCGATGATCTTTTCCGATGCCAGCCGGATAGAATTGCAAGCCATTGATAAACAGAATTATATAACTCAGTTTGTAGTAAATAAACCCAGCACTTGGTATTTGGAACTAACCGACGCCCTGGGACGCAAGAACAAACCCGAAGAAAAGAGCCTCAGAATTATCGAGGATAATCCTCCCGAACTAAGGATCAGCTTCCCCGGCGAGGACGTAACCCTGAACCAGAATATGCTATTGCCCCTAATCATAAGCGCAGATGACGATTATGGCCTCAAAAACCTCAGCCTGCACTATCAGATTATGGCTGGTGAAATAAACACCTTGAACGTGCAAAGCGTGATTCCCGGTAAGATGTTCTCCACTGATTTTCTGCTGGATTTTAAGGATGCCAATCTCTTCCCGGGAGATGTAATCACTTACTGGGCTACTATATATGACAACTCTCCGGAGCAGCAAAAGGCAGAAAGCGCGAAGTTCAAGGCTCGCTTTCCCTCTATAGAGGAAATCTACAAAGAGATCGAGCGGCAGGAAAATGCCCGCAAGGACGATCTGGAACAGGCCTTGGATAAATCCAAAGACCTTCTGAAGGAATTTGAAGACAAACGCCGGGAAATGCTGAAACAGGATCAGCCTAAATGGGAAGACCAGAAACAACTGGAAAAACTGCTGTCAGAACAGGAAAAGCTGAGTGAACAGGTGCAAGACGTTGCCGAAAACTATCAGAATCTGATAGAGAAAATGCAGGCTAATGAAGCGCTCTCTCCCGAAACCCTGCAAAAAATGCAAAAGATCCAGGAACTGATGCAGGAAATAAACAATGAACAACTGCAGGAAGCCATGAAAAAACTGGAGAACTCCCTGCAAAACATCAAGCCCGAAGACCTGAAGAAAGCCATGGAGAACTTTAAGTTTAGCATGGAAGACTTCGCCAAAAAGATCGAGCAAACCCTGCAACTACTGGAAAGCGTTAAAAAAGAACAAGCCGTGCAAAAAGCCCTGCAAATAGCCGAAGAAACCGAAAAAATGCAGAGCAACCTGAAAGACCGGACCGCAGACCCCAAACAAAACAGCAAAGAATTGGCTGAAGATCAAAAAAAGATCGCCGAAAACTATGATAAACTGCAAGATGAACTGGATAAGATAGACGACATGCTGTCCTCACCCAAGGACTCTCAAAGCAAACAGCAACTCAGTGAACTACAGCAAGACATGAAGAACAGCGACGCCAAGCAGGATATGAAGAACAGCCAAAACGCCCTGCAAAGCGAACAACGAAATCAGAGCATGCAAAATCAGGCTAAGGCTCTGGAAAAGCTGAGACGGTTCACTCTGAAGCTGAGCCAGATGAAAAGCTCGATGAGTAGCGGCAATCAACAGCAAACCATGCAAGCCATCCAAACTGCCATCCGTGAACTGCTGATCTTTTCCAAAAAGCATGAAGCCACTTTTGCCAGATATCGCAACGATCCATATCAAATCGTGCACGACCTGATCGCCCATTCGGAAGGCATCCAGATCTCACTTAATAAGCTATTTTCAGAAGCCCAAGTGCTGATGATCGTGCCGCCCAAGTTCTTTATCGACCTCACCGATACCAACAACGCCTATCGTAATTCCTTTAACCTGATCGGTGAAAACACGCTTTACACGCTCCCAACCGAGCTTACAAACATCCAAAAGGGAATCAACCTGATGGTTTACGACCTGATGCAAGCCATGCAAAACTCCTCATCTGGAGGCGGGGGTGGCGGTGGAATGCAATCTCTGATGCAGATGCTGGAACAGATGAGCCAGGAGCAAATGGCTATGAACATGCTAACCGAACAGCTAATGATGCAAATGCAACAGCAAGGTGGACGCATGGATAGCGCTATGCAACAGCAGATTCAAAAGCTGGCCCAAGACCAGGAACGCCTGGCCGAAAACCTGAAACGCGCCCTGCAAAACAGCCCTGAAGCCCAAAAACAGGGGAATGCGATCAAACAGATAACCGAAGAAATGGATGCGATTACCCGACAACTGAAGAATAACCAGCTTTCTCCAGATCTGCTGGAAAAACAAGAACGCATCATCAGCAAGATGCTGGACGCTCAACGCTCGATAAATAAACGCGAATTCAGCGAAAAACGAAAGGCCGAAACCGCAGAACAGAATTTGGGCGGTAAATTGCCACAGATCGACCTTAATAGCTTGAAGAAAGGTAGCTTGAATGAAGACAGCTATCGCAATTATCCCAAAGAATATCAGCAGGTGATCTTGCAATACCTGAAGAAGCTGAGCGAGGTGGAAAATTGAGCCAGCCTGGTAATTTGGGTGCTCGTTCATTACGACAAACTAAGCGCATAGTTATGTTGATCATACTTGTGCTTGCTTTGCTACCTCTATTTTCTCAGTATAACGAGCGGGAAATCTTGAATCAGCAAGCCAGCCAGCTTTTGGTGCAAAGGCAATACGCTCAAGCCGAACAGCTATATAAGGTGATCCTGGACAAATTTCCTGGCGATCTGAACGCTATCCTGCAGCTACTAAACATCTATTTCAGCCTTAGCCAAACCGACAAAGCCGAGGAGCTGCTGAACCAATACCAACGGCAAATCCCTGAAACCACATATGCTGAACAGCGGATTCAACTGCTGGTGATGCAAGCCAAGGTAAATGAAGCCTGGCAGGCCTGCCAAAGCTTTCTTGACCTGTATGGCCACGACGAATTCAAATATCGCCGTCTGGCTTCCTTCTTCGAGCGTAAAGCGTTTTATGACAAAGTTTTGGAGCTGTACCAGCAAGCTCGTATAAAGCTTGATAATCCAGAGCTTTTCCGTCTGGAAATAGCCAATACCAGCATGAACTATCGGCAGTTTTCCACAGCGGTATATGAATACCTGGCCTTCCTGGCCAAGAATCCCGTGAACCTCTTTTTCACCAATAACCAGCTGAAAACCATCCTGCAGGAAGATTCTACTCAAATAGCCATAATTGCCGCGATAGCCGATTCAAGCTCTAACCAGACGATTAAAGAAGCTTATGCCAGCGCTCTTCTAACCAAACGTGATTATGCAACTGCGTTGCAGATTTACAAACAGCTGGATACCAATAAAATGTCCCGCTTTGCCGACGAACAGGCTGCAGCCGGAAACGATGAAATTGCCTATCAGGCCTATGCCTATCTTGAAGCAAAGGAAACAGATGTCCTTCGCAAGATCGATCTGCGCTTCAGAATGGCTGGCATCAAATATCGGGGAGCTGATTACCAATCAACACTGGCAATTGTGGATAGCACACTGTCTTTCCCTTTGTGGAAAGACCGCAATTTATCTTACCGGACCGGAATCGGAGTAAAGCTTCGCAAGCTGCGTGCCGAGCTCAGCCTGGTCATGGGCGAACCTGCCGACAGCGCTATGAAATGGCTGGAAGAAGCCAAGAACTTTGGCCGTGACCAATTGGAAAAGCAGGAGATGGATTTGGAAATTGCCCGACTGCAGATAATGAGCGATAACAAAGCTGCTGCAGAGGCCATCTTGCTGACCATAACCCAGCCAAAACTGCAGGAAGGCAAGCAATACCTGGGCTTTCTATCAGCACTTTTAAGCGGCGAACAAAGCCTGGCCGATACACTGATGAATACCTTTGTGATCCGCTATCCGGAAAGTGCTTATACCAATGACGCGATTTATCTGATGATGCTCAGTTTGGGAATCAAACCCCCAGATCTGCCAAGTTTCTATTCCGCCATCCGGCTTCTGCAAATGAACCGAAAAGCCGGTCTTGACACCCTGGAAGTGGTGATCAGTCACAACGAGGATGAAGAGCTGCGTTTACTGGCTGCGGAATGGGCTATCGGGCTTAGCGAGTTCCAGCGCGCCAAAGCCATTCTCGAGCATGAGTTTACCGATTCTGTCGCCTCCGAATATGCTGCCCTGTTAAAGCTGGCCCTGGCTGCAAACAAAGCCGAAGAACAGCTTTTGGCCAGAGAGTTTCTGAAAAACAAACCAAATAGCATCTTTTCTCCAGGTTTTCGACAAATCATCAGCCGGCTTTCCTCAAACCGGCCAAATCTATAAAAGGATTGCCATATGCCACACAGTATTACCAAAGCCTACACCTTCGACGACGTTCTATTGCTGCCCCGGCATTCGGAAGTATTGCCTTCAAGTGTGAATCTGGAAACCAAGCTTACGGCCAAGCTGAGTTTGAAGATTCCTGTGCTTAGCGCAGCCATGGATACCGTTACCGAATCCGCCATGGCCATAGCCTTGGCCAGGGAAGGTGGGATAGGAATTATTCACAAAAACATGGAGATCGCCGAGCAAGCCAAACAGGTTAGCCTTGTAAAGCGAGCCGAAAGCGGGGTGATAACCCATCCATACACTCTGGCTCCCGAAGACACCCTGGCCAAAGTGCTGGAGCTAAAGAAAGCACATCGGATAGGTGGATTCCCTGTCCTGGAAGATGGCAAAGTAGTAGGCTTGTTAACCAACCGGGACATCCGTTTTGCCTCAGATCTCAGCACCCCGGTAAGAGAGCTGATGACTCCCAAAGAAAAGCTGATAACTGCAAGAACGGGTATCGCTGTGGAAGATGCAGTATTGCTGCTACAAAAAAACAGGATAGAAAAACTGCTGCTGATAAAAGAAGATGGCAGCCTGGACGGGATGATCACCGTGCGGGACATCTTGAAGCGCATGGCCTATCCAGAAGCGGTTCAGGATGCAAAAAACCGTCTGTTAGTGGGTGCTGCGATTGGCGTAACCGGCGACTATCTGGAGCGAGCCATTGAACTTGTAAAATCCGGTGCGGACATTATTGTAATCGATACGGCGCATGGACACCATATCCACATAAAACACGCATTGAACAACATAAAAAAGCATCTTAGCTGCGAAGTTATTGCCGGAAATGTAGCTACTTCCGAAGCATGCCGCTACCTGATCGATAATGGCGCAGATGCAGTAAAGGTGGGGATCGGACCAGGCTCGATCTGCACGACCAGAGTTGTGGCTGGAATCGGCGTCCCTCAACTAAGTGCTATCTTTGCCTGTGCCGAAGAAGCCGCCAAAAGCCAGATCCCAATTATTGCCGATGGCGGATTAAAATTCAGCGGGGACATAGTTAAAGCCCTGGCTGGAGGCGCATCGGCAGTGATGATTGGTTCGCTTTTTGCAGGCTGTGATGAAAGCCCGGGTGAATCCATCATCTACAATGGACGGCGTTTCAAAAGCTATCGCGGCATGGGTAGCATCAGCGCAATGAGCAAGGGCAGTAAAGACCGATATTTCCAAAGCGGCCAGGAAGAAGAAAGCAAGTTGGTGGCGGAAGGGATAGAAGGCATGGTTCCCTACAAAGGGCCGGTGAAAGACTTTTTATATCAACTGATGGGAGGTTTGCGTTCCGGAATGGGTTATTGCGGTGCTGCCTGTCTCTCAGAACTGCAAGCCAATGCGCACTTTGTGGAGATCAGTTCAGCCGGACTGAAAGAAAGCCATCCGCATGACATCAGAATCACGAAAGAAACGCCAAACTACTACAGCGGCGACTGATAAACAGCTTTCTCCTCAGCTTTTCAGCCTGCTTTCCAGTTTCGTTTACCATCTGAAAGTGGAACGTGGTATGGCAAAGAATAGCATCGACAGCTACCGACAGGATGTGAGGGACTTTTTGCTTTTCGAGCCAAAAGAGATCGCGCAATATGAGACCATCGATCTTAGCAACTATCTGCTTACTCTGCAAGAGCTTGGCCTTGTAAACACCAGCCTGGCGCGCAAACGGGTTGCCCTGGGGCAATTCTTTGGTTTTCTAAAAGATAACGACTTGCCTGTAAAAATTGATCTGGATCTGGTTCCCCGTATCAAGCTGGGAGTTCATCTACCAGACTTTCTAAGTGTGGAAGAGATGTTTACCCTTCTGGGTTCTTTACCGGATGGCAGTGCTTTGGAAATCCGGAACAAGCTGATGATGGAACTGCTATATGCCACTGGGATGCGTATCTCGGAACTGCTGGGGCTAACCCTGCACGATCTGAAGCTATCGGAACGGATTATCCTGGTGCACGGCAAGGGCAGCAAACAACGCTATGTTCCTTTCGTAGAAAGCTTGGACGATCTCTTTAACCGCTATCTTAATCTGGCTAGGCCTGTTCTGTTGAAGTTAAAACAATCCGAATTGCTTTTTTTGAACAACCGGGGCGAGAAGATGAGCCGCATGGGCTTTTGGAAAATCCTGCGTAAGGCCGTGATCGTAGCCGGGATAAAAAAAGATGTAACACCGCATACTTTTCGCCACAGCTTTGCCACGCATTTGCTGGAGGGTGGAGTGAACCTGCGAATTGTGCAAGCCCTTCTGGGACATTCCAGCATCGATACCACGCAGATATAC
>CAZGWB010000050.1:0-19824 GCA_964529335.1 uncultured Candidatus Cloacimonas sp.
CAACCGGTTATGAGCCGGTAGCTCTACCAAACTGAGCTATAGGCCCCCAAACACTTCTATTTGTGCCAAAAAGACAGAAGCGTCATTTTAGTCAAGTGAAAATCCTGACAAGAGGAACGAAGATGGGACTTGACAAATAACTCCTTGTGGTTAAATTAACTATAAGGAAAGGAAAGCGAGGTGAAAATATGCGCAGATTCCTTCTCATAACAGGGCTGATGATAACATTGATCTTAGGGGCTTGTAGCGCAAACACATCTTCTGGGTCTAATAACGATCTGGGCATAAAGGATGCCGAAGCAAAATCAGCAAGCTTTGAGACACCGCCCCAGCCAAACTAACCCATCATTCCAGATTATCCTGCTGAAGCCCGGCAAAATGGAATTCAGGGCAAGGTAATCTTGGAAGTGGAGGTTTTGAAAACCGGAAAGATAGGGAAGATTAGCGTGAAACAATCGGTGAATGGACTGAATGAGGCAGCGGTAGAAGCCGTTCAAAAAGCAGATTTCAGCCCGGCCACGCATAGCGGCAAGGCGGTTGATTCCCTGGTCTTGATTCCTGTGGAGTTCAAACTTCAGTAAAAACTAAGCTTGCTTCCCGGATTACCCGTCAGGATTCACCTTGAATGCCTGGGATATAAATCCGGCTGTTTTCAGCCAGATCATTCCGATACTAAGCGAAAAACAGAGCATTTTTGCACTTTCCGCTTGACAGTGAGCCGGATTTGCGATAGTTGGTAATACTGATAAAGGAATAATCATATATGTGTAAACGAACTAAGAAGTTATGCAATAATAGCGACAACGAGATAAAGAAAAGCATTTGCGATAAGCAGATGCTTTTTTTGTTTGAAGGAGGAGTTCATGTTTTTGGATGAATTAATCCGCAAAAGTTTGGAAGAGGATATCGGGACGGGCGATATTACTACAAAATATCTTGATCTGGAGCCACTCAGCAACACTGCCTTCATCGTTGCCAAAGCGGTGGGAATAATGGCTGGAATCGATGTTGCCCGCGCCGTATTCAAGATGGTGGATCCTGAGCTGAAGATAACCCTGTATTGCAAAGATGGCGACAAGGTGAAGCCCAAAGATGAGATAATGCGTCTGGAGGGCAGGCCGGGATCGATCCTGCAGGGCGAAAGAACCGCTCTGAACTTTATGCAAAGGCTTTCCGGGATAGCCACGCAAACCAATAAACTTGCTTCGCTGATCGCAAATACCAATACCAAGCTTTTGGACACTCGCAAAACCACGCCTCTGCTGCGCAGCCTGGAAAAATACGCGGTTCGCATCGGAGGAGGCTATAACCATCGTTTTGGGCTGTTCGACATGGTATTGATAAAAGAAAACCATATTCGCGCCTGTGGGGGTATCACCGAAGCTGTTTCCCGAATCCGCAGGCACAATACAAGCTACAAGATAGAAGTGGAAGTAACCAACAAGGCCGAACTGGACGAAGCCGTAAAAGCCGGAGTGGATAGAATCATGCTGGATAACATGACTCCCGCTCAGATCAGAGCCGCGGTTAATAAGTATGGGAAAAAGATGGAATTTGAAGTTTCTGGCGGGATCACCGAAGAAAACATAGTTAGTTATGCCAAAACCGGAGTGCAATTCATCTCTTCGGGAGCCCTGACGCACTCATACAAATCATTGGATATCAGCCTCTTATTTAAGGAGTAAGCGATGCGGGAACAACTGCAAACCCTGGCTAAAATGCAAGCCTTGGACGACGAGATTGGTCGTTACAAAATTCTGCAACAAGAACTGCCCAAACAACTTAACGAGATAATTGAGAGTGTGGAACAGGCTACCGCAAATCTGCTTGCCTGCGAATCAGTCCGTGCCGAAATCGGGAAAAAACAACGCACTTGCGAAGCAGACATCAAGCAGTTTCAGGAACAGGCCAGAAAATATGCCGGACAACTGGCTGAAATAAAGAATAATAAAGAATATAAAGCGCTGAATAGTGAAATCGCTTTTCTGAAGGGCAAGATTTCTGATGTCGAAAGCCAGATCCTGGAACTGATGGAACAGGATAACGACGCCAAAGAAAAAGTGGCAGAAGCTAAAACAGAACTGGAAAAAGCCGAACAGCGCAAACGCGAAAAAGAAGGCGATCTGCGCCGGCAAATCGAATCTCTGGATTCACAAATCGAGGCCATTAGAGGCAAACGTAATGATTTGGCCAGAAGCTTGCCGATTCCCGTAGTGAAGCACTATGGAAACATGATAAAACACAAAAACAATCAGGCTGTGGCTTATAATCGCGAAGGTTCCTGCGGCGGATGCGGCTTTGTGATTCGCCAGCAGATGCGTATTGAACTTCAATTGATGCGCAAGATTGTATATTGCGAAAACTGCGGCCGCATATTGATGAACAAAATCGAGGAAGACAACCCCGAGGCCAGATAGCCAGGCACTTTTTCGCTATTATGCGTTTCCCGCTTATCTTATCTTTGGGAAGCTCAGATGTTCGCTGCAAAACAGCAGAGGAAAGTCCGGACACCATAGGGCAGGATACTTCCTAACGGGAAGCTGCAGCAATGCAGAGCCAGCTCCACAGAAATAAACCGCCGCTTTGCCACGGCAAAACGGCAAGGGTGAAATGGCGGTGTAAGAGACCACCGGTGTCTTTGGTGACAAGGATAGCCAGGAAAGCCTTATCCGGTGCAATGCCAAATAGGAAAGCCATGACGTTGCCCGCGTCGCTTTCGGGTAGGCAGCTTGAGCTGTTTTGTGAAAAACAGCCCAGAGGGATGAACATCGGTTCCGGGAAACCGGGATTACAGAATCCGGCTTATGAGCTTCCCTTTTTTGATAAGTAGTGAGCGGACAGAAATATGAACCGAGGAATAAGAATGCTAAAGAAAGCCTTATTGATGGGCCTGCTGATCGCAGCCGTTGGATACATTGCCCTGTCTGCCAGAGCTCCCCGCAGCTTCACCTTGCAGACATCATCTCTGGATGAAGCTTCAGGACTGGCCTGCAGCCAGATAAACAAAGGCATCCTGTGGAGCCAAAACGACTCCGGCGGAAAAGCTGCAGTTTTTGCTCTTGATACACAGGGAAGGCTGGTTTGCAGATTGGAACTGGTGGGAGTAAAAAACCGCGATTGGGAGGAACTGGCTGTGGCGCGTGATCCTAAAACCGGGAAAAGCCACATCTACATTGGCGAAATCGGCGATAACAACGCACGCTACGAATCGGTGAAAATCTACAAAGTGGAGGAACCGGTTCTTAGTCCCGGCGATACTCTGCTAAGCGCAAAAGATTTTGAAACATACGAAGTTACCTATGCCGACGGAGCTCGAGATGCGGAAGCGATGTTTGTGGAACCAGCTTCCGGAGATATCTACATCATCAGTAAACGGGAGGAGCAAGTAGGGCTATATCGCATTGCCGCTCCCAGTGCCGCAAAGAAGAATATCGCCATTAGGATCAGCTCGCTACCCCTGGCTTGGGTAACCGCGGCTGATCTGTCGCCCAATGGAAAAAAGCTGCTGGTGAAGACCTATACAGGAGTTTTCAGATTCAAAAGCAAACTGGCCAAAAACGGGGAACTGCTTCTGTCCAAACGCCCCAAAGCCCTACCCTACAAAGTGGAACCTCAAGGCGAAGGAATCTGCTGGGACGCCAAAGGGAAGGGATACTACACCCTTAGCGAAGCTGCCGAAGATACTCCCCAAGTGCTCTACTATTACAAGTAAGCCATGCAGAGTATTTCCGAGAGAGTTCAAACCGGGCTTGAGCTTTATCGCTCGGGATACAATTGCGCACAGGCGGTGTTTACTGCTTTTGCGGCGGATTACGGGCTGGATGAGGACAAAGCCTTGCTGATCGGTTCTTGTTTTGGAGGCGGGATGCGGATGGGAGCCGCTTGTGGAGCATTTACAGGCGCTTTGATGGTTTTGGGCTTGGGAAAAGGTTTTTCTGAATTCAGTTCCTCAGCCAAAGCTCAAACTGAAAGCGTAACCTTGCAGTTCATTGAGCAATGGAAAAAGCAAGTCGGAAAGATTGATTGTCGAGAAATCCTGAATCTGGACGTCAGCGATCCAATCCAAAGGCAGTATGCCAAGGAAAACGGCATTTTTGAGGTTCACTGCCCACGCTGCATTGAAAACGCGATCAGGATCGTCTGCGAGTTTCTCTAAACCAGTTTACTTCTCCTCAATAGATTCGCATTGGTAACCACGGTTACCGAGCTGCCGGCCATGGCGATTTCTGCGATTACCGGATGCAGGATTCCAAACGCTGCCAGGGGAATGGCGATCAGGTTATAAAAGAAAGCCCAGAAGAGGTTTTGTTTAATCTTTACAAAGGTCTTTGAAGATAGGTTAATTGCCTGTGGAATAAGGCTAATCTCGCTTCGCAGCAAGGTGATGTCTGCCGCTTCAATGGCGATGTCGGTTCCCAACCCCATGGCAAAACCGATGTCGGCCTGTTTCAAAGCCGGAGCGTCGTTTATGCCATCGCCAACCATGCCAACGACAAGGCCTTTATCCTGAAGCTCTTTTATCATTTTGGCTTTGTCGGCAGGCATTACTTCGGCCAGAACCTGCTTGATGCCCAGCCTGGCTGCGATGGTTTCGGCGCTGATTCTGCTATCTCCGCTCAGCAGATAGGGCTCTATCCCTTTGGCCTGCATAATCTGAACAACTTCTATGGCATCTTCTTTGAGGGTATCCGCCAGGTAAAACCAGGCTTTCAGCTCATTCTCAACAGCAAGGCCTATCACCGTGGCATGCTGCAGATCGGGCTTATTGGGCAAATCAGCGGTAATTCCGCTTTCATCAAGGAAACGTGGGCTACCGATATGGCAGGTCTTTCCGTTAACCACACCACTTATTCCTTGACCTGGGAGAGCTATAAAGGAATTTCGTTCAGGCAAATCCAAGCCTTTGGCAGTGTTCTTGATGGCCAGCGCCAGAGGATGCTCCGAGGCTTCTTCCAAAGCTGCAGCCCAAGCCAGGTTATCTGTCTGGCTTCCGCTAAGATTCTCAATGTGAATCAATTCTGGCTTGCCATGCGTTAGGGTTCCGGTTTTATCAAACACGATTGCTGTAAGGTCTTTCATCCGCTGCAGGGCTTCGCCATTACGGATCAATATTCCCTTTTGTGCACCTATTCCACTGCCCACCATCAAGGCTGTGGGAGTTGCCAATCCCAAGGCGCATGGACAGGCGATTACCAGAGTGGCAATGGCTGCAAAAAGGGCAGCTGAAAGGCCGGAGGTCGGCAAGCGCAAAGGAATGAAAGAAGTTATCGCAATCGCCACGGCACTCATAAACTGGGGGAAAATCATCCAGGCCGCAAACACAACCAAGGCAAGCACCAAAACGACCGGAACGAAGATTGAGGTTACCTTGTCGGCCAGTAGTTGAATCGGAACCTTGGAATGCTGAGCTTCGCTTACCAGCTTGATAACCTGTGCCAGAAAGGTATCGGCACCTACCTGCGTGGCTGTTACTTCCAGATACCCGTCCAGATTGAGCGTTGCGCCTAATACTTTATCGCCCTCTTTGCGATTCACCGGCAACGATTCTCCTGTGGCCATTGATTCGTCCAGAGAGCTGCTGCCTTTTATTATCACTCCATCGGTGGGGACTTTTGCGCCTGGTTTCACGATGAAGATATCGCCTATCTGCAGTTTGCGAACCGGGATTTCCGTTTCCTGGCCATCTACTCTGATCAAAGCTGTTTTTGCCCCAAGATTTAGTAGTTTGCGTATCGCTTCGGATGCTTTTCCTTTGGCCTTGGCTTCCAGGTAGCGTCCGCTGAGGTGAAAGGAGATAATCATTGCCGCAATTCCGGCAAAGTCATGCGGGGAGAGGCCTTTTACCAGAAGCGACATAGGTGCCACCAGCAGCGAGGCAAGAGTGCCCATGGCAATAAGCACATCCATGTTTGCTCCTCCGCTTTTCACCGACTTAAAAGCGGAAATATAAACTTTCCTGGCAGGAAACAGCATGGCAACAAGGCTAAGGCCAAACATCAGCCAGGCATCGGCTTTATGTCCAATAATCGCTGTTTGGAAAGCCATGTGGGGCAGCATAAAAACCAAAACGGCAAAGGTGATAAGCCAGGAAAGCTGCATCCGGATTTTTGCTTGCTCCATCAGCTCTAGTTGCTCGTTTTCATCCTTAAAATCCTCTTCACGAACCTTGAAGCCGAGCTTGGCGATGGTTTGGTTAAAAACTTCGGGCTTCTGTTTTTTATCGTCAAAATCGATATAGGCCTCTTCCAATGCGAGGTTCACGTGGGCAGAGCTAACCCCTGGCAGCTTGGCAAGAGCGTTTTCCACTCTGGCGCTGCAAGATGCACAGTGCATACCCTCGATGCTAAGATTGAGCTTTTGTTGCATTTATCGCTATTCCTTTATGTTCTACTATAAAGATATGATATGCGGATGAGGGGATTTGGCAAGAGGGAAGGTGTTAGGAGTTAATAGTTAATGGTTAATGGTTAATGGAGTGGGGTTGGAGATTGAGGGCAGGATTACGGTTATCTAAACGGCCTCAAAAATCAGACCTTGTTTCGCTTTTCCACTTTTTTACGTTTCAATTTGTTTACAAAAAAATCATCTCGCCACATCATACTTCAAAACGGTAGGCAACAACCGGAATCGCTTCCTCACATACTATCAAGAACTTGCGGTCTATCCTTTTACCGCCTATTGCTGCATAGAAAGCCGTGGCTGGATTTTTTTCCGCCACCCAGATTACCATACTGCTATATCCCTGTGATTTCATGATGCTGGAAAAACGCTTCACCAAAGCTTTGCCGATTCCTTGCCGCTGATATTCCTGCAAGATATAAATGGCGGCCAGTTCACAGTCACACCTGTCCCCAAGCCCTGTTTCGCAATGTTCGTTGCTGCGATTATCCCCTCCCGAGGCAAAGCCGACAATTCTGCCATCCACCTCTGCAACCAATATCACCAAACTTGCTTCCAGGCTGCGAGTCCAGTTCCGCATACAGCTTTCCAAATTCAGGGCTGCAATCCTTTGGGCAGGCATAATCCCGGGATAAGTTTCCTTCCAACTTTGGATGTGGACTGTCGCGATTGCTTCGATGTCATTAGTTGTGGCAGGTCTGATTAATGCTTGCAACATAGTATGATAAACCTCGTGTTTGCCAAATCAGGGAGTTAACTCCCCTAGTTGGCAGGATTGTCGCTAAGCCATTTCGTGTCAAGAACATTCTTGCTTGCCAGAATCCCGTAACAGCTTTCTCGAGATAAAAAAAAGATTCCGGTTCTTACAGAACTAAGAACCGGAATCTGTATAGCAAATCCAAGCAAGGCTTGGTTTATTGTGCTTATTTCTTGCTGATCACGATCGGCCGGGCCAGGTAGCTGGTATGCAGCAGCTTTTTGGCCTTTTCGGAATTGGGCTTGCCCAAAAACTCCTTATACAGCTTTTGAATGGACTGGTTGTTGTGCGATTCGCGGCGTTGGCAAAGTTCATCTTCCTTGTAGAGTCCTTTGGCACGTGCCAAACGAATCCGATTGGTGGAGCGGTAAGGTTGACCACCACCCCCAACGCAGCCGCCGGTGCATGCCATTACTTCCACAAAGTGATAGGGCGGTTCTTCGCCTTTGGTTTTGGCTTCCCTGATTTCATTCATCAGCTTTGACACGTTGCCAAGGCCGGAAGCAACTCCAATCCTGACTTCTTTTCCCAGAATCTCGATTTTACCTTTTTTTATGCCTTTGCCCCCACGCACGAAATCAATCTTGGGGTCGGGCAGTTCTTTCCCTGTGGCTAGCTTGTAGGCTGTTCGCAAAGCGGCTTCCATCACCCCGCCGGTTGCGCCGAAGATTGTTCCTGCTCCGCTGTATTCACCCAGGGGATTGTCGGCCTCGCCTTCGGGAAGATGAGCCAAGTCTATGCCACGGGTTTTCAGCATTCGCGCCAGCTCGCGGGTGGTGATGGTGAGGTCAACGTCCTTGTGTCCGGATGCGTACATATCTTCCATGCGTTCGATTTCATATTTCTTGGCTGTGCAGGGCATTACTGAGACCAGGAAGATCTTTGAAGGATCGAGCTTCATTTTTTCTGCCCAATAGGTTTTCACGATGGTGCCCACCATCTGATGTGGCGATTTGGAGGATGAGAAATGCGGGATCAGGTCGGCGTGAAATTTTTCCAGATAGTCCACCCAAGAAGGGCAGCAAGTGGTAATCAGCGGAAATTCATCGGGGTGTTTGCTGAAGATGTGCACGAATTCGCTGGCCTCTTCCATGATGGTGAGGTCTGCCCCGAAGTTAGTGTCGAAAACATAGTTAAAGCCCAATTCCCGCAGTGCGCTATACATCTTGCCTTTCACGTTCGTACCGGGCTTAAAACCAAATTCTTCGCCCAAAGCCACACGAACAGCCGGGGCTTCCTGAGCCACCAAAACCAGGTCTTTATTATCCAAAGCAGCCCAGAGGGCATCGGAATCGTCGTTTTCGTAAATCGCCGCTACCGGACAATGAGCGCTGCACGGGCCGCATTTCACGCATTCTGTTTCTTCCAAGGGTCGGTTGAAGGTAGGCCCCACAAAGGTATTGAAGCCGCGTTCGGAATTTTCCAGGGCGTGAACATCCTGTATCTCATTGCACACATAGGTGCAGCGACCGCATTGCACGCAATAGGACTGATCCAGGGTGATGGAGGGCGAGGATTCGTCTCTGCCCTTGTATTTGCGCCGTACTTTTTTGAGGTGCATATGCCGGATGGCAAGTTCCTGTGCCAAGTCCTGCAGTTCGCAACGCCCGTTTTTGATGCATTCGGGGCAGTTATTGGGGTGATTGGAAAGGATTATCTCCAAGGCATCGCGGCGCAGGTCGAGCAGTTTCTTGCCGGTTGTCTTTATCTGCATTCCCTCTTCGCAGGGGGTGGAGCAGGCGCGGATGGTGCGTCCATTCACTTCAACCATGCAGACTCCGCAGTTTCCGAAGGAGGGAAGGTCTTCATGATAGCAAAGATGCGGAACATGGTATCCGGCCTTGGTGCAGGCATGCAGAACCTTTGTGTTTTTAAGCACTTGCGTGGCTTTTCCATTTACGTAAACTGTGATCATAGGCTATATCCTCGATGTTTATATTTCAATAAGTTCAGTTTGGCTCAGCCTGCTTTTTATGTCAAGCCCGGATTATTTTCTCGCTGCTATAGAGAGTCATACTCATATCATACCGGAGTCATACCGGATGAGCATGCGGTATGACTCCGGTATGATAGTGATTAGGTGTCAGTTTTCAGGTGGCAGGTGTTAGGGGCTGGAAGTGGATAGAATGGAGTGTATCAAGAATCATTTGCTTGACGAAAGCGGGTCTGAGGAAAAATTGTTCCGAAAAATGCTGTTGAGGAACCCACCATGCGACCGCAAATTCGCTCCCGCTTCGATGATAATATCCTTTTGCAATTCGGTAAAGCTCTGCAGATAATGCAGAAAATGCCTGTTCGCCTGCCATTTTTTATCCGGACTTACCGTAATCAGCAATCCGCTGCCAAAATCCGCGCCAGGCATAGCAAGGAAGGACTGGAAGTTCCGCCTATCCTGATCATCAGCATCACTCGCAGGTGTAATCTGAACTGCAGCGGATGCTACTCCAAGCTGCTGCATCGTGATGAAGGCGAAGAGCTTAGCCCGCAGAGAATGGAGCAAATCCTTTCCGAAGCCCAGGACTTGGGTGTTTCCATCGTGCTTCTGGCCGGAGGTGAGCCTTTGGTGCGACGCGATATTTTGGAGGTTGCGGCGAAATTTCCCCGGATCATTTTCCCTATTTTCAGCAACGGTTTGCTGCTAGATACCGATTATGCCGGTTTTTTTGCAAAAAACCCCCATCTCATCCCGGTGATCAGTTTGGAAGGCGGGAAAGCGGAAACGGATTTTCGCAGAGGAGAAGGAGTATATCAGAACTTCAGCACTGTTATCAAGGAGTTTAACGCCAAACGAATTTTTTGGGGGATATCCATTACCCTTACCGCAGAAAACTATTCGCAGGTGTTGTCTGAAACCTATGGCAAAGCGATGCTGGCTCTGGGCTGCCGTCTGTTTTTCTATGTGGAATATGTTCCCGTGGCCGAAGGAAGCGAAGCGATGCTGCTTAGCGAAACTCAAAAGGCGGCTGTGCAGCCACTTACCGACAACTTGATGCAAAAACTGCCAGGGTTGTTCATTGCCTTTCCCGGCGATGAGGATCAGTATGAAGGTTGTTTGGCGGCAGGCCGGGGATTTATGCATATCAATCCCGTGGGCAAGGTGGAACCCTGTCCCTTTGCTCCTTTTTCGGATACTGACCTGCGCTATGGCAGTTTGAAGGAAGCTTTGCATTCCCGATTTCTGCAGGAGATACGCAATAATCACCGGCTTTTGAAGGAAGGTAAGGGTGGTTGCGCTCTCTGGGCTAATAAAAGCTGGGTTAAGGACTTGGAAGAAAGCCTGCAACAACAGGCTTAGCATAAGATTACAGATTCAGCAGTAGCAAGCTGGCCAGCAGTAAAGCCCAAAGCAACAGGTCTTTTACCGTGGCCTGCTTTTTCCACAAGAGCAGATCGCTGATTATCCCCAAAAGGACTATCGCCACCGCTACCAGCGGATAAGCCAAGGCAGCCGGAATACTATCCAGACCTCTAAGGAAAAACACCGTGGAAAGACGGTTCGGGATGCCCAAAGCAAAACCGGCCAGTAAAGCTGAGAGCGACACTTTGATGCGGGTAAACAGAATGATTAGCAAAGTAAAGCAAAAAGCCGCGCTGAAAACCGCATAAATGAATAAAGCTTCCTGCCCGCTACCGAACTCCTTGTAGAGCTTCAAGCTGGCGTCAGTTAGCCCCGAAATGGCGAATAAGCCTATTATCCACAGCAGATTATGCAGTTCTTTGGGATTAGCCTTCAGGGTAAAGGCGATCAGCCCGCAAAAAATCCCGATTTGATTGTAAACCGAAAGCCGTTCCTGGAAAAGAAACACTCCCAAAAGCACCGGAACGATCATTGCCATCCGCATTACACCTACGGAAAGAGACAGGCCATTGAATACTATGCTGCGTTGATATACCCAAAAATTGCCGAGGAACAAAGCTCCAGCCAGGATGCCGAAGAGCAGATCAAAGCTGTGAAACTCCGCTCCCCCTTTGGGTAATGAAATATAGCTGAACAGACTGGCCACAAAGTAATTACCCAAAAAGATGGGTAGCATGTCCAGCTTGCCCTTGCGACCCAATAGCATCAGCAGATTGGCGATCAGAACACTGCAGAGAACGCTGAGAGCGAGATTTAGCATACTTAGTTGTTTAGCTTGTCCTTCACATGTCCGGTGGTCTTAAAATGCAGCTTGGCAACCTCACTTAACCGGTTAAAACCATACTGGCGTGAAAACTGCACTCCCGCTTCGATCACTTTGGACGTGGCACCCAAAGGGAAATCCTGCCCGTAGAACCTGCGCATGGCCTCAAAGCTTTCCAAAAACTGGTATCTGGCGACTATCGAAGCTGCCGCCACAGCGGGATCGCTTTCGGCTTTGGTGCGTTCGATACAAGGGATGGGGCAGTTTTTTTCCTTCAAATAGCGCCGAACCTTTTGCGAAGGGCTGAATTGATCCACCAGAATGCCTTCGGCCTGGGTTTGGGTTTTGCACAGATTCAAAATGGCCGTGCTATGCAGCCAGCTTAGCAGGTCGTTCAGGTTCTTGTTTTGCCTGTTAAAATCGGCGATCAATTGATTGTATTTCGGTGGTTTTAGTACCAGGCAGGAAATGCGGGGATTGTAATGCTTGTAGAGCAGCCTGGCAATTCTGGTGATCTCTTTGTCTTTCAGCAGCTTGCTGTCCGCAATCCCCAAGGTCTTAAAATGAGTATCCAGGCTGTGATCGTAGGCAAAAGCGCAAACTACGGGTGCGCCAAAGAAATCCCCTTTGCCACATTCGTCGCTGCCGATCCAGCTATTCCAGGTATGATAGGCAGTGGTGTCCAGGTTTATCTCAAGCTGTGTTTCAGACAGCGAAAGAAGCAGATTCTTCAGCGGGCCGGCACTGCCGCCTACCACGCTACTGATGCCCCTTTTAGCTGAGTAATACAGGTTTAGAACGTTCTTGTGCCCATCTTTGGAAAGCCGTAGCTGCACTCCATAGCTAATCTCCCGCTGTTCCGCTATTTCGATGCCAAGCTGCTGCAAACGCGGCAGAAGGTGCGCCAGATGGTATTCCAGGTCTTTAGGCATGGTAGGCTTGCAGCACTTCTCCCACTGTGTAGAGCGAACCTCCAGCCACCAGAATGTCGTTTTCCTTGGCTTCGGACAGGGCTATGGACAAGGCTGCGGCAACCGATTCACAGGCTGTGCAAGGAACCCCATGCTTGCTTACTTCGGTCATTTGTGCTTCCACAGTGGCGGCGCGGTCGGATTGATTCTGCGCAATATAGATATGGCTGGCCAGGCTGCAGATGAGATGGATCATTTCAGTGTAGTCCTTGTCGGCAAGGATGGAAAGCAGGAACTTCAGCTTGCGCTGGGGGTAGATTTTATCCAGGCTGCGCTTCAGAGCCGTTATGCCATGCACGTTATGCGCTCCGTCCACGATCAGAACCGGATTGCGGGATAGCAACTGCATGCGTCCCGGCCAGTTGATTTGTTGCAAGGCTTTGCGGATTGCGCATTCAGATAGGCAGAGCTGATACTTTTCCGCATAGAGCAGAAAGGCGGTTAAGGCGCAACCAAGGTTTACGGCTTGGTGTTCGCCGATCAGGTTTGCCTGCAGGTTTCTATATACGAACCTACCGAAGCTGTAGTCGAAGCTGATACCATCGGCGTCGTCGCTGTTAATAGTGGCTGTCCAGTCTCTGCCAAAGCGGTAAACAGGAGCTTGTTTGGCTTGGGCGATGCCTTCGATTATTGCCCGGGGAGACTCTTCCATATCGCCGATTACCAAAGGAATGCCAGGTTTGATGATGCCGGCTTTTTCGGCAGAGATCAGTTCCAGGGTTCCTCCCAGGGTCTTTACATGATCCAGTCCGATATTGGTGATCACCGAAACCTCTGGCATGAAGATATTCGTAGCATCCAGACGGCCGCCCAATCCAACTTCCATGATTGCCACATCCAGCTTGCTTTCGGCAAAGAGGCAAAAAGCAATGGCGGTTGTAATCTCGAAAAAGGATGCGTCCCACTTTTCAAAGAGCTTTTCGTGGCGGGAAAAGGTTTCCAGAATCTGGTTAAAATCCAGTTCCAAGCCATTTATCCGAAAGCGTTCCGTGTAGTTAATCAGATGTGGTGAAGTATTTAGTCCGGTACTAAGCTCATTGCTTAAGCAAAGTGCTTCCAGGGTAGCGCAAACGCTTCCTTTGCCATTGGTTCCACCTACATGGAAGCCTTTCAGTTTGTTTTCCGGATGATCCAGGTCGGCAGCCAACCCCTGCATGCGGTTCAGCTCCAGCTTCACGTTTCCGGAGTATTTCTGATATATGTGATTCAGGAATTCCTGATATTGCATGTTTCTTAACACCTTGTGTTTGTTTTGATCAGGCAAAAAACAGGGGCGTGGATTCACACGCCCCCAAAGGTTAGATATTCGGGCTGTTACTCCGTAGGGAGAACTTCGCCGAATTTATCCGGGAAAAGGATGGCGCGCAGGGCATTGGACTCGGCTTTGCGTTTGGCAAAAGCTTGGGCATCGGTTTTCCAGATCTCGATGTATTTCATAATCAGTTCTTTTTTGCGTGCTCCGTTGGAACCGGTTTCCTTGTCGATATAGTCGATATCTTCGATCATGTAGTTCTGCAATTGAGTAGGATCCATGTTCTCGTAAAATGACTTTCCGATCATGTGTTTGGGAAATTTATCCATATTGGGGCAGATGACGATCACGCCATAATTATGCTTAATCTCGGTGCCAATCTGTTCGGCCACGTATTTACCATAAACAATGTATTCAGCTTTCTGACGGCTGGTTTCAGGGCAGAAACGCAGGCTGTTCAGGTATTTATTTTTGGGATCTGTTGCTTTTGGGGTTTTGGTAAGCAGGGTGAGATCGCCGCTAAAATCAGCATTTGTGTCTTTCATATAGTCTGTAGTTGCCACCCAGATCTGCTTCATGTTATTCACGCAGTCTTCTATATTCTTTTCTTTGTCCAGATTATAGAAATTCGGGACTGCCAGGATGAAGACCAAGGCGACAAATAGGATTACGCTTAGCACGGTGTATACCGAGATTCCGTTTTGGCTACGCAGCATAATTAACTCCTGAGATTTCTTCTTCTTTCTCTTATTTTTGCACGGGGCTATTCTCGTCAAGCCTTATTTTTGGCGTTTAGTATCTTTTTAACGTAGTTATAGGTTTCGGGAATGTCCTTGAAACGGTAGCTGTAATCTGCTTGCGGGTCGATCTTCAGTTTGCCGATGCGCTTGGAGACATTGGTTTCACCCCAGTTATAGGCTGCCAGGGTCAGGCTCCAGTTTCCCTGAAAGCGCTCTTGCAGGTAAACCAGGTATTTGGCTGCCAGCTTAAGATTGTAAAAAGGCACGAACAGCCAGCCCCGTTTATGCTCCTTGTGTATGTAGAATGCGGTGCTTTCTCTTATTTGTCCCAAGCCAATTGCCTGGGCGTTGGAAACGGCAAAACTGCGGAACGAGCTTTCAGTGCGGATCATCCGGTAAAAAATCCCTGGATCCAGGCCATAATAGATCGCTACTCCCACTGTCATCAGCCTTACCGAGATGGGATTGTAGACTAGCACCAAACAAAGCAGCAGCACCAGAACTACGCTGAACGCAATTCCGGTGCTGCTGCGTTTTTTCAGTTTTTTTCTCACGGCTGGCGGAGCGGGATTCTGCTAGGCCATCCGTTTTTTAAAGTCGTTCAGTTTCAGCACATGGGATACTTCTTCGTTGATGATCCGGCGCAGAGTGGTTTTGGTTTTGGGATTGGTAATATTATCGGCAATGGCGTGGAAATAGAGCAAGGTATCCTTTTCGAAAGTAATGGCGTTATCGATAATACTGGCAAGGTCTTTGGCATTGGCGGCCATTTGGATGGCGGAATGCTCGTTATTGAAAATGCGTCCTTCGACGATGGTTTTCAGATATTCGGCGGCCAGTTCCCAATCTGGTGACAGCTCCAAAATCTCCATGTCCTGATCGTCGCGTAGGTTCAAAAAGGTCTTTTCATGATCCAGTTCCTGATCGCGCAGGTAGGTTAAAAACTCCTGGGCTTTAGCGTCGAGGTCTTTGCGTTTGGTGGCTTCATGATAGAAAGCAAAACCGTTCTTCTCGATCTGTACGGCCATTTCGATTACTTCATTAACGGAAAACACACTCATTTTTCCTCCTTATATTTGGCATTTTTCCTTCTTTTCTTCATTATAAGGAAGCTGGAAAAAAAGTCAAGCCCAAAGTTGTGACTTAAGGATAGACAATATTGGGACGGCCGGAATGAGGATTGGACAGAGTTTGCAGTTTAAGGCCAAACAGCTCCTGCAAAATCTCAGTTTGCATCAGCTTTTCCGGAGAACCGTGCGCCAAGAGCTTTCCCGATTTGATAAAAAGCAGCGAACTGGCATAATTGGCCGCCAGATTCAGATTGTGCGACACCAGAAGAACCGTTTTCCCTTCCATACGGTGGATGTCGCGCAGCAGCCCCATAATCTCGATCTGATAGTTTATATCCAGTTGCGAAAGGCTTTCATCCAGGATGATGCAAGGGGTATTTTGAACCAGGGCCCTGGCAATAAATACACGCTGTTTCTCTCCTCCACTCAGCTTGGAAAGCCAACGGTGTTTGTAGCTGCTGAGCTGCAGTTTGCCGAGGGTGGCATCCACCATCTCTTGGTCTTCTGCGCTGTAGGATTGCAGCAGGCCAAGATATGGATATCGCCCCATCAGCACTGTTTCAAAAACCGTGTGATCAAATTCGCTGCGATGCTCTTGGGGAACAAAGGCAAGCTGACGGGCAATCCAGGCTGGTTTGCAGGTATCCAAGGACTTGCCCAGTATGTTTATGCTGCCCATACGTGGCTTCAGATAGCCTAAAAGCGTGTAAAGAAGCGTGGATTTGCCGGCTCCGTTGGGGCCCAGAATTGCACAAAATTCACCTGCGGCAATTTCTCCTGAAAAGCCATGCAATACATCTTCCTGGCCATATCCGCAGTAAACGTCCTTCAGCTCGATCATACTGTTCCCTTGCCTTTTTTTCCTGTAAGTCAGATTACAGCGTTTTGCAAGGCTGGGTTTCTGTCAACCGAACTCTGCCCTGCTTCAGAATGCAAAGAGGCAGTGCTGTCCAAGCTTAATTCCATCTTATTCTTACCTGTGTTTATGGGATGGAAAGAGGATTGGTTCAGTTGCAGAATGCTGCTAAACAGACAAGAGTGAACACTCCGATTCTATTAAGAGGCAGGAAGATAAGGCTGGATTATGCAGTGTCTATCATCATCTTTGCATTGACAAAATATGAGGATTACAGTCTTATGTAAACAAATACGGATAAGAACATTATGGATAATGCTTCCGAAGGAGAAAATGACATGGAAGACTGGATCGTGATTAGAATCGCCGTTGCAGTGGCTGTTGTAGTTATTATGGTTGTTGTCGCTCTTTTTAAATATCAAAAACCAGAAAACAACGATACTCCTATGCGAAGATTCATAGATAAGTGGAATCGTCGTATATGACTTTTTTGATCGGCAAGACGTTTCTCTAGTTGATTTATCGTTGATAGGATAAGGCTGTAGGGTCAGATAAACGCAAATAAGGCCTTGACAGAAATCCGGTATTGCAGAAATTGTTGCGACTGATTCTCAGTTTAAACATTAAAGGAAGCGATCATGGCCGATCACGCAACGATCTTTAAAGACTATCTCGCCAAAAAGGGTTTGAAGCTTACTTCACCCCGTAAACAGATTTTGGAGGCGGTTTTCGCCATCCACGAGCATTTTAATGCGGAAGAGCTTTATGGCAGAATTAAAAGCCACTCTAAAGGAATATCCCTGGCCACCGTGTATCGAACCCTTCCTTTGCTGCTGGAAGCGGGACTGGTTCAGCACGCCTTGCGAAGCGCAGGAAGAGAGCGTTATGAGCACATTTATGGCCATCCCAAGCACATTCACTGGCTTTGCCGAAAGTGTGGGAGCCTGGTGGAAACCGATCTGCAGAGCATTGATCCTGTGATTGCCGATCTGGCCAAGAGCCTGAAATTTAGGGAAGACGGCATAGAACTGAGCATCAAAGGTTTGTGCTGGAAATGTCAATCAACTGAGAATGAGAATCAAACTGATGAGAGATAAACCGATTATTGCCTTGGCCGGCAACCCCAATGTCGGCAAAACCTCCCTATTCAATGCGTTAACCGGTGCCAGACAAAGCGTGGGAAATTGGCCTGGGGTAACCGTTGAGCACAAATCCGGCTATTTCAGCCACCATGGTCGTCACTACGAGGTCATTGATTTGCCAGGCATCTATTCCCTATCTGGCGGAACGCCGGACGAATTGGTAGCCCGAGACTATATTCTGAACGAAAAACCAGATCTGATTGTGAACATCGCCGATGCATCCAACCTGGAACGGAACCTGTATCTAACGGTTCAGCTGATGGAGCTGGGTGCCCCGATGCTGCTTTGCCTGTCTATGGCCGATATTGCCAAGGACAACGGGATCGAGATCGACACAGAGCACCTTAGTTCCCACCTGGGATTTCCGGTAATCCCTCTGGTGCTCAATAAACGCTTGGAAAGCGAGCAGCTTTTCGATAAGCTCAGTTCTTTGGTGGATAAGCCGCAGTTACCAAGCTCCATACATTATGATGAGGTTGTGGAGAACCATCTGGAAAAGATCTGGCAAATAGTTGTGAAAGCCAATGGTTTGGGCTGGGAAGCAAGTGGTCTGGCCGCTTCAGAAAAAGCGGGGAATAGCTATAGTCTGCTTATTCAAAGCCGCTGGCAAGCTATCAAGCTGATCGAAGGCGATCCATTTTTGACCGGACAACTTGAAACAACCGACAAACAGCAGATAGACAGAGAAATAGCCGCCATAGCCAAGCACCGTGGCCAGGATCCTGCAGCTGTGATTGCAGACGACCGCTTTGGCTTTATCCGCGGCTTGGTGAAAGATGTGCTTAGGCGCAAAAGGCCTGGAAACTGGACCTTTTCCGATGCTGTGGACAAGGTGGTTCTAAACGGAGTGGTTGGACTGCCGATCTTTTTTGTGGTGATGTATCTGGTGTTTCTGTTTGCCGTTAAGGCCAGCGAACCCTTCATCGGGTTTATCGACACAGCCCTGAACTGGCTTCTGGTTGAGCAGCTAGGCTTGGGGCTTGCTAGCATTGGCTTGCCGCACTGGCTGAAATTCATGTTTAGCGATGCTTTGGGGGGTGGAATCGCCACGATAGGCACTTTCATACCGCCTATCTTCTTCATCTATATCAGCTTGTCAATCCTGGAAGACTCAGGTTATATGGCCAGGGCAGCTTTTATCGCCGACAAATTCATGCGGCGCATCGGACTTCCCGGAAAGGCATTTATCCCCTTGTTGGTTGGGTTTGGCTGCACGGTTCCGGCCATTATGGCAACCAGAACCTTGGAAAGCCCAAGAGACAGGGTTTTTGCATCCGTACTCACCCCATTTGTGTCTTGTGGGGCGAAACTTCCAGTTTATACCTTTTTGGGTATGCTGTTTTTCCCAAATAAAGCTGATCTGGTGATCTTCGGTCTGTATTTATTCGGGATCGTGATGGCCATGCTAACCGGATTCATGCTAAAGAAAACCATTTTTCGCAGCGATCCGGGAAATTTTGTGATGGAGCTGCCACCTTACCATAAACCCACCTTGAACGGCATTATGCTGCATACCTGGCATCGCTTGAAAGACTTTGTGCTGCGAGCCGGAAAGACCATACTGCTGGTGATTATCCTGATCAATGCCTTACAGGTAGTCAAACTGCCTTTTGGGCCAAACGGAGAAAACACACCAGTTTTGGAACTGGGTGGCAAGTTGATTACTCCTGTTTTGCAGCCCATGGGAGTGGACAAGGATAATTGGCCGGCTTCTGTGGCCCTGATCAGCGGGCTTTTTGCCAAAGAGGCAATCGTTGGCACTTTGCAAAGCCTGTATGAAGTCGAGGATTCGGGAGGTCGAGAGGTCGAGGAGTCGGGAAGTCTGAAGCAAGCCTTTGGCAGCTCAGCCGCAGCATTGGCTTTTCTGATTTTTGTGCTTCTGTATTCTCCTTGTGCTGCAGCTTTAACTATGCTTTTCAAGGAACATGGCATAAAATGGATGCTTTTTGCCTTTGCTTACCTTACTGCTCTGGCCTGGATGGTAGCAACCCTGGTTTACCAGATTCTGGCTTTCAGCACAACATCGTTATATTGGATATTCCTGATTTTGGCGTTCTTTGTTTTGATATATGTAAACTTACGTAATATAGGGAGAAAACATGCTCTTTGAACGTCATAGAGCCAGAATGCGCCGCTGGGGACGCCAGTTCCGCGGTCGCCAGAAAACCTGTCCTTGCGCCATCGACCAGTGCCTTAGCCTGGATCAGCTTCCTCAAAGCAGCAGCGCGGTAATAATCTGCAACCGAAACCTGAAAACCATCGAAAGAGGGCTGTATGTGGGTAGCAGGCTTAGCATGTTTCGAAACGAATCCGCTGAGCCAAACATCATCGTAGCGGTAGGTGATGCGCGCTATGTTTTGGATCGCAGGATTGCCAAGGAGATCAGGGTAAAGGTGGGTTAGCAGGTTAACGGGTGATCGGGTTAACATTCTGTCCCCTCTCCCCGAACCACTAATCACTCTATCATACCGGAGTCATACCGCATGAGCATCCGGTATGACTCCGGTATGATAGCG
>CAZGWB010000051.1:0-19682 GCA_964529335.1 uncultured Candidatus Cloacimonas sp.
GCATCCAAGAAAAAGCAGACAGAAAGTGATATCCAGCGGACTTCATCGTTGAAAAAGCGAACCGAAGCAAACCTGCAAAAATTGAAGAAAGATGAGCGGGTTGCCCAGGATTCCCTGCAATCAGTTTCCCAAAGGCTGGCTGTTGCTGAGATGCGCTTGTCTGATTTGCACCGGGAACAGAATACCGAATTGGACATGCTTTTGCGGGTTGACCGTTCATTCAAGAAGCAGCAGATCAACCATCGTGATCATCGCTACCTGAAATCCTTTATCGAAGGTAGCCGCCGAAAAATCGATATTCTGTCTGGATACAAAATATCACTTACCCAGGCTCAGGAACTGCATCGCAACGAGGCTATCAAAGTAAGCCGAAACGTAAAGCAGGAAAGCAACAAGAAAAATCAATACGATAAGCAAATAAAGAACCTGGCCTCTCAAAGCAAGAAGCTGACTGACGAGCAGAAAAAACTCCAAGCCCAAGTGGAAAAGCTGAAGAAAGACAGCGCCAGTCTGGAAGGGCTGATCGCCCAACTGATGAAGCAACAAGGAAAAGAGCCTTCCAGCTATCAATTTACCGGCAGAAAGATCGCCTGGCCTGTGCGTGGTAAGATTATACGCAGTTATGGCCAGGAAACCCGTAGCTATGGAACAAGCGTGGTAAGCAACGGAATCGACATTGCCGTAAAAGAAGGCACCAGCGTTGTGGCCGCAGATGACGGAGAGGTTATTTTCTCAGACCGCTATGGTGGACAGGGGAAAATGATCATAATAGACCATAAAAATGGATTCTTTACCCTTTACGCCTACAACAGCGAATTGCTGGTAGGCCGCGGGGCAAAGGTAAAGAAGGGGCAAACCATCGCCAAAAGCGGCATGACCGGCTCAGCCAGCGAAGCTTCGCTGCATTTTGAGTTGCGTAAAGACGGTAAGGCGATAAACCCTATGCCATATCTGAATTAATGGGAGTATTACGGAGTTAGTATGAAACTTTTGAAAGATCCCAGTCCTCGGAAACTGGAAAGCTTTTTGGTAAAGAATCCTCTGAATGAGGCAAGTATTTTACACTGGACTGGCTCGATGTGGGGGATAGGCTGCCGGCTTTCTTCCTTGACGGCCATTGCCAGGATATCAAAACTGAAGCAGCGTCCTGAAAAGCAAGGTTTCATAGCTTTGATCCCAGATGCCAGTGTACTTGATCAGGATATGCTTCCTGCTGCCCTAAAGCCGCTTTTGGCGCAGTATTGGCCAGGAAATCTGAGTGTGGTTTTCAATTATCCTGACCCGCAGTTCAGCCATATAGCCATTGAGGGTAAAGTTGCTTTCCGGGTTCCTCAAGACCCTATGCTTAGGGCTTTTATTTCTCTATTGGGGGAACCGCTGATCTCCACCTCCGTGAATATATCGGGATTGCTGCCAGAAGAAGATCAGGATAGAATCCTTAAAAACTTTGGGTCTTGGTTCGATGTGGCGTTACTACCTTCTGCCAAGGTGACTAAGGCAACCAAAGAGCATTCAACTCTGGTGGAATACATAAAAGCAAACGAGGCTAAAAGCAGCTCACATCAGGATGAATTGAAATGTCTGCGCGAAGGCTCAGTTCCCTTTTATGAGGTAAAGCAATCCTTTCATCTGCCTACCGTGATGTTTGTTTGTACGGCCAATATCTGCCGCAGTCCGATTGCCGAAAAGCTCTTTCGGGAGAAAGTGGCCAAGGCCGGTCTGGCTTTGGCAAGCGATTCCTGCGGCTTGATCGAAGGTGGACACATGATCTCCCTCAATTCCTTGCAGTTGCTTTTGGAGCGTGGAATCACAGAAGCTCAGAATCATGTTTCCAAGCAGGTTACACCTCAGATGGTAAGTTCCAGTTGGTTGATTTTAACAATGGAGGAACGGCAAAGAGATTGGCTGCGTAATGCCAATCCTAATGCAAATAATAAGATATGGACATTGAATGAGATAGTGGGTGAAGAAGGAGATATTAAAGACCCATTTGGCAGTGAGTTGGACAGCTATCGCAAAACCTTCTTATTGATAGAAGACAGGTTGGATCGCCTGATTGAAAAGATACATAATAATACAATTTATACAGGAAACAATACTAAATGACAAACACCATCATAACCTCGCAGCTAATCGCCGAACATGGCCTTAGCCAGGATGAGTATGAACTGATTAAAAACTACCTGAAACGTGAACCAAGCATTGTGGAACTAGGTATTTACAGCGTGATGTGGAGCGAGCATGCCAGCTACAAAAACTCGGTGAAGCTGCTGAAAACCCTGCCTAAAGAAGGCAAAGCCATGCTAGCCAAAGCTGGCGAAGAAAATGCCGGAGTAGTGGACATCGGAGATAATCTGGCCATATCTTTCAAGATAGAAAGCCACAATCATCCTTCAGCTCTCGAGCCCTATCATGGCGCTGCCACTGGAGTTGGCGGAATTCTGAGAGATATCTTTACGATGGGAGCCCGTCCGATCGCGGCATTGAATTCCCTAAGATTTGGCAATCCCAATAACCCAAAGGTAAAACACCTCCTGAAGGAAGTGGTGCATGGCATTGCAGACTATGGAAACTGCTTTGGAGTGCCTACCGTGGGTGGCGAAGTATATTTTGAGGACAGCTATGAGGGCAACCCCCTGGTAAATGCCATGGCTGTTGGTGTATTGAAGCACGATCAGATTGCTCGTTCCGCGGCTTCGGGAGTTGGTAATGCCGTGATTATCGTTGGTGCCAAAACAGGCAGAGATGGAATTCACGGGGCTACCTTTGCCTCCATCGAGCTAAGCGAGGAATCTGAAGAAAAACGGACTGCCGTGCAGGTGGGTGACCCATTTTTGGAGAAACTCCTTCTGGAAGCCACTTTGGAAGTGATTCATGCTGGGTTGGTGGTTGGAATCCAGGATATGGGGGCAGCAGGATTGACCTGCTCAAGTTCAGAAATGGCTGGTAAGGGAGAAGTGGGCATAGAGATTGAAATTGCCTTGGTTCCCCAGCGTGAAACAGGTATGACGCCATACGAGATAATGCTTTCTGAATCACAGGAAAGGATGCTGGTAATCGTGGAACCCCAGAACGTGGAACAGGTGAAAGCCATCTTTGCCAAATGGGATTTGGATGCAGTGCAGATTGGCACGGTTACTGAAGATAAACTGCTGAGGGTGCTTTATAACGGGGAAAAAGTAGCGGAGATACCCGCAGAAACCTTGGTTCTGGGCGGAAAAGCACCAGTTTACAGCCGTGAGAGCCTGCGTCCAGCATATTTGGACAAACTGAAGAAATTCGATCAATCTGCATTAACTGAACCAGATGATTACAATGCCATTTTACTGAAGCTGGCAAGTAGCGCAAATCTTTGCAGCCGGCATCAAATATACAATCAGTATGATCACATGGTGCAGATCGGCACTGTAGTAGAACCAGGATCGGATGCAGCAGTGATCAGAATTCCCGATTCCGATAAAGCTATCGCTTTGGCAACTGATTGCAATGGCAGACACTGTGCTTTGGACCCTTATTTGGGAACCATGGCGGCTGTGGCTGAAGCAGCCAGAAATGTAGTCTGTAGCGGAGCAAGGCCCATAGCGATTACGAATTGTTTAAATTTTGGAAATCCCTACAAGCCGGAAGCTTACTATTTCTTCTCGGAGGCGATAAAAGGGATGGGAGATGCCTGCCGGGCTTTTGATACTCCAGTGACCGGTGGCAATGTATCCTTCTACAACGAGAATCCTGAAGGAGCGATTTATCCAACTCCGGTAATCGGTATGCTGGGCTATATGGATGATTTCCATAAGGCTGCAACTCAATTTTTTAAAGCAGCAGGAGACCTTGTTTGGCTTCTGGGAGATTTGCAGGCAAGCTTGGAAGCCAGCGAATATCTGAAAGAGATACATAATGCAGTGGCTGGAACACCACCTTTTGTTGATCTTGATATCGAAAAAAGGCTTCAGAACCTTGTTTTGGACTTGATAGACCAGAATTTGCTCAGCAGCGCTCATGATGTATCAGACGGAGGATTGATAATAGCCGCGATGGAATCTTGCTTCGCTCCCAATCATCTATGGGGATGCAAATTAACTATTCCTGAAGTCTCGAGGCCTTCTCAGCTTTTCTTTGGAGAAGCTGCAGGCAGAGTTTTAATCAGTGCAAAACCAGAGTATCGGTCCAAAATTGAATCACTGGCCGAACTAGCAGGCGTTTTCTGCAATCTTTTGGGCAGTGTGACGGATTCAGGCCTCATGGAAGTTAATGATAAAATAAACATGCAAACACAAACCCTCTACGAGTCCTGGTGGCAGGGTTTGAAACTCTGAGAAGGAGGAGGAAATGAAAATGGACTTTATCTTTGGCAATTTCTTCTGGGGTATTCTGGTAATCCTGTTGGGATTATCAATCTTTTTGAAGGGATTCAATATTCACCTACCCCTGGTTAAGGTGTTTATAGCGATTATTATAATCATGTTTGGGGTGAAGCTGCTGATTGGTGGCAAGCCAAGCATAAAGGTGTCCAGAAGCCATTACCGGCATGATTCGTCGGTTTATTATAGCGGGCAGAGCAGCGAATACAACATGGTATTTGCCAGTGGCACCATAGATCTCTCCGATCTTCCTGAAGATACAAAAGATTTTGAGATAACTGTCGTTTTCGGGTCAGCTTTTGTAATATTGCCAGACGATCTGAATTATCGGATCAATCCAACTTCTGTTTTTGGTTCCACTGTATTACCCCAGCACAGGCACAGTCGCGATGACAAGGCGATTGAGATCGAATCTACGGCAGTTTTTGGTAGGTTGGAGTATGCGTTCAAGCCTCGTCAAAATCCAAAGTCCAAACCAGATACAATGGCAGACAGCACCATGGCTGGGGACGGTTTCTAAAGCAGAAACAAGCAGAACGTTGATAGGCAAAAGTCAGTTGATTGCATTACCAAGCAGAATGAGATCTTATTGGAGTAGCTTAATCTGCATATTATTGTTTGTTTGCAGCCAGCAACTAATGGCGCAGTCTGTTGGCTACGCCTTTAGTGGTGGAGGTGCCAGGGGTTTTGCTCATATTGGAGTTTTGAAGGTCCTGGAAGAAGAAGGCCTGAAGCCAAACTGCATATCAGGTTCCAGCATAGGTGCAATAATAGGGGCTCTTTATGCCATGGGTTATACTCCCACAGAGATTGAGCAATTGTGTTTGGGGATGGATTGGGAATACCTTACCCGAGACCTACATCAGCGTCAGGAGCTTTATATAGGTCAAAAGAGATGGCTTCCATATGGCAATGTGGAATTTGAGCTGAATGATCGGTGGGTTCCACAGCTTCCTTCAAGCGTTTTTGTGGGAAACAGGATAAACTTGGAGTTATTCCGGATAACTGCGGCTGCATCCCAAACACGTGACTTCTCAAACTTGCCGGTTCCCTTTGCCTGCAATGCTACAGATTTGATCAGTGGGAAACCATATATATTCACTGAAGGTTCTTTGATGCAGGCTCTTCGAGCTTCGATGTCCATACCCAGCCTGGTGAAGCCTTTCGAGATAAATGGCGACATCTATATCGACGGAGGAGTATCGCAAAACCTTCCCATCGATCTGTTGCATCAGATGGGTGCTGAGAAAGTGATCGGCATTAAGGTGAACAGCACTCTGAGAAACAGGAACAACCTGAATAACCTGGTGGAAATCCTTGATCAAACCATCAATATCGGGATCACGCGCAACCTTCATGAAAATCTTGAGGATTGCGATCTTCTTTTGGAGCCAGATCTAAGTGGCTTTAGCAATACTGATTATCGAAAGCTGCGGGAAATCATAAATGCGGGAGAGACTGCTGCACGGGCTCAAATAGAACAGATCAGAATGCTGAAAGCGCAACTCACCAATTCCGTAGCAATATCACCCTCAGGTTTCGACAAGTATCTTTCTGATTTCAAGATCGCTGATATTAAAGTAACTGGCAACCGGTTCATAAGCCCAATCAAAGTGCGAGAATACCTTGGCCTGAAAACGAACAGCCGCTACAGCACTTCCGAGTTGCTGGCAGCATGCACCTATGCCTGGAATTCGCAGGTGTTTTCCACAATCTATCCAGAGCTGATATCAAGAGTGGACGGTAGCTACGACCTCTGGATTCATGTAAAAGAAAAAGACCGTAAAACTCTGGCTTTGAATCTGTCTTACAATAGCGACGAGAAATTGAATGCAGGGCTGGTGCTTGCCCTAAACAACTATCTGCTAAAGAATTCAAAGCTGATCACGGAGCTGAAACTGGGCGGGAAAAACGAGCTTAATCTGGATTATGTTAAGAATTTCGGCGAACAATGGGGAGCTTATTACCGACTTTTTGGTTATGTGAACGAAAAGACAATCTATGATTACTCAAATCACCACAAGGTGAGTAGCGCACGTTCTCTGGATTGGGGGTTTACCTCTGGATTAGGAATTTTCGCCAAAGATATTCTGATCGGAGAGCTTTTCCTGTATGGAGGAGAAACTAGTTTATACAGCGAGATATCATCCAGCCAAAGTATCCCGAAACGAAGTATGAACAGCGGATTTGGAGTAAAAACCTATCATGAAAGTTTGGATGACTTCATGTTTCCTGCCAAGGGATTGCGCATTTGCACGAAATTTAATTTTGCTCGCAGCATGGAGCTTAGCGACTACATCTACAGCAGTTTCCGCGGTAGGGGAGAGCTGTATATACCAATATGGAGGAATCTTAGCTACAATTGTGGGATAGATTACGGCAGCTATTTCAATAGTGATACTCATGATACCCTCGATCCTTATGTAATTGGCGGTATGGAAGGATTTATGGGCTATTCTCGGTATGAGGTTAGCGCACCGCATTATCAGATTGTTAGCAGCAGTCTCAGCGCGATTGCCTTCAAAAACCTATGGCTCAGCTTGGGGACTCAGGTATTACGTTATGCTGATTCCGACGTTTGGGGAGTTCACAAGGATTGGGAGTATTGCGGCTATGCAGGATTGGGCATCAAAAGCAAGTTGCTGCCTGCCAAGCTGATCCTGGCTTTGAACGAGGCCGGTAGGCTAAACAGCTTGCTCAGTATTGGTTACGATCTGGATATCTTCAGCTTTTCCCGCAAGTAATAACAGCCAGTAGGTTCGCACTCGCTCAAGTGATCATTTTTCCATCTTATTCTGATCACATAAACATCCGGCAAGAATATGATTAGCATAAGCTTAGCTTGCATTCTTGAGACTGCCTGATAACGATGCTAATCCAGCATTTGCTTCTCATAACTGTGAGCTTACAAAAAAAAACCCCTGATCAACGGGGTTTTTTATGGGGTAATGGCTTGAGCGAAGTGTCAGTTACTTTCTCAAAATCCTTTCAATAAGCTCGTCGCTAAGTTGGCGTGACCTTTGGGGAGAATCGCTTTCCACGTAAATCCTGATAATCGGTTCGGTGCCTGATTTCCGGATATGAATCCAGTGATCACTGGCGATGGCTTTTATTCCATCTTGAGTATCAAGAGTGTATCCTTCCAGCAGATTAGGGATGTGATTCATAATCCCTTCCATTTTGGCCGGATCAAGCTGCAGCTTATCCTTGGCGAAATAGTAGCTGGGCAAACCTGAGACCAGGTCGGACAAACTGACATCACTTTCGGCAAGTAAGCCCAGAATCAAAGCCATACCGGCTATCGCATCGCGGGTATAATGAACGTCTGGACAGATGATTCCGCCATTTCCTTCTCCACCAATGGGAGAACGAAGCTTCTGCATGAGCTTGCCAACGTTTATTTCACCGACTTTGGTGCGATGAACCTGCACTCCATATTTTGCGGCAATGGTATCAGAAATCATGGAACTGCTTAAGTTTACCACCACATCACCTTTGCGCTTGGGTAGGACATAAAGCTCTGCCAAGGCTACACTAAGTTCTTCTCCGATACATTTGCCTTTGTCGGAAACTACCGACAGCCGGTCTACATCGGGGTCTGTGGCAAAACCAAGGTCTGCGCCATAAAACTCCACTGCTTCTTCCAATTGAACCAAGTTCTCATTCAGAGGTTCGGCTACATGGGCAAAAATGCCGCTGGGTGCGCTGTTGATCTCGTAAACTGTGCAGCCAAGCTCTTTCAAGAAGCGGGGTGAGATCAGGCCACCTGCGCCGTTTACGGAGTCGATAACGACCTTGAATTGTCGTTGGCGAATCAGATCGACATTCAAATAGGGAATGGCCAGAACCTTGGCAATATGCCTGTCGATGGCAGTTCTATCGTGAGTAAGCCCTCCCATGGCGTTCCATTCAGACCATATAACGGGGTTCTGAGTCATGCTTAAAAAAGATTGTGCCTTTTCTGGAGCCAAAAACATCCCATCGGCATCCACGAATTTCATGGCATTCCACTCAGGCGGATTATGCGAAGCCGTGATGGCAATCCCTCCAATGGCTTCGGATTCTTCCACGGCCAGTAAAACGGTTGGAGTTGGAACAATGCCAACATCCACAACTTCGCAACCGGTGCCAATGAGGGCAGCAATGATGCTATGCAGCATGGCCAGACCGGTTGTCCGGCTATCCCGGCCCACAATGATGCGGGGTGAGCGATTGGGATGGTATGATTTCTGAAATTCAGCGAAACTGGCGGCGAATTGGATGGCTATAATAGGATTAAGGGTGTCCGCAAAGACACCCCTAACCCCGCTAACGCTGGTCATTAATTTGCTCATCAGCGTTTACATTCCAAATTTGCTTCTGTTATCCACAATCTTGGCAGCTTTCTTCATAGCGTCGTACCAACGGTTCCAGGCTGCATCTTCCAAGCGTTTGCGGATCGTTTCTTGATTGTCTTTATCCTTGCTAAAGGCATTAAAATCGGGCTTTTTACGTTCATTGGCGGTAATGATGAAACTTCCTTCCTTGGTGTGGACAAGACCGCTGGTTTGGCCTTGTTCCAACTTCAATGCGGCTGCGGTGAATTCATCAGCTTTACCTACATTGGGGATGTTGTCGCCTTTCTTGTGGTTGTTCAGGTCAAATATCTTCCAGCCTTCTTTGGTGGCAGCATTAAAGTATTCGCCTGAGGGGTATTTCTTCACGAATTCATCGGCTTTTACTTTGATATTCGCAACTTTCTTTTCTTTCTCCAGTTGATACTTAATGCGCAGTTTCACCTTTTCGAAGTCTTCGTAATACACTTTTTTATTGTCCAGCTGCTGAGCGATTATCTGGCGGTTCTGCTGATCGGTGGTAAGCTCAGAAACGGCTTTCGGTTTGGCTTTGCGCATGAATTCCTGTAAAGCGCTATTCTGGCCTATACCAGGGATGTATTCCTGATCATGAGGAACCCAATCGCTTTCTGTAGCTTCCATTTTCAGTTCTTTGGCGGCCGCGTCGATGCCTTTTTTCTTGATCAATTTGGCAGCTTTTTCCACGTTTTGGGCGATCTCGTCTTTGGTGGCATCTGAGGCTTTTACAGCCAATAAAATGTGGCTGGCCTTCATTTTGCCATCGGGAGTATTGGCTGCCACGCTATCGGCGCGGATGATGTGCCATCCAAAGCTGGTTTTAACCGGCTTGCTAATTCCGCCCTTGGGCAGTGCAAAAGCAGCAGCTTCAAACTCAGGAACCATCTGGCCACGGCCAAACTCGCCCAGTGAACCACCATTGGCTTTGGAACCGGGATCTTCGGAGAATTCATTGGCCAACGCGGCAAAATCTTCGCCTTTTAGAACTCGATTATATATCTGATCAGCAGTTTTCTTGATGTCGGCAAAGTCCTTGTCAGAGGGTTTTTCCTCAAAGGCAAGGTATTTCATCCTGGAAGCAGGACCTTTTTTAAACTCAGTTTCCTTGTTCTTGTCGTAATATGCTTTGATTTCTGCATCACTAACGGTTACAGGAGCGGACATATTATAATCGAACCATATGAATTTTCCGCTGACAGTGTCGTTTTCCTTGGCATACTCAGTTTTCAGGCTGTCCAGAGTGATACCAGACTTGGCCTTGATCTTCTCTTGCAGCTTCTGGCGCGGCAGATAGCTACGAACGTAGTCTTCCATCATCACAAAAAACTCGGGGTTATTCTTCAGAGCGGAGAGATATTTACTCTTGTCAAAACGGCCATTGGTCTGTAATGATTCATTTTGCATCAATTCCTGAGGGGGGTTATTCTGCATTTCGGTTAGGATATCGTCCTCAGATACTTTTATGCGGTTTTTCTTGATTTGCTGTTCCCACAGCATATCATCCACCAACGATTGCCAGGCTTGAGATTCCAGGCTTTTACGGGTGTTTTCGTCGATAGGCTGATCAGGATACATCTGTGAATAGCGATTGTAAATCTCTTGAATTTTGTTTTGATACATCTCCAAAGTGATCTTTTTGCCATTCACTTTGCCCAGGTAGGGCTGAGGGCTGAGGAGCTCGGTAATTCCCACTGCACCCATACCCAGAATGAAGACTATTGCTACGATGTAGATAACTATCTTCTGCTTCTTTCTCAGGTTTTCGAGCATTTCTATTCTCCTTTCATGGATAAAATTCCTTTATTAGATAGCCACTTTTTTAAACCTGTCATTTTGGACAAGGATTTTTTTGGCTTCAGTCCATGAAACAGAGAAAGGGCCGCGCCACACCGGCTCTGATTCTGGTGTGAGGTTCCAGATGCACCAACAGGCCTGTTTGCATTCCCAGGGCTTTGTGGATATGCGCACTAAACTTCTCACGGCCAAATCCTTCCATTATCAGGATGCAGAAGGGAAGAGCTTCATTTCCGCTGTTTATTACTCCCAGTTCATGGTTCAAAAGCTGCACTACGTCAGCTTGCATAACTCCAGGACAAACCAAACCGGCAATCTGGGCTTTTACCAAGAAATCCAGGAGGTCTTTAGTTGGGCAAAAATCAAGGCCGATTACTTTGTCTTTCAAAGCGTCTTCCCTGATTTGTTCGGGGCTGGAATAAAACACAAAACTACCATGACACCGCTTACCCAGGCCAAGCTTTGCTTCCAGCTTTGTGCCGGAGTAACTAATCAAGATTTTCTGGTTTGGCACCACTTCGCTAACTATACCACGGACATGAGCTATGTAGTTGGTTGGTCTTAGCTTGTATTCTATTTGTATCTCGCTGGTAGCCCAGTTTATGCTGGTTATTTGTCCGGTGCTCGGTGAGTTTATGAAAGTGGCACCTTTCCCATCAGTTACGTCTACTTTCATCACCAGATTATCTCCCTGATACACGAAGTCGCCCACTTGTTTTTTGAAATAACTCATTGCCTTTCGAGGTGAGAGACCCAGCCTAAGTGATAGATTGATCACTTCCGGTTTATCGCTGTAGTCTTGAATTTCCGAAAGAACTATGATCCCGGTTTTGTAGTCTATAAACTCCACTTTGCCCCTAACTGGAGAGCGCAGATTGTGCCCAATCCAGCGGGGATCAGGATCGTTAAAATGACGAATCAGGGTGTCGAAATCGACTAGATCATTTTCTTTCACCAGGATTGAACTGCGGATGATCTCCTCAGTAGTATTCTTGAGTCCTTTGCAGGCTTCAACTATGAACAATCTTGGCGGATTGAATTTATTGACCGCGACTACATCGTTTGGTTCAACATGTTGATCTTTTGAGAAAGCGATCTCACCACGATAGGGAAGGGTGACAACCTTGGTAAATTGACCTTTTTGGGGTGTCGAGGAATTGGTAAAAGCAGCAGTATTGGGCATCTCTTTCATCAGAGAATTGAACATACTGTGCTCCAGGGCATCAGACCAGATTTCACTGTTGCTACGGGTATCTATGATTATGGGGAGCTCAGTGTAAAGCTGTTTGGGCTGGTTATCTTTTCCCAGAATGCACTTTCCAAGTGGTTTTATTGTGATATCTTTGGTCTTGCTGCCATTCAGCAGCACCATTTTCTCTGGCATCAGCTCCAGAACTTTGGGTTGTCCGTCCTCAATCCAAGTAAGCTCCATCACTGGTTTGTTGGTCTTAGTGTGGAAATGGGGACGGACATGAATCAATAAACGTTTTATGGCTTCAGTCCGCAGCAATTTATCGGCTAACTCTGGTTGGCTGTTGGCCAAAACTCCCAAGTGTGGGGTTATGAAGCTCTTGTCTAAACAAATCTCGGTTATGCCATGTGCATCGAATCCATCTATCAAAATTGAGGCGCATTGCAGTTCGTTTCCAGTATGGGAAAAAACACCTCCAGCTCCGATCAGAACGTCTATTTCGCTTGGATAGAAGTGAAAACCGGCTTCGATCAGATCAAACTCAAACTTCATCTCGTATCCGTCTATTTCATCAGTTTTCAGCTTGTCCAAAAAACCGATCTTCTGCGTATTGTAATGCATTTCCTGATGTTGCTGAACAGCGAGTCGGATGGCTTGTTTGGCTAAGGCATGCTCGATGGCTTGCTGCCATTGATTTTGTGGATTAAAGGTGGGGTAAAGGGTCTTATTGCCAATGTAGTTCCGAACCTCGTCTGGATTATAACCTTGAGGCAAACTGGCCATCAATTTGTCGATACCTGTTTCCGAAAGGACATTTAAAGCGCTGTAGCTCATTCCCAGATTTGCACTTACTGTCCTTTGATACTGGCCTTTTATGTAAGAAAAAACATCGGTGGTTGCACCTCCAATATCGAAGGCAAAGAAATTCTTGCTTTCCGATTTGCTATAGGACACCAAGCTGTTCAATACTCCCAGTGGGGTAGGCAGAATATCCCTGCTTACTATCTTCTTTAGTTCATTGTATCCCGGAGCACGTTCCATCACGTTCTCCATGAATAGCTTCTGGATCATATCGCGGGTTGGCTGCAAGTTTTCTTCTGTCAAGCTAGGTCGAAGGTTTGGCATTATATGCAGATCAAAATCTTTACTGATGGTGTTTCTGATCATATCTTGGATGTCTTTATTCCCGGCATATATGGTCGGAATCTTCTCGTTTGTAGCATATTTTGGCAGTGGTTTGGCCATTCGTAATATCTCTGCCAAGCGCAAAACTCCGCTAATCGCACCTCCATCGATGCCCCCACACAAGAGAATCATATCCGGTCGAAGGTTGCGCATGGCTTGCATCTGGTCGGAAGCGGCACGACTGTCATCAATGGCAAAAACGTCCAGCAAGACACCGCCAGCACCATAGGCAGCTCTTCGAGCGCTGGATGCGCTATCAAACAAGGTTAGGCCTATTACCAAGATCTGTAATCCTCCACCAGCACTACTTGTTGTTAGGTAACAGAGGCCATCGGAAAGAATCAATTCATTAGTTGATGACTTGGTCTGCAGGAGGGTTATGCCTGTTTGTGTTTGCAGTTTACTGATTGCCTCAAATACTCCGATCCGCACGTCGTTGTTTGGTGCTTCCACTGTGGTTTCTGAGTTGCATAGACCCAAAACAGCAGGTTTATCGCTACGATTGTCGATCAGAATGGCTTTAGTGGTGGTGCTTCCTACGTCGGTAATCAAGAAAAAGTCGTTATTAACGGACATACATCCTCCTTGAGGACAGTTATTTCCACAAGTTTGTGAGTCGTAGATACATGTCAAGATAAATCTCGATGGATTTACCAAATGTTACCAAGAAAAGAATTAACTCGCAGAACTGGAGCTACAATCCAGGATGAGAGTCAGAAAACGTGCGGTAAAAATCCTATATGGCAAAGGGAAGTGAGAAATGTAGTTGTTTGACTACAAATATTCTTTGCTATGAACGATTTTTCAGGATTTGGCATGCTAATTGCTTTAAAAAAAAGCTACTAACTAAAATGCTGAAGGATAGTAACATGAAAAAAAGTCTGTTAATTTTCCTGCTGCTGATGGGTATTCTGTCAGCACTAATAGCCGTTCCGAGAGAGCTTGTGGTAGTGGAAATTGCCACAGGAACTTGGTGCGGTTATTGTCCTGGTGCAGCCATGGGTGCACATGATCTCTTGCAGAATGGTCATGCCGTGGCTATTGTAAAAAACCATAATGGTGACAGCTTTGCCAATACCTATTCCAATGCACGCAATACTTACTATGCAATTACGGGTTACCCAACAGCTTTGTTTGATGGTTTGAACCGAATCGCAGGTGGTAGCGCGACTCAATCGATGTATAATCAATACCTTCCTAGGGTAAACTCACGTTTGGCCGTTCCTTCCCATTACACTCTGGCTGCTTTCGGGGCTGGATCTGGAACTAACTGGACTGTTGTTGTAAATGTGGGAAAGCCAGAAGCTGATGAGAACACCAATGTAGTGCTGCATGCCAGTATTACTCAATCTGGAATACCTTTTAACTGGGGCAATCAAACCACAGTTGAGAACGTAAACCGGCTGATGGTGCCCAATCAAAACGGAACACCCATCAATCTAAACACTGGCGAACAGACTGCGGTAACGTTGAATTTTACTACTCAGGCAGCTTGGCCCTTGGATGACCTGGAATTGGTTATCTGGCTGCAAAATACGGTTACCAAGGAAATTTTACAGGGTAAGAAATATGCTTTGAATGCTCTGCCACCTGCAGATCCAGTGTCAACCGATATGTTGCTTTTCCCGGATACATCGGTGAATGCAACCAACAATCTGCCGATAACTTTTGCTAATATGAACAGCTTTGCGATTAATGGAACGATCAATAGTAGCAATCCTGTTTTCGTTCCCAGTGTAAATACTTTCACCTTGCAACCCATGAGCTCACAAACTATCCAGGTTGCTTTTTCACCAACCGCAGCTCAGGTTTACAATGGAAACTTGACCATCAATAGCAATTTCCCTGACAATCCGGTTTTAACGGTGATGTGCACCGGAACCGCTTTCAGCAATACTGCTCCTGTTGCTACCAATGTAACTCAAGCTGGGGTTCCTGTGGTTTTTCAACCCCTTACCGGGACCTACAATTTCTCGGATCCTGAAGGACACATCGAAGGAGCGACACAGCTGAACTGGGTCAGATACGTGGACGGCACCCCCACAGATATTCCAGGAGCAAATGGCTTTAGTTATCAAATTGAAGAAGCCGATATCGGCCACACAGTAGCCTTCAAGGTTACTCCTGTGGACTATTATGGATTGGCTGGAACCCCCGTGATCAGCGCTGCCACAGCCACGATCATTCCTTTGCCATATCCCCAGAATTTCCATGCTGTATTAGAACCACCGAACTCAGTGGTCTGCACCTGGCAAAAACCGCAATACTTCGATGGCCGGGGATTTATAGGCTACAGGTTATATCGTGATGGGCTGAATATCCAAACCATTCCCAATCCCAATACGCTCAGTTTCACCGATACCTACGTTAGTAATGGATCACATGAATACTACATCTGTGCTCTATATAGCGATCCTTCCAATATCTCCGATCCTTCTCCGATTATTACTGTAATAGTTGGAGTAGAGAATGACGATTTGGTAGCTACTCCAGAATTTGGTATAAAGGTAAGTCCAAATCCATTCTCGCAATTCGGTGGTATCAACATAACTGCTAAAGCAAATCAAACAAGCCATTTAGACATCTTCAACCTCAAGGGTCAGCTTGTGCGAAGTTTACCCGTTCATACCGATGCCAAGGGCTTGGCCTCTGTTTCCTGGGATGGAAGAACCAATAAAGGCAGCAAGGCAAAAACCGGAGTCTATCTCTATCGCTTCGATACCGGAGATCAAATCCTCAGTGGAAAATTGATAATGGCTCATTAGTTGAGTTTCATAACTTGGATGATAAGAATGAAAAACCCCGGGAAACCGGGGTTTCTATATTAAAATGCAAATTTTACACTTGGAATTTATGAGCTCATTTGCTCCTCTTCCCATTTCTCGATCATATCTTCACGTAAGCGTTTTAAACGATTCTTCACTTCCGCCCAATCACAGAAATGGTATTTATCTAAAACCTCAACAATCTCTCGACGTTCAAGATGGATGGTAAAACCTATCTGGTGAAGATCAATAGTATTAGAATCGCGCCCAAAATCCCTCACTTTAGATATGCTCGACACCTTAGCCAGATCAACAATGCGCCCATCAGGTAATGTGTAGTTCATACGAAACCTCAACTAAGTTTATCTGGGAGCAAATTCCGGAAGATGCCTTGTTTTGGCAAGTGATTTTTTTCTGAGTGGTAAAAAAAAGTCATTAAAACTTCAAATATGCAACATAACAAGATAGTGATAATGAAGCTGGAGATATTTCTTTCATCTCGGTTCCGACTGCAATAATTAGGCTCACTTCTAATATCACGATGGTATTATTATGTTTGAGGTGTTCATTATTGTATTGGTACAAAAGTCATGCCAGAATTACGGTTATAAGCATAATCTCCCAATCAATGATTGGTGCCCTTAGTATAGATAACTCCAGGGGGCATACCCTATACTTATCCTATACACATCAAATAAACCTATGGTAAGATACTGATGAGTAGAAGAATTGCGGCTAATAATCTCGTATCGGATCTGCCAATCTGATCCTGCTTACTTGCAGACAAGCTAAATATGAATATTTTATGCATGTATAGAGGAGATATTATGACAGATAAACTGACTAACATATTTAGCGAGATCAAAGCAGCTCATGAATGTGTACTGGGTAAGAGGGCTTTCCGGGATGGCAATGCCTGGCGTACAAAACAGGAAGACCCAGACCTCATGCGTTCTCATTTTGCGGTTGACCGTGACAGGATCTTGTACAGCGGTGCTTATCGCAGGTATCATGGGAAAACGCAGGTATTTTCTTTTACAAATCTGATCGATGAAGAAATGACCAACCGAAATCTGCATATTGCTTATGTGTCTCAAATATCACGCACCATCGGTAAATATCTGGGTTTGAATACCGAATTGATAGAGGCAATAGCTCTGGGACATGATCTGGGGCATTGTCCCTTTGGCCACGACGGTGAGAAAGCTCTTTCGGAATGTTGTGTAGCCAATGGAATAGGGCACTTTCATCATAATATCGAAAGCCTGCATATCGTTGATTACATCTCTCGCAAAGGCAGGGGATTGAACCTAACTTTTCAGGTTCGCGATGGTATCATTTCCCACGATGGTGAAGTTCATAATACTCAGTTAACTCCCCAAACTGATAAAACGGAAGATGATGTAAATGCATATATTGATGCAAAGAAATCAGGGCACAATCCGCAATGGATGCCGGCTACCCTGGAAGGATGTGTAGTGCGAATCACCGATACAATCGCCTATATTGGCCAGGATATTGAGGATGCCATCCGTTTCAATATCCTCAGAAGAGAAGAGCTTCCTCCTGAGCAGGTTGCCTATCTGGGTAATACTAATAGCCAGATAATTGATACTATTATAAAAAGCGTGATCGTAAATAGTTATGATCAGGATTGGATTGCCTTTGATTCCGAAACCAGCGAGCAATTGCTTGCTCTGAAGCGATTTAACTATGCACGAATTTACACTGACGAAAATGTAAAGAAATCGAATTCCATTATCTATCGCACCATGCATATTATGTTTGACAAATACCTCGAAGACATAAATGAGGGTAACAGGAATTCCAATATTTTCAAGCACTTCTTGGATCATAAGCAGCCTGAATACTTGGAACGTTTTAGTCCTGCTGAACAGGTGCGCGATTTTATCGCCACTATGACCGACCGCTATTTTAACGAAGAGATTAAAGCCTACATGCTTCCCTGGAGAGGGTGAAGACATAGATATAAACCGATAAGGAGATACAATGAAAAAAACCTTGTTAATCTGCAGCATGAGCCTTTTGTTGAGCTTGGTTTTTGCCCTTCCCCGCAATCTTGTTGTGGTGGAAATAGGAACAGGAACCTGGTGTCCCTACTGTCCCGGAGCTGCTATGGGAGCTGATGAGTTAATAGCCAACGGCCATCCTGTAGCCATCATCGAAAACCATAATGGTGACAACTATGCCAATACATATTCCAATGCCCGCAATTCATACTACGGCATCACTGGATATCCAACAGCTGTTTTTGACGGCTTAAATCCATCGGTGGGAGGCAGCAACACGCAATCCATGTATAGCAACTACCTGCCAAAGGTAAATGCCCGGATGAATGTTGCTTCGCATTACTCAATTTCTGCCACTGGAACGATGACCGGAAACACTATCTCAATTCAGGCAACGGTATCAAAACCGGAAGCAGACAGCAATACAAACGTGGTTTTGCATTGTGCCATCACAGAAAGCCACATTACTCAATCCTGGCAGGGACAGGATCATCTGAACTTCGTAAACAGGCTGATGTTGCCAAATCAGAATGGAACGCCTGTAAGTCTGGCAACGGGCGGTCAGCAGACCATTCCCTTGCAGGGTGATTTTGCTACTAGCTGGAACATCAATACCTGTGAAGTTGTTTTCTTCTTGCAAAACACCAGCACCAAAGAAGTTTTGCAAGGAATCAAATACACCTTGCCAGGTTTGCTGGGTGTGAATCCAGTTTCGGCTACCCAGTTAGATTTTCCAGCCACTTATGTGGGTGGAACCACACAGCAATCCTTCGAGATTCACAATTATTTCGGATCTGTTATTACCGGCACAATTAGCAGCGATAATCAGGCCTTCAGCCTGCCACAGGCAAGTTTTAGCATCCCTGCCTACCAGTCAGTTTCAATAAATGTGAATTTCAATCCCACTGCAGCTCAGAACTACAGCGGCACTCTAAATGTTGTGAGCAATCTCCCTGGCTATAATCAGGTAAGCATCAATCTTAGCGGGTCGGGCTTCAACAATGCCGCACCCAGCATAACTGACCCCATTATAAGCGGACCGCCAGTAATTTATCAGGAACTAACCGCCAGCTATGATTTCTCTGATCCTGATTCGGATGCAGAAGGAACCAGCTTATTCCAATGGATGAGAATTATTAACAATAATCCTGAAGCCATTGATGGAGCACATCAATCTGTTTATGTGGTTCAGCCCGAAGACCTTGGCTGGCGATTGGCATATCAGGTAACTCCAGTAGATGAGCATGGCATGCCGGGAACTCCTGTGCTTAGTTCCTATAGCCTTCCCATAGAGGAACTTCCTGCTCCAAGAAATCTGACCGGTTCAGTTTCTCCACCAAACAATGTGGTGCTAAACTGGATGAAACCAATGTATTTTGATAACAGGGGTTTCATAGGTTATCGCATCTTCAGGGACGGCACCATACTGGCTAATGTGATGAATATTAACACCTTGACATATACGGATCTAAACGTTCCTGATGGCAGTCATAGTTATTATCTCGTGTCCATCTTCAGCAATCCTTTGGAGTTCTCAAATCCTTCCAATACCATAACCATCCAAGTAAGTGTTTCAAACGAGGATGAACTTGCTCCAGTTCTGGACAGGATCAGCGTTTATCCAAATCCCTTCCGTTCAAACCTAAGTTTTGAAATCAACACGAAGCAAACAGGTTTGGTGAAGGTTGAGATATTTAATCTGAAGGGTCAACTGGTGCGTAGCATCAGCCAGCATTCCACTCCAGGAGAGACTTTAGTGAACTGGGATGCCAAAGATAATAAAGGAAAAGCAGTCGAAAGCGGAGTATATCTTTACAGAGTGAAAGGGAACGGTTTCAACAAGAGCGGCAGAATTGTGCTGAGCAACTGATAGATACTTCGATAAAATGAAAGATCCCAAGACCTTCTAAGGTCTTGGGATCTCTTTTTGGGTTCAAAAAAAACTGGTCGGGATGACAGGATTTGAACCTGCGACCACTTGAACCCCATTCAAGTACGCTAGCCGG
>CAZGWB010000052.1:0-19466 GCA_964529335.1 uncultured Candidatus Cloacimonas sp.
CGATGCTGCGATTCTGGCCAGAACCATATTAGCTTTCCATCTTGCCAGCTTCGATGGCGTTAAATGCATCTGTCATATAGATAACCAACCACGAAACATCCTTGCCGAGGGAGACCGGTTCTGGTTTTTGGATTTTTCTGACAGCTGCATAGACTATCCAGAATTCGATCTGTGCCATCTTCTCTTGTTTTGGGCTTCCGATTTGCCAGGGGGTGTTTTTGCAGGCAAGTTAAGGGCTTTTCTTTCTGCTTATGATGCGGGATTAGCTATTCGTTCCGAGTTTTGGCGGGAGTGTTTGCCCCGTAGCATCGAGGTCTTTGATCAAAGGCGAGAAATATACCGGAAATCCTTGGGTAAAAATCCCGTCCCGGTTGTGCTGCAAAACCGAGCTCTTCTGAATTTATAAGCAAAACCCGACTGCAGAACGTCGGGTCTGAATCAACTGACTTCAGGTGGAAGCATTTCGCTAATAATCCTAATCTAATCTTACCCCTGTCATACCCCTATCATACCCAATGTTTATATGGTATGTATAGGATAAGTATAGGATGAGACCTCAAGGATGAAAAATATCATTTCGATATATCAAATTGATCTAAACTTAGTGAGTTACTGAGCTACGAAAATAGCCAACTAACTGCAATTCAATGCTATAGTAAATTCCATTCATTTGGCACAGCTCTTGCGTAGTAATAAGACAAAACAACAGTAAAGGAGCTGAAAGATGAAAAAGATTATGTTTATCATGATGATTGTCGCTCTGACGGCAGGGATTGCCTTTGCCCAATCCAGCGATGAACTAGAGAAAGAGATCAGGAAAGTGCAAATTGAACTGCAGGGTGACCTGGAAGAGCTTAAAGATGTTCCTATGCCTCCCAACGTGCGGATGAAAATCAACTCAACGATGGGTAATAGCCCTGAAGCTCCCGATGCACCCTATATGGGAATTTTTGTGGAAGACTTAAGTTTTCCGAAAGCTCAAGAATTGGGCTACAAGGGAATCGTGGGTGTATTGATCACCGGTGTGGTAGCTGATTCTCCCGCTTGGAATTATCGTTTACAGGAAGACGATATCATTGTGTCGATGGGCGGAAAGGAAGTAGCCAACAACGCTGCATTCGATAAAATGCGAAAGCTCTACAGGGCCGGCGATACTGTTGCGCTGGAGATCTTCAGATCTGGCGAGATTGTTAAGCTTGATTTTACTTTTGGCTCTCGTCAGCCTAAAACTCCCGCTCCCGAAGGAGAAAAGAGCAGCAAGCCCAAGAAACTTTCCCCCGGTTATGGAGGAGGAAGTTGGTTTCCGCTTTGGTTCACCTGCGATATGGATGACGTTAACCATCTGCTGAGCGGCATGGGCTTTGGTAAGCTGAACGATGATGGAATCCTGATGCAAGGCGGTGGTGGTAAGGGCCATATCGGCAAAGGCTTCTTTATCGGTGGCGCCGGCTACAGTTATAGCAGTCAAGACAAAGTTCCCGACTCCACCGATCCAAACTATCATCTGTGGATGCATTATGACAATACCTTCGGAGGAGTCACTCTCGATAAGCGCGTTCCCATCACCAAAAACCTGATCGGTTCAGTGGGATTCCTGCTGGGTGGGGGAGGACACTCACTGGAAATCATGAAAAATAACTCGAACTATAATTGGGATGATTGGGACACTACTTTCCTGAATAGCCAAAACAACCATTCCAAAATCAGACGTTCTTATCTGCTGGTTCAGCCAAAAGCCGAAGTTCTGGTTCGCTTACTTTCCTGGATGGGAATCAGAGGTGAAGCCGGATACGTTTATGGCTATTCTCCCTCTAATGGCTGGAAAGTTGAAGGTGTAAACAACGAAACGATAGATATTAAGGATTCTCCGGAAACTGAGTATCAAGGATATAGCTTCTCAGTGGGACCCTGGTTCGGATTCTAATAGATTTTCCCAAAAGCAATCCCCCCAAAAACATCCTGCCGAAGAGCCCTTCCCATCCCCGGGAAGGGCTTTTCATTTATTCTGGTTCAAGGGTTCAAGGGTTCAAAGGTTCAATCAGCCTGCCACTTTGCTAACAACATCTACAGCAGAGATTTGATGAGCAGAGGGATCATGATCTCGTGGTGACCTATGAAGTAATAGCCCTTACCTCCAGTTTCCACAGGCCGCTGCACTACATTTACACTGGCCCGGTAATGCATATTCATATCAAAAACAGCTGTATAAAAATCCTTCACTTCCCCGCAGATGTTTCTGGCAACAGTGAGCGCCTTCAGAAAGACCTCCGGAAGAATGACCGCCGAACCAAAATTGAGGTAAACGCCCCCATTGTTCAAATCGGCTACCTGATTGCAGAATATCCGGAAATCTTTTAGGCTTGCGTAGCCCAAGGCGGGTCCTTCCGCATGGTTGCTTTGATGGATGATATCTGTGCCAATGGCCACTTGCACGCAAAAAGGTATCCCTTTGCGATATGCTGCAGCCAGAAGGGATAAGTGGGGATTTGCAGATTCTGCAGCAAGGTATCGGCCTACTGCTTCCCCCAGCCCCTCACCTCTGGCAAAAGCCTCTTTGGACAGTTGATTCAGCTCTTGTGAGGTTTCTTTGGCCATTCCAAAGGATCCATCCGCCAAGGCAGCTGACACATCTTCAGAGGTAGAGCCAAATCTGGCTATTTCATAGTCGTGGATCATTACGCTGCCATTGCTAACCAGACAGTGGACGTAGCCAGCCTCGATCAATTCGATGAGCAGTGGGGCCAGACCACATTTTATTACATGGCCACCCAATCCGACGATCAGCGGTTTACCCTTTGCTCTGGCAGCCTTACAATGGCCAATCAGTTCCTTCAGATCATGGGCGGCCAGGATGTTTGGCATACAATCCAAAAACTGCTCGATATCCACACTTCCCGGTTTGGCAAAAGCGTTTGCGTTTACCTTGCTGTAGCGTGTGGAAATGCTGTAGGTTTTTAGCTTGCTCAGGTCGATTTCTTTATATCTGCTCACGGTAGCGATCCTCCTCGCTGAAGATGCAGCCACAATACTGCTGACGATACATTCCCGCTTCTTTTGAAAGCTTTATGCCCTGTTGCCACAGGCTTCTCCAATCCTGATAAAAAAACTCCACTCCGTATCTGGCGCTCATCTGCAAGGCTATATCGATGATCAGCTCATGCTTTTGGTATTTGCTGTAGAGCAAAGTGGTGCTAAAAGCCTGGTAATTACCAGCCCTTGCCTCCCGAGCCACAGCTTCAAGGCGGGTAGTGTAGCAGTATGAACAGCGGTTTGGAATGTCTTTGATGGTGTTTTGTAAAAAATCACAAAGACCATAACCGCCTGCTTCGATCAATTCGAATCCCTCTTGCTTGGCAAAATCTCTAAGGGCATTACGCCGTTTCTGGTATTCCAGCAGCGGATGAATATTGGGGTTGAACCAAAAAACGCTTGGTGTAATTCCAGAATCCTTCAGTTGCCGGTAAGGTGCTATAAAACAAGGCGCACAACAGGTATGCACCAAAAGCTTAAGATCGGACATAATGCGGCATTTCTGAGGGTAACACTATCGATAGTTCTACCAGGCCGGCAACCTTGCCGTTTCTGAACCACGGTTGCTGATGGATCAGTTTTTTGATACCGTTTTTCTCGATGGTATATGAATGTGGCTGGCCACACTCCATCATTTGTTTTATCATTGCATTGCAATGCTCTGGATGATAATCCAGCAGGTTTTTTCCGATCAAAGCCGCACCACCTTCTTTGGAGAAGGTGGTGATGGCCTTGTCGTTCATTTCTGTGATGATATAGTTTTCGTCGCAAACCGTTATGGCAGCAGGAAATTCCTTTATCCACTCGTGCATTAAAATTCCTTTAAAATGTTGGCGGCAACAATGCTGCGCTGTATTTGATTTGTGCCTTCGTAGATCTGCAGGATTTTGGCATCGCGCATCATTTTTTCCACAGGATATTCCTTCATATAGCCATATCCCCCCAGGATTTGCACTGCGTCTGTAGTTACTTTCATGGCGACGTCGGATGCGAAGTATTTGCACATGGCGCTTTCCTTGGAATAGTTCTTAGCTCCGCTATCCACCATTTTTGCGGTTTGCATCACCAAGGCTCTGGCTGCTTCAATTTGGGTGGCCATGTCGGCAAGCATGAATTGAACGGCCTGGAAGCTTGAAATCGGTTTGCCAAATTGCTGTCTTTCCTGCGAATATTTGGCTGCAGCTTCAAAGGCACCACGGGCTATGCCAACGGCCTGAGAACCTACCATCGGCCGGCTTTTATCGAAAACTTTCATGGCTGTGATGAAGCCTGTCCCTTCGCGTCCCAAAAGATTCTCAGCTGGAACCCTGCAATCCTCGAAAATCAGCTCACGGGTAGCCGAAGCCCTGATTCCCATCTTGTTTTCTTTCTTGCCAAAGCTAAAACCAGGAGTTCCTTTTTCCACGATGAAACAAGAGCAACCACGAGCCCCCTTGGTTTTATCCGTCATGGCAAATACGGTGTAGATGCCTGCCTCTCCGCCATTGGTGATCCACTGTTTTGTCCCGTTTATGATGTAATGGTCCCCTTCTTTGCGGGCTGTGGTTTCTATGGCTCCGGCATCGCTTCCGGCATTGGCTTCGGTGAGTGCAAAAGCAGCCAATTGATCACCTGCAGCTATGATTGGCAGGTATTTTTTCTTCTGTTCTTCGCTTCCCGAGATTAAGATTGGATACATCCCCAGCCCTGTGGCTCCAAATGCCAGGGCGATTCCAGCATCCACCGCACACAGCTCTTCAGTAACGATAGCCAGGTCAACCACTTTGCCGCTGATTCCCTCATATTCTTCGGGGATCAGGATGGAAAAGAGATCGCTCTGTTTCATTATTTCCACAATATCCCATGGGAAAATGCCTTCTTCATCATATTTCTCTGATAGGGGTTTCATCTTTTCGATAGCTATGCGCCGGGCAAGCTCCTGCATTTCCAGCTGATCTTCAGTTAGAAAGTAGTTCATCTTGTATCTCCTATATTATTCTAGTAGTTATGCACAATTCAAAACAGTGAATACGGCTGATGGTGTCAATCTCTTTTTTTGGGGGTAGTACAGATTTGTGGTTTGCCAAGTATCCAAATCTACTTAGCTTATCGTTAGAAACTGCAACCAAGCTGGAAATCAGCTAATAAATTGAATGGAGATCATATGAGAAATCGCAAAACTACTACCGCAACCGCGGGGAGATGGACACTTGCTTTATTACTTTTTGCTATCATCCCCGGAATTTTCTTTGCCCAAACAGTCTTTAGTTTTAATGTGGACAATCTGGAATCCTACACCAGGACAGGCAATTGGGTGTGGGATATTGACAATCCCGGAGTTCCCTTTCCACCAATGGCCGATGGCAATCCAATAACCTGGAATAACACATCCCAGCATTTCTATGCCGATATGAATGTTGGTCCCATGGCAACCCCAGGCCATGTAACCAATATCACCTGTGTTGTGGAAAACACTGATGTGGCGGCAACTCCTGCCGAAGTGAGCCTGGTTTTCACCCAGCCATTCCAGTTGGTTCATTTCGAAAGGATCAATACGGTAAATGAGTCTATGCCTTGGAATATTCCTGGTCAATCTGGTGACAGGCGAATCTATGGCAATGCAACAGGATACCTGGCTTTGAATGGAACCCCAAAGCTATATGTGAAGAACCTTACTTTCGTGATAACCACTCCCTATCCCAGTCAAGCCCAGATCAGAAGCCTCAGTCCCGTTTTTGTTGGTTGGATGGGCAGCATTGGAACAGGCGCACCGCAAACAGGATATGGCTATGGAGATGTAGATACGGATATGTCCGATGCCGATTGGGCTGCTCTTTTCGCCTCATCCGGCTATAAGATTGATATGCCTATGCTGGGGATAGCCTCGGAAATGTCCATTGCACAATCATGGTTTGATTTCACTTTGAATTTTGACTTGGGAGATCTAGCCAGAGGGTCTGGTAGCGGCCAGGCTTTCAATCTTCCGGTTCCTGCCAACCTCAGTTTTCCAGATCAGAACGTGTTGGTAGATCTTAGCAGCGGAACCAATCCCTACGCAGGTTTAACTACCCACTATTTCTATGTTAACGAGATACCGCTAATCCCAGGTGGAGCATTGCCCGGCGGCTTGAATTCACAGGCCAAAAAGCACTGGAAAATTGGCACCACCCTTGAGACATTCGTGGCGGATCTTTCCTTCACTCTAGTTCAGTCTGACTTTGCCAGTGCAAAGGGAATTGCCGATTGGGTAGTTCTTCATAAACCGGAAGGTGGAGCATGGTCAATCTATCCCACCATGGCGATTGGTGGGCCCAATACGATCAAAGCCCTGGGTGTAACTGAAGCTAACCTGAATGATGAATTCACCGTTGCTTCCAGCTTCGACGAAACCCTGCCCATTACCCTGGCTTCCTTCACGGCTGTGGTAAATGCCCAGAATCTGCTTACCATTGCCTGGGCAACTGCTTCAGAAACCTCAATGCTTGGCTACAATGTTTATTACAAATCTTCGGCAGCGAATCTGGACATGATTTGCCTTAATCCTGTTGTCATTCCTGCCGAAAACAGCAGTAGTGGGTCGCAATACAGCTTCGTAGCTTCTGAGCTAACCGAGCCGGGAACTTATTATTTCTGGCTGGAAGCGATTTCGATTGATGGAAGCAGCGAGTTTTACGGACCCGTAAATGCCACATTATCGGTCAATGAGGTTCCCCCGCTGCCTGATCGAACCCAGATGAGCGATGCCTGGCCAAATCCTTTCCAAATCGGACAGCATACCAATATCCAAGTGCAGATGAAGGCAGGAGAAACTGGTGCAGTAAACATCTACAATCTCAGTGGGCAGATTGTAAAAAGCTACTCCGTAACTGCAGGAAACCAGATTCTAAATTGGGATGGACTGGACAACCGCGGTAATTACTGTGCCAGCGGCGTTTATTTCTATAAACTGCAAAGCCCATCCATAAGCCAAACCAAGAAACTTGTAATCATCAAATAGAATAGTTCGTTTCATGTAAAGGGTGCGGGTAAAGCCCGCCCCTTTCTTTACTTACTTGAAGTGAGGATATACAGATCGTTAATATTGACCGGGTGTTGCCAGGATGGGATAATCGCAGAGACAGCGCTTAGGGCAGAATGAGAATCAAAAGCGGCAATCGCCAAGTTTGGGTCTATCCCATTATCAATCATGCTTTGCCAGGTGCTGCCATCTACGTATGCACCGGAGCAGCCTTCCAGATTATCGTTTCCATCGCTTGCCACAGCCATGAATGAGATACCAGGCAATCTGGAAATCTGATTTGCCACCAGCAAGGCCAGATGGCTACAGCGTCCCCCTAGTCCATTTCCTTTTACTTCAATTGTGGTTTCCCCGCCAAAAAGCCTGGTAGTCGATGTCCTCATCAACAAAGCTTCACGTCCCAACAGTTTGGCAAAATCTTCTGCACGAAGGTTGATAAAGCCTTGGTGGTTGGTTACTGGAGCAGGAAGTGCTTTCTTCAGGACCTTTCTCAGCATCAGGTTATCGGCAACTATGTGATAGCTATAATTCCGGCAGCCTGCTAAAGTGGCTGTATAACTACTCCCTCGACGGGGAAGAGCGGTTTCGGGGAAAAAACTGCCGGAACCGATTACTCTTGGATCATTGCCTTCCACATCAGAAACCGCGAAAGCGTGGATTTGCCGGCAGGGTATCAGAGCAAGTGCTTTACCGGCTTTTACCTTGGAATGTTGTGAGCGGATGAGGTTCATTTCTTTGATTGGTAATCCCGAAGCCAGCAGTTTCTTATTCAGTTCTATCAAGTCCGCCAGGTCGAGACCGGAGGTGGGGATCTCAAAGAGTGAACTGGCTCCACCACTTAGCAGAATTATCAATGTTCGATCTTCTGGCAGGCCCTGCAGCCATTTCATGATTCGGATGCTGTGCTTTATGCTGTTGGCATCAGGGCTGGGATGTCCTGCCTCCAAACTGCATATACCGGGAATGGGTTGTCCGCTCATTCCATATTTGCCCAGCAGATAGCCCCGCGCTTCGATTCCTTTCTCCTGCAATATCCTGCAGCATACTTTTGCCATGGGATATGCGCTTTTTCCGATGGCCAGCAGATAGGAAGATTGCCTCAATTTCAGTTTCCTAAGCTGCTTTTGGAAATTTACAAGCTGGCTTACCTCTTCCAATGCATGTTCGATTGCGTTGCAAAGCTCGTTTTTCATTTTCCGAGTAAATAGGCCAGCAAGCACACCATGGCATCCTGTTGACCGGGTTTTGCCAGATAAAACTCGCTCATGATATGATTCACTTTCTTGAGGTCAAGAGCTGAATCATCCATTACCAGGGGAGAAGAAAGCAAGTCGATGATGTTATTCTTGTGTTTAACTAGAAAATCATGCGTGCGCAGTTCCCTTAGCCTGGGATGCTTTTTGTAATAAGCCCAGGTCTTCAGTTTTAAAATTAGTTGTCTGGTTCTATAAGGTGCGCTTAGGTCGGTGGCAGAAAGAGGAAATTCTTCCAGGGCTGGACAGCGGGTTCTGATTATCTTGCGGTGTAAACCCTCATTTAGCTGGTTCAGGAAGCCCAAATGCCAGTGTTGGCTGAACATGCTTGGTTGAACCCAGGGCAGGATGTTCAAAACGCTTTGATCTATGCTGGGATAGTTCACCGCTTGCAAAGTGCGAAACCAGTGTCTGATCACAAAGAGATGCATCCAATAGGGGTTCAGCATTTCCTGGGCATTGGGCATCTGCGCAGCCGCAGAGCGCAAGTGATCCCAAAATCCCTTGTGCATTATGCGCCGGACTTCGGGGATAAAGAAATTGGGCGGTTCACGGAACAGGTATGCGCCTATGTCATGATAATCGAGCGTCCTGGTGCAAAGCGCGCTTTTCAGGTTGGCAGCCATCATCCGGAATCGGAAAACTTCGCCGAAATAGCCTGATACATATACTTCAGATTCTTGCCGGATAATTGGATAGTAGGCCAGGTTTGCGCTGTGCAGAGGATTAAAAACCGCACCCCGGTCTTTGCAAAAAGCCAGTACCTGATCCCAATCGCCTTGGGTGTCGCTGTATTTGATGTGCACAAAGGGAAGCGAGAATTTTTTGGCGATTGCAGCGGCAATCTGGTAATCATAATTGTCGGTATTGCCATAATTATATACAGTTAAAGGAATTCCGGCCTTTAGAAAGATGGCAAGCAGGGGTCTGATGTCCATCCCGCCGGAAAGGCCAAATCCTACTTTTCTACCTGCTTTGGCTGGCAAAAGGCAGTATGATTCCAACATCTGGATGCTATCAAGGGGTTGCGGCGAAGGAACAAACGGCCTGTTAGTAATCTTCAGTTTGTCCTGTCCCTGGCTGTAGCAGGCTTTTCCACCGGTTCCAAGGCTCAGCACATCAAGGTAGTAGCTTTCAGAAAGCGGAGCATAACCTCCCTGAGTGGGTGGATACATGGCATGCCAGACAGCTCCGTATTTGTAATAATCTATCCGGGTTGGCTCCTGGGCCTTCAACAGACTGAGGTCTGAGCAGAAGAAAAGCTGCTTGTTGTTTTCTCGGAAGTAGATGGTTCTTTTGCCCAGGCTGTCGTTATACCAGCAGATGTTTCCCTGTTTGTAATGCACGAATGCAAAGTGCCCATCCAGCTTCAAGATTTCATCTTCGTTACCCAGGCAGTTCAGCCAGTCCTGATGGTCTGGATAACGGCATTTGCCATTTTCGCAAATAACTGGCATACCAAGCACCACCAGAAATTCGGAAGCTGAAATCTCCATCCAATACAGAGTGTCGCTAATACCTCCGGCATAGAGGTCAAAGCGTGGGAAATGCTTTTCCAGCAGGAGATTCTGGGACGTCAAAAGCAAGGGAGACCCCATTGGGGCCTCCTTGTATAAATATCCGTAGAGCCAACTCATTGGTTTGTTACAGAGGCTTCATCACCGTGCTTTCGGTCACTCCCATCAGGAAGTAGGGGTTAATCGAACTGGCACGTTTCATTATGACCCAATAGGGCTTGTCCAGAATCAATTTTTTGGGGGTATAGATACCAGGAGCTACAGAGGTTATCATGCCGATCACTGCTTCATTTTCTACTCTGGCACCCTTTTCGTCCATGTCAAATTTTATCTTTTCCTGCATCACACTTATGGCGTAGCCTTTCATTTTCTTATTCTTTACCTTCAGGCCGAGCATTTCCTCGTATTTGCGTTCAACGTCGAGATGGAGGATGGGAGCGGCAAAGATGTCCTTCTTATTCATCATTTGTCCTGGAACTTCGTTATCTCCGGTTTGCGCAGGAACTTTGGAGCGCAGGAAACTGACCACCTCTTCGGGACCGGAAACTGGAAAACCCTTGGCAAGGAAAAGCTGATCGCTGTTATCTCTCAACTTCAGAGCCAGAATGAACTTATCGTCGTTTTCATAGTAAACCACATGCACGTTCTGATAGCTGTTGGCATTAGAACCAAAACCCTGTACTGGTGCGTTCATAAACTTGAAGTCCTGCTTTTCGAATTGGGTTTCATACTGAACTTCTTTCAAAAAATACGCATAAGAAATAATATCTCTGGCGCCAAGCTTGATCAGCAGATCGCTAAAGCTCTTCGAGGGGAATTTTGCCTTGCATTCCTTATTGATGGCATCCACGGTTTCCTGACCATAACCGCTTTTTATGTAATAGCTTGCCTCATCTATATCATTACGGGTGAAAACCGGATCATTGAAACGGTTCTGATAAAACAGTGCGTTTCTGTCGCTGGTCTCCAGTTCGATAGGTTCGCCAAAAAAACTGTCCATCAACTGCGTCCAGGCCAGATTCATAGCCCCTGCCCAAACATATACATTCTGATGGTAATCTCCAGTATAATTCACATTGCCTGATGAGACTAACGTGCTTTTTTTCTTGTTGCAACAGCAGGAGCTTAATCCCAGGATCAGCACCAATAGAATAGGAATCAATATTTTACGCATCTCTTACCCCTTTTTTTGTAGCTTTATGCAAGTCTCGGAAACAAGCCGAAAATGTCAATGGAAAAGAGAGCTCACGCTTGCTTACTTCCCGCCATCCAGCCGTCATCCTCTCGCAATCCACCCGGATTCGATTTGCGTGGCATCCGCGTGGCTTCCGGGTGGAGTCTGCGTGGCATCCGCGTGGGAAGCAAGGATCATTTAGTAGTTTTTGGGTCGGGGCAGAAGGAACTTTGAATTTGAGATGGCCATTACTTAAAGGCGGATGCTTTCGATGGTTCCCTGGTTCAGTTTGAGGGCTGGTTCGCCATGTATCATCATGATTATGCCTAGTTCTTTGCCACACTGTGGACATACAGGGCGGGAGAAGGTTTCAGCACCCTTCAGGCCAACGAAGTCATCGGTCAACCGGCTGATCAGGCATTTGATCAGCCTTCCTTTTCCGGCCTTGAAATACCTGAAGAGCTTGGCTCCACAACGGCAGTTAATCTCGATGATCTTACCGGTTCTCATAGGAAGCCGGTGCGCTGGACCCTTAATGAATAGAGGGTGTGCTTATCCAGAGACAGGATAGCGCTAAGGATATGGAAAAGCGAAGGACCTTCCAGGCTTTTTACCAATATCAGCTCGCTGTCTGTTATTTCCAGCGAGTGGACGATTTGTTTCAGATCGTAGGTTTTGCTGCGGGTCTCGCTGCTCTTGGTATAGCTGAATTCAGTTTTGGAATGAAAATCTGTGACAAGAGGTTTAAGCTGACCTGCCAGAGCGGGATTCAACTGCAGGCATAGCCTCTCATCAGAGGGCAACCATGCTTTTCCGGCAACGCTTTCACAGCGGCTGAGGTTAAAATCCGGAATCCTGGTCTGGCTAAGCGCTTCCAGAATTTGGGAGGGAGAGTAAGCCTGGTAAAAAGAGATGTCGAAGTATTCATCCAGGCCTTCCACGCCAACCGGCAAGGGTGGAGCTAAACTAACCTTGGGATGTGGGCTGAACCCCTGAGTAAAAACCGTTTCCAGTTCCAGCATGGCAATCCTGCGGAACAGCATCCGCATCCAATCCAGATGTGAGATAAAGCGTAAGAGACCACGTTTCTGGTAAAAAACCCTGTATTTGTATTGTGCGGCGTGCAGGATTAGCTCACGGGGTTTCAGTTCGCCAAGCTTGCTGCTTGCCAGCTTCAGGTCAGAAACCGCTGTCTGTGTTTTAACTTGATCTGAACAAGCTCCGCAAAAACTACAGTGCTCACGACAATCAGGAGTTTGAGTTTCCAGCAGAGCTTTGCGGTATTCATCCAAAAAGAACTGCTTGCTTACTCCGGTATCAACGAAATCCCATGGCAGCTCATGATCTGTATCCAGTTGATGCAGATAGTATTGCATATCCACGCCGCAGCTTTCAAAAGCGGCAGTCCAGGCAGCAAAATCGAAGCATTCATTCCAGCCGTCAAACTTTGCTCCCTTTCTCCAAGCGCTTTCCACCACTTCGGCAATCCTGGTATCACCCCGGGTTAAAACTGCTTCCAAGAGGGAAGTTTCTATGGTGTGGTATTTTATCTTGATATTCCGAGCTTTAAGAAAGCTGTTCTTTATTTGTCTGGCGCGGTTCAGCAAGGTCTCTTTATCCAGCATGGCACACCACTGGAAAGGCGTGAAAGGCTTTGGAACGAAAGGCGAGAGGGTCACGTTTATCTGCAGTTTTCGTTTTGCCTGGCTGTTGATGCGCTCGATCAGGCCGATAATCTGCTCAATGTCTTCCTCTGTTTCGGTGGGAAGCCCCAGCATAAAATAGAGCTTTATTTTCTGCCAGCCAAGCCGTTGTGCTATCTCTATCCCACCAATTATCTCAGCCTCGGAGAGATTTTTGTTTATCACTTTACGCAGTCTTTCCGAACCGGCTTCAGGGGCAATTGTAAGTCCTTCCCGTCCCAAGGTTTGCAATGCTTTCAACAACTCATCATTAAGGCTGTCCACCCTCAAGGATGGCAGAGAGATATGAGTTTTGGCCGTATCCACGCTGCTCAATAGACTCAGCAGCAATTCCTGGATGCAGGAATAATCGCTGCTGGACAGAGAAACAAGCCCTGCTTCATCCCAGCCGCTGCTTTTTATCTCATTCAGCAGGTTATCCAGAATGTCCTGTGGATTCCGTTCTCTAACTGGACGGTAGAAATATCCGGCATGGCAAAAGCGGCAACCGCGGGAACAACCCCGCATAATCTCCGCAACATAGCGGTTGTGGGTGGCCAGTTGCCAGGATAGCAACTGCGGGCTATGCTGTAGCTCTGCGGTGTGAAAGCCATTGTATTTACGGACTCTTACTTTCTGTGAAGAGTTATGCAATTCGGGAACATAACAGGATTCCAGCTCAGCCAGCTTCAGTAAACGGACCTGGCGATCTGGATAAGTTTGCAGAATAGCGGCAATTTCCTTTATCCCTTCCTCGGCTTCACCCAGAAAAAAGACATCGATAAAGGGCGCCAAAGGCAAGGGATTGGTGGCACAGGGCCCGCCTGCCATCACAATTGGATCGCTTTGGCTGCGGCGTTTGGAGTGTATTGGGATTCTACAAAGATCGATGAATTCCAGAATATTGGAATAGGTAAGTTCACTTTGCAGGGTAAGCCCGATCAGGTCAAAAGCTTTTAGCGGGATGCGGCTCTCCCAACCGAACAGAGTAAGTTCTTTTTCACGCAACAGATCAGCCAGATCGGTCCAGGGTAAATAGGCACGATCGGCCATACAGCCTGGAAGTGCATTTATAATGCTGTATAATATCTTGATGCCAAGGTGCGATACTCCCAGTTCGTAGGCATCTGGAAAACCGAAAACCATCCGCACCCGGCTGTCAGAAAAGCTTTTGTGAGTTGCGTTTATCTCATGATTTATATAGCGGGATGGTTTTTCCACCCAGGGCAGCAATGCCTCGATGTCCACCTTTTTCATAAGCTGCGAATACTTATTGATACGCTGTGTTTTTTACCCCAGCCAATCAGACACCTGCTTAGCTCACTATCGGCCAAGGGTACCATTTCCAGCTCAGGCGCAAAGGGCTTTTCCAGTTTTTCCAGGTTTTGGCCATAACGGCATTCCTGCAAAATATAACGGTCTCCTGGCTTTAAAAGGTTTTGCATGGCAAGCAGGTCTTGCCTACCTAAGAGTGCATCGAAATAGGTGGTTCGGAATTCGTAGGAAATGGCAGCCCTGCGGATAAGATCCATACTTCGGATTATGCATGAATCATCTATCTCACTGCGGGTGATTAGCTTATAGAGGTGCAAAGGGGCTTTGATATCCATGGCGACATAGTCCGCCAGTTTATGGCTGAAAATCTCATCCAAGATTCCTGGCTGCGAACCATTTGTGTCCAGCTTCACCTTGTAGCGCATCGCCTTTATCAACTTCAGAAAAGGAATAAGGTCTGCCTGCAAAGTTGGTTCTCCACCTGTGATAACCACCGCTCCCAGCTTTTTACGTCTGCGGTAAAGAAAACGCAAAACCCATTCGGTGTCCAGAACCTGTTCAAATTGCCCAGGATTCACCAGGGCCGGATTATGGCAGTAAGGGCAGCGAAAATTGCAGCCCTGAGTGAAGACGATTGCTGCAAGCTGACCTGGATAATCCAGCAGGGAAAATCGTTGAAAACCGCCTATCTTCATTCTGGTATCAAGCCTGGATGATCTCAGGCGAGACTTTCTGGCTGTGTTGCTTCAAGGGATCAAAGGTAGTCCGCAGTTTAAACTCAGCCTTTTTTCCTTCATTCCATTGGGAAACGGGTCTCAAATACCCCACAATCCGGGAAAACACCTCGGTGGTTTTATGGCAGATGGGGCATTCCGGCTGCTCGCCATCCAGATAACCATGCTGAGGGCAAATGCTAAAGGTGGGGGAGAATGTGAAATAGGGGAGATGATAGCTCTCGCAAATACACTTTACCAGAGCTTTGATGCTTTGGCCATGTTCCACCCGCTCTCCGCCGAAAATGTGCAAAACCGTTCCACCTGTATATTTGGTTTGCAGTTCGTCCTGCAAATCAAGCACTTCAAAGATGTCGTCCGAGTAATTTACCGGTAATTGAGTACTATTGGTATAGAACGGAGTATCTCCTCCGCAATTGGCACTTTTGATGCCAGGGAATTGCTTTTTGTCCAGAATTGCCAGTCTGTAGCTGGTTCCTTCGGCCGGTGTGGCTTCCAGATTGTAGTTATTCTCGGTTTCTTCCTGAATGTCGATCAACCTTCCACGCAGGTAATCCATTACCTTTATGGCAAAATCACGGCCTTCGGGACTACCCAGATTTGTCCCAAGGAAGTTTTGCACAGCTTCATTCATGCCGATGATGCCGATGGTGGAAAAGTGGTTTTTCCAGTATTGGTGAAAGCGTTCGTAAATACTTTTTAGATAGAACTTTGTATAGGGATACAAGCCGCTTTTTGTATAAGTTTCCAGCACCTTGCGTTTTATCTCCAGGCTGTTGCGAGCCTTTATCAGCCGGTCTTCCAAAAGCTGGAAGAATTCTGCTTCATTCTCTGCCAGATAGCCGATTCTGGGCAGATTCAAGGTTACCACTCCGATGGAGCCGGTCAGCGGATTAGCCCCGAATAGACCTCCACCTCTGGCTTCCAGTTTCCGGGTGTCCAAACGCAAGCGGCAACACATGCTACGGGCGTCATTTGGACTCATGTCCGAATTTACAAAATTTGAGAAGTAGGGAATGCCATATTTAGCGGTAGCTTCCCACAGATATTGGATAGCAGGATTGTCCCAGTCGAAATCCTTGGTGATGTTATAGGTGGGGATGGGAAAAGTGAAAACCCGGCCTTTGGCGTCCCCTTCAATCATCACTTCTAAAAAGGCCTTGTTCAGGATGTCCATTTCAGCCTGAAAATCGCCGTAATTCTTGTCTTGGGGGATGCCTCCCACAATTGCGGCCTGATCGCGGTAAAGCTGATGAGGATAAAGATCGAGAGTGATATTGGTAAAGGGAGTTTGAAAACCTACGCGGGTGGGAACGTTTATATTGAACACAAATTCCTGCAATGCCTGTTTTACGTCTTCATAAGAAAGTCCATCATAATAAATGAAGGGTGCCAGAAGAGTATCAAAACTGGAAAACGCCTGCGCTCCAGCCGCTTCTCCCTGAAGCGTATAAAAGAAATTCACGATCTGCCCCAAAGCGCTGCGAAAATGCTTGGCAGGCGCACTTTCCACCTTCCCTTCTGCTCCGCAAAACCCGGTAAGCAGAAGGTCCATCAGGTCCCAACCCACACAATATACAGAGAGCTGACCAAGATCATGGATATGCAGATCTCCATCCACATGCGCTTCTCGAATCTCAGGAGGGTATATCTTGTTCAACCAGTATGTTTTGCTTACTTCTGAAGCGATATAGTTGTTCAGGCCCTGTAGGGAATAAGCCATGTTGCTATTCTCGTTCACCTGCCAATCGAGCTTTTCCAGATACTGGTCGATCAGCTTTACCCCTGCTGTGGAAACCAGTTCCCTGATCCGGGCATGCTGGTCACGGTAGATTATGTAGGCTTTGGCTGTTTTCTTATAGGGTGAGGCCAGCAGAACTTCTTCCACAATGTCCTGAACTTTTTCCACTTCCGGAATCTCGTCCTGGATCACTTGATAGGCTAAATTCAGCACCCGTAAGGTTAAAACCCCTGCCATCTCCTCTCCAAACTCGCCTGTAGCTTGGCCGGCGCGTTCTATTGCCTTGGCTATCTTGTGTTTATCAAAACTAACTATGTTCCCGTTGCGCTTTCGGATCATCGAAAACATCCGTGTTCCCCCTGTTTCATATACCAATATGTTATTATTTATTAATCAGATACAGCTTTGAAACCAGAACTTCGATTTTCGGTCTCAGCCGCACGATTTCTATCCAAATAAGAACTTACGATTTTTGTCAAGACCAAATGTGCCTTATTGCTGTTGTTTTTTATCCACAAATCCATAGACCTGTTGCAGGCTTGCACTTGCGTTTATGTTGCATCTTGACTTGGTTTGATGGCCCAGACTGTGGTTAGCGCAGATAAAAAATGGGAACACGGATTTCTCCTACTTTTGAACCCTTGCACCTCAATCAGTAACACGGATTTGCACAGATTGAACGGATCAACACGGATTTCTCATACTTTTAAACCCTTGAACCTCAATCAGTAACACGGATTTGCACGAATTGAACGGATCAACACGGATTTTTATGAACCACTGAAGAAGCTGATGACACCGAATGTTATAAACTACCGATGAAACATTAATAACCGAAACAGGTATGGTTATTTGAGTACGGGCCTCAAGAATCAAGCCTTGTTTCACATTTCCACTTTTCCACTTTTTCACTTTTTCCGCTTTCCCTCCAACTCCATCACTTCATTACTATATCACAGAAAAACCCCGGATTTACTCCGGGGTTTTTCAATTCACTTGCTCACCCGTTAACCTGTTAACCCGTTAACCCATTAACCTGTTCACTATTTCAACAGGATCATCTTGTGATTGTAGCTGTTCTTTCCAACGGTCATGCGACAAAAATATACTCCGCTGGAAAGGCTTTGGCCATGATTGTCACGACCCTCAAAGGCCAGGGAATAGAAACCGGGGGCATTGTGTTCACGGCTTGCTTTCCAAACGATCTGGCCCTTGCTGTTCCAAATGGTGAATTCAGCCTTGCCGGATTTTTCCAGACTATAGCGAAGGGTGGTTTGGGGATTGAAGGGATTGGGATAGTTACCGATAAGCTGAGTGATTTTAGGGATGATTGGTTCCGGATTTACTCCATCGCCCAGAGTTGAAACAACAACAGGCCCATACCAGGCTACAGCTCCGTCGAGATCCATGCTTTGCAGCCAGTAGTTATAGGTTAGGCCAGCCTCAGTTTCATAATCGGTAAAGAGGTAGTGCTGTTCATTTGAGGTGTTTGTGCCGGCAATCAAAGCTGAAATCAATCCCGCATCCTCCAGCACTTCACTTTCGCTGCGATACATGTAAAATCCCAGCAACCCGGTTTCGCTGGCGGTAACCCACTGTAAACTCACATTGTTTGTGCTGTTCAGCACCGCGGTAAATGAAGAGAGTGTTACCGGCAAGGTTCCCTCTTCGCTATTGGCAAAGATCAAGTAAACATCGTTTTCCCCCTTGGCCGCAGGAACGGTGAATGACGCTGTTGTTCCAGTCCAGGAACCAGGATTTCCAAAGATCGCCCAAGAACCAGAATCCCCTACCCGGTATGCCAGTTGATTCGGAGCATAGCCCAGGTTGTGTGTGATGTTCAGTGTAGCTCCGGCGAAATCTGTGCCCATGAAAATGAAATCCATTCCTGCATTCTCAAATGTAGCACCAAGGGAAGCATAACCGGTTGTCACGGTGATGAAATCCTGGGGATTGGTTAGTCCCGCAATCTGGATGCTAGGATTAATAACCTGCGAATCAGGATCAGTTACAGGTGGAGGTGTGATAATCACATTATTGTCGATCACCACTGCGGCATCACTTTGTGAACCCTGAACAATTCGAACATTATCTATGGCAGCCGGAGGTTGGGTTCCCATGGAAGAATCGTTTTTCCAGGAAAATACCAATCGTTTGTTAGTTCCATTTACCGCTGTCGGCAAAGCATAGCTGAAAAGCTGCCAGTTGTCCACCAGCTTCAGTTCGGCGCTCAGCTCCCCGCTGCTGAGTTCAGTTCCGGCAACCGGGGTTATGGTGCTGTCTATCAGGTATGCCTGCAGATAGTCGTATGGCGTTGTAGTGCCTTCACCTTGCGCCTTCCAGGCAAATCTTAAGTAGTAAGTGTCGGTTCCGGCCGGAATGGCGATATCCCGATATACATGAACCATGGAGCTGGAAGTTAGTGTATAACTGTTGTCAGTTCCATTGTTGCTTATGTAAAGGCTGCCATTTCCAGTTTCCATGACCGCAGAACCTACAACCCAGTAGTTAGCTTCAGCTCCGTTTACAGCTACCCAATTGTTCCATCCATTTTCAAATCCCTCGGCAAAAGGCACTTGCAAAGGCAGATATCCATTGCCACTCAGTGAAATTGTTTTGGCTGCGCCTTCTGCATTGTGAGTAATCGTAAGGGTAGAGCTGTAAGCCTGTTCTTGAGTGGGAGCAAAGACCACGGTGAATTCCTCGCTCTGACCCGAAGCGATAGAATATGGAAGGCTGTTGCGGGTGTTTCTGAGCCGCGGTTCAGGTAGCTGCTTGGCAGAACTGCTAACCGTGAAGAAAGAACTGCCAGTGTCTATGCTTCCCGTCAGGGGGCTGCCGCCTATGTTTGAGATCGTGAAGCTAAGGCTGGGATTTGTGCCAACCAATGTTGATCCAAAGCTTAAGCTGCTTTGATTAACTGCTATTTCCGGTTCTTCCACGATCGGGGCTACAACAATTCTCAAGTTTGGTCGTGTAGTAGCTGTGGAGCCTCCAGAGAATACAGAGGTTTGATCTACGGTGTCGCTTCTGCCATATCTGTATCCATTTGTAATCGTCGTG
>CAZGWB010000053.1:0-19274 GCA_964529335.1 uncultured Candidatus Cloacimonas sp.
GCCAGGATGGGGGCTTTTCCTTCTGGAGTATTTACAAACATGGCGATATATGCGTGAACGGTATGGCGATAAACTATGCAAGCTACTTCCACAGACCCGATGAACGATACAACTCCGTTATCGATCACTTCCTAAAAACCCAAATGCAGGATGGCGGATGGAACTGCCGTTATCTTCACAAAGCGGTACACAGCTCATTCCATACTACACTATCTGTCCTGGAGGGTATATGGAGTTATCGTACTGCGGGGGGTGAGTATCGGTTGAATGAACTAATCAGCTCCGAAAACCGGGCCGTCTCCTTCCTGCTTGAGCACCATTTGTTTCTTTCGCATAAGACATTACAGCCTGTTGATCCTAAGATGATGAAGTTCTGCTTTCCTACTCATTGGCATTTTGATGTAATGCGTTGCCTTGAGTACTTTTGCAATCGTAAACTGCCCTATAAGAAGGAAATGGATGAAGCTCTACGGTTAATCCGATCCAAACAAGACGAAACGGGATATTGGAAGCTCGATTATAAGCACGATGGGAAAATGCCTCTGAGCATGGAAAAAGTTGGGCAAAGAAGCAGATGGATCACCCTGCGAGCTCTATATATCCTCAACACATATCCTTTGCTATCTACGTGATGGAGATGAGTTCTTTGGCACTGACCATCATCGGTTCAGAACTCGTTCGGACGTTTTACCTTCTTCTTCTGGGTTTTAGTTCCGCAATATCTACAATGATAGTAATACATAAATTCGGTTACTGCAAAGCTAAGATTTCGTCAAGCAAATGTGCAAAAGTGAAAACCGGAGAGGATTGGGATAAAAAAGTCTGGAAGAGGCCTTAGGCAGTATTCTCTTCCTTGCTGGCTACGCGAATGCCCCGCCAGCTCCTCGCGGACTCCTCGCGGAGCTCATCCGCGTAGCTTTCGGGTGGCTATCGGGTGGCATGGGCGTGGCGCACAAGGATGGCCTTATGATAGGTGAGCTTTCAAGAGAAAACCAGCAGGGGTGAAATCCTTTAGCCTGTTGACAAAACCCGCAGGGCTTAGTTTGACCGAACCATGGTAAATCTACTGACGCTTGTGATATTCAAGCCTTTGTCTTCAGGCAACGCACTTCAGGAGCTCAGGCTATCGATAAAATCACCATGCATACGGAAGGACGGACAAAGCAAAGATCAAATTTGCTATCAGGTCTGTCTTATTGCCGGATAAAGTGATTGACATTATTTGGGATTATGCTTATCCTGTTCAACAAAGAAAAAACCGAATTGCGAATAGCATAAATGAGGATCGAAGAATGAACGAGATTCAGGAATCCGCACCTAAAACACAGCTTGGAAGCTCTGAGCTGGAACAACTGCCCCAAATGTTTGAGAGATGTTTGGAAAAATTTAAGCTGCTTTCCAGCGATTACGAACAGAACCTGCAGATTTTAACCGAGCTCTCGGGTGAAATCTTGTCCGCCGATTATTCTCTGTATAAAAGGCTGAAAAATGACAAGATAATAAATGTGGCAATCTGGAATGCGCCTGAGTCTTTTCATTATGCCGAAGATGCCCGAAATACCATCAGTTTTGACGTGATCACAAACTACCCGGATGAATTTTGCCTGATCAGAAACCTGCAGGAATCAAAGTATGCTGCTTCAGTTCCCATTATCGGCCGCTTGGGACTGAAAACATATCTGGGCTACAAGATCTATTTTGAGAACCAGTGCAGAGGAATGATCTGCAATATGTATAGGCATGATTACCAGCCAAACGAGGCAGAAAAGCAAATTCTGAAGCTGATCGCCTCTTACATAGGGATCGAGGAATCCCGCGCCTTGGCCACCGAATCCTACAACGCCAGTCAGGCAATCTACCGTAGAATAGTGGAAACCTCGAACGAAGGAATTCTGTGGCTGGACAAGGATTGCAAGGTATCCTACGTGAATAAGAAAATGCTGGACCTGCTGGGTTATGAAGTGGATGAAGTGATCGGATATGAAATGGAAAAATGGCTTTTTCCGGAAGACATGGAGAATCACAGCCAGAAGGTAAATGACAGACTTCAAGGGAAAAAAGATACTTACGAGCGCAGATTCCGCCGCAAAGACGGCTCGGAAGTATGGGCTATGATCTCAGCCTCAGCCATGCAGGATGAGAATGGTAACTTTGCAGGCTCCTTTGGGATGTGTTCAAACATCACGGAACGAAAGAAGAGCGAACAGGAGCTATTGGACAGCGAAGAAAGATATCGCCTGCTGTTTGAAAATGCTCCCGTAGGGATCCTCTTGCATACAGATGGAGAAGTGGTTTACATCAATCCTGCTGCTCTGAAAATCTTTGGAGCGTCTTCAAAAGAAGACGTTATGGGTAAAGCAATCCTGGACTACGTGCATCCGGATCACCGCGCTGCAGCGATAAACAACATCAAGCGTCTGATGCAGGGTGAAACCGGCATCTATCCGTTTGAATACCTCTTTCAAAGGCTGGATGGCAGCTTCTTCCCTGTGGAGGTTTATGCCAATCAGTTGCATTACCAAAACCGCCTATCCATCCAGATCATAATCTCCGATATCTCCGACCGTAAAAAGACCGAAGCCATAAAATTACGTAACGAAGCTGGGCTACGGAGCATTATAAACATCTTGCAGCATCGCTCCGAAAGCCTGCAGGATTTCATTAACTACACCTTGAACGAAGCCATCAGGCTAACCGGAAGTTTGTATGGATATATGTCCCGCTATGATGAATCCACCGAGACTTTCGAAACCTTTACCTATTCGCCAAACGCCCTTGAAGAAAGCAACATCAGCGATATCAGCATTCAGCGCAGTGATGGCAATCCAGGACTCTGGAAAGCGGTTGCCGTGCAGCGCAAACCCCTGATAATAAATGATTATCAGACAGAATACGCGAATCGCAAGGGTTATCCTGACGGGCATATCATGCTAAAGAGGTTCCTGGCCATTCCGGTATTCAGCGACGATCAGATTGTGGCCGTATTGGGAATGGCCAACAAGCAAACGGATTATGATGAAACCGACACCCTGCTCCTGACCTTGCTGATGGATGCGGTTTGGAAAGTCGTAGACCGCAAAGCCAAAGAAATGGAACTTCTAAAATTGAGCCGCGCTGTGGAACAGAGCCCAGTATCCATCCTGATAACCGACACCGAGGGTAAGATAGAATATGTAAATAGCTTCTTTTCTCAGATCACAGGCTGGCAGCCATCTGAAGTAATCGGGAAAAAAACAAGTCTCTTCAAATCCGGAAACACGCCAAACCAGCTCTATCAGGAATTGTGGAACTGCATATCCAGCGGCAACACTTGGAAAGGCGAGTTTCATAATCGTAAGAAAAATGGAGACTTATATTGGGAAGAAGCGACCATCTCTCCTTTGACAAGCCCTAGCGGAAACATCATAAACTATATCGCCGTAAAGGAAGATATCACGCAGAGAAAGCAGATAACCGCGGAACTGGTGCAGGCCAAGGAAGCCGCAGAGCAGATGAACCGGATTAAAACGAATTTCCTGGCAAGCATGAGCCATGAACTGCGAACTCCGCTGGTGGGAATTTTGGGCTTTTCCGAGCTTTTGCCATCCATGATCAGCGATCCCCGCGCCATCGATATGGCAAACACCATTCATAGTTCTGGCTACAGGCTGCTGAATACCCTGAACCACATTCTCGACCTTTCCCGCATCGAAGCGGAAAAGATAGATATCAAATGGCGTTTGGTGGATGCAAACAGTCTCTTGAAGTCTGTGGCAAAGCTATACCGGGCTGTGGCAGCGAAAAAGGGGTTGAGCCTGGAACTGATTTTGCCAACAGACAAAATTCTGCTGGAAACGGACATGAGCCTTTTGGAACATATCCTGAACGAGCTGGTGAATAATGCTATAAAATACACAGATCAGGGGAAAGTGCTGTTGACACTTTCGGAAGACGGACCAAGCGGATCTGAAGTTTGCATAAAAGTAAAAGATACAGGAATAGGCATCTCCCCCTCTCAGCAAACAGTGGTGTTTGATGCCTTCCGCCAGGGTAGCGAAGGTTTTGAACGCTCTTACGAAGGCAGCGGCCTGGGACTAACCATTGCCCACAAATACACGCAGCTTTTGGGAGCTTCTATTTGCCTGAACAGCGAAACAGGCAAAGGAAGTGAATTCTGTGTGTGTTTTCCAGCCCGAATGAGCGTAAAAGCTGATCAATTGCCGTCAGAAGCCAAACTCCCCGACTCTCAGGAAGCTGCATCCTGGCAAACCAGGCCTCAGCAATTGCCCCGGATCCTGCTGATAGACGACGATCTGGTGATACACCAATTAGCCGGATATATGCTGAGCGAGCTGGCAACAATAGATTATTCCACTGATGGAGACAAAGCCCTGGAGCTGGCATCCGGCCAAACATACGCAGCCATTTTACTGGACATCCATCTGAAAGGCAAGCTGGGAGGTTTGCAGGTATTGCAAAAACTGAGAGCCACAGAATCATTGCAAGCCGTCCCCATCATAGCTGTAACCGCCTATTCTATGTTAGGCGACCGAGAGCATTTCCTGTCTCTGGGATGCTCTCATTATCTATCCAAACCCTTTTCAAAAAACGAGCTGGTCGAACTGCTTAGCCACATACTGGGTCAAACAACAAGGCAGGAAACTTCTTGACACAGGATTAGGCATTCAAATACAGGTAAACGAGAATGTAAAATAATTGGAGTAAATTGGAATGAAATACTTTCGCAAATTGCTGGGGGATAAGTGTTATTTATCACCCATTTCCCTGGATGATACAGAGCGTTATACCGAATGGGTAAACGATATGGAATTGGGGCAGTTCATGTTGTTCTCACCCCAGGTGATCGACATGGATAAGGAGCGGCAAACCCTGATCAATCTGATGCAGAATAACTATATCTTTGCCATCGTGGAAAAAGATACCAACAAGGTGATCGGCAACTGCGGTTTGCATGAATTGAACGAGGTTCACCGTCATGCCGAACTGGGCGTTTTTATAGGTGAAAAGACCTTCTGGAATCAAGGGATTGGCTCAGAAGCCTGTGCTCTGCTGCTGGATTTTGCCTTCAATATACTTAATCTGCATAGCGTTTCGCTAAAGGTTTTTGCCTATAACAAGCGCGCCATAAAATGCTACGAAAAGATTGGCTTCAAGTATGCCGGAACCCAAAGAGAATATATCTTCATGGCCGGAAAGTATCACGACCTGAAATGCTACGACATTCTGGCCAGTGAATTTGAAAGCCCCTATGTGAAGAAGATCTTCGAATACAGCACCAGCGACGAAGCAGGACGCAGCAAAATAACCATAGTATAGATGTTTCGCAGGATAAAAGGCCAGGAACAGCCGGTAGAGCTGCTGACCAAAGCCATCGAAAACGAGCGCATCGCACAAGCCTATCTTTTTCACGGAAGCGACGGGATTGGCAAGTTTATGAGCGCTCTGTATTTTGGCATGGCAGTAAATTGCGTAGCTATAAATCAACTGAAACCCTGTGGAATTTGTACTTCCTGCCACAAGTTTCTGCATCTGGAACATCCTGATTTCATATACCTCTTCCCCACTCCCAATCTGGATTTGAGTTTGGACGGAGAGATTAAGAAACCCGAAGCCCGCAAGCAGTATGAAGAATACCTGCAAAACAAGGTAAACACCCCCTGGCAGGAGTTTTTCTTTAAAGAAAACACTGAAATACGCAAGGAAAACATAGCTTTTCTTGCCAAGCGCCTTGAGCTGAGCATTCATGAAGCCAAATACCGAATCGTGATTATCGAAAATGCCGACCTGATGAATCAGGCAACCGCCAACGCATTCCTGAAAACCCTGGAAGAACCGCCTGCGAATACGATAATCATCCTGATCACGGAACGTTTGCAAATGATCTTGCCAACTATTCTCTCCCGAACCCAGCCCATCTTTTTCCGGCCGCTTACCCGCAGAACAATCGAAGATATCCTGATTGATCAATTCGAGACTGCTGAGATCGCAGCAAAAACTGCGGCCAGGATAAGCGCAGGTAATCTGAAAACCGCTATCCGGATAGCATCAGAAAATGATTCCATAATGCGAAGCTGGGCATTCGATATTCTGGAAAAAGCAGCTATGGAGGATGATCTGGGCTTTGGAATCATGATGGACAAATATAAGGACCAGCAAAAGAAAGACCAGATCAGCGATCTGCTGAAATACATCAGAATTCTATGTGCAGATATTACTGAGCTTAGCATGGATCAGGACAGCGAGATTACCAATATCGACAAGCTGGAATACTTACAGCTTCTGGCTGATAAGAGCGCTCTGCAGGAAGAAAGGCTATATGATTTTTTATTGTTTCTGGAGGATTTGAACCGCAAGATTCAGGGAAATGCCAATCTGTCTCTGGTAATGATAAACCTCTACATCAGGCTAAAAAACCTGCTGCATGGCAAAGTTTAACCCCAATCTCCCAAGCCAACAGGAATAAAGATGGATTCTTCCAGCACAACGAGCCGCCAGACCAATCGCAAACTGGCACGCAATATCAGTGTGATGTCGATTGCCATCTTTTTTAGCCGGATCCTTGGTTTGGTGAGAGATCAAGTAATGGCTTTCTTTTTTGGCACAAGTTTTATAAACGATGCCTTCAATGTGGGCTACAATATTCCCAATTTGCTGCGCAGGCTGTTTGGCGAAGGCGCACTGTCCACCGCTTTCGTTCCTATCTATAATGAGATAGGAATAAAGGAAGGAAAGCTGAATCAACAGGAGTTTGCCCTAAATCTGATCAGCATCCTAACCCTGGTGCTTGGCGGTTTGACCCTGATCGGGATTGCCAGCGCTCCTCTGATCGTGAAAGCTCTTTATCCTGGCCTGGCTGCCCAGACCTCAGATTTGGCGGTTCGGCTTACCAGGATTATCTTCCCTTATCTGTTTTTCATAGGATTATCATCCACTTTCATTGCCATTCTGAATTCTCATGATTATTTCTTCATGACAGGATTATCCTCAGCATTACTGAATATCGGAATGCTGGCCACTCTTCTGATCCCCCATTTTGCATTTGGAATTGGGGGCGAAGCTCTGATAGACTGGGCTGCCTGGGGTGTTTTGCTGGGCGGGGTCCTGCAGACAGCGATCAATCTGCCCTATCTAAAAAAGATAGGTTATCGCTGGGTCATTATCTGCCGTTGGGGATCCCAGGCTATGAGCATGCTGTGGAAACGCCTGATTCCCTCCCTCCTGGGAATCGGGATCAGAGAGATAAACCTGATTGCCGACAGTTTGATGGCCTCATTCCTGCCGGTTGGCTCGATTACAGCTCTGGGCTTTGGCAATCGACTGATGCAGTTACCCCTGGGTATTTTTGCCATCTCAGCCGGAACCGCGGTTCTACCACTTTATTCGAGATGTATCACGAATCGCAGCTATCACGAGCTATCCGAATCAATGCGGTTTACCGCCCTGAGTTTGATTTACATAATGCTTCCGGTTACCACGCTCATCCTGGCTATGGGCAATGATTTCGTGGCAATCCTGCTACAAAGCGGCCGTTTCGACGCTCAGGCAGCCTGGATGACTTCTCAAGCCTTGATAATGTATTCCTTGGGTTTAGTTTTTTATAGCATGAACCAGACTTTCACTCCCCTCTTCTATGCCAGTGGTGATACCAGAACACCAGTGAAAATTGCGGCTGGAATGGTGGCATTGAATATAAGCCTGAACTTTATTCTGATGCAATTCCTCGCCCATCGGGGTTTGGCTCTTTCAACCTCGATCACCGCATTGGTAAACTACCTGCTCCTGTTGCATCTGATAAAAAAGAAACTTCCAGAATTGAAGTTCACTGGGATGTTTGGTAATTTTATAAAGTCCCTGCTAAGTTGTGCCCTTATCTACCTGCTTGTAAGGTTGGGAATGAGGTTGGTTCAGGTACAGGAGAGGTTTATGCTTCTGCTGCGCGACGCCATCCTGGCTTCGCTGGCCCTTCTGCTGTTTTATCTGCTGGGCTTGCTGTTCAAACTGGACTACTTGGGAAATATTGGGAAGAACCTTTGCGCGCGCCTTCTGAAGAAGTAGAAAAAAAACTTCCGTTATTGCCCGAACAGCCCGGGGTTTACCTTTGGAAAAATGCAAAGGAAGAAGTAATCTATGTAGGGAAAGCACTAAACCTGAAAAACCGGATTAAAAGCTATCTGGTACCCACCGGAAAAGACCATAAAACAGAGCAATTGGTAAAAAACATTGCCGATCTGGAGTATATAATAACCAATAGCGAGATCGACGCGTTTTTGCTGGAAGCCACTCTGATCAGAAAATACCGTCCCAAATACAATATCATGCTGAAGGACGACAAGCGCTATCCTTTTGTAAAAGTGACCATCAATGAACCCTTTCCCCGTGTTTTTGTGAGCAGAGACCCGCAGAAAGATGGAGCCAAGTATTTTGGGCCTTATACCGATGTCCGCTCATTGAGAAGAACCCTGAGGAGTTTTGAGTGGATATTCCCCTTACGCAGTTGCAATCGCAATATACCAAAGCAAAAATACAAACAACCCTGTATAAACTACCAGCTTGGCAAATGCCCAGCTCCCTGTGTGGGCTACATCACACAAAGCGATTATGGAATAATCGTTCAGCGGTTATTGCGCTTTTTTGGTGGACGATACGAAGAGATTCTTGGGGAATTCCGCACAGAAATGCAGCTTGCTTCCGCTGCCTTGCGATTTGAAGAGGCCGCAAAACTACGCGACAGGATAATCGCAATCGAAAGGATCCAAAAACGCCAGTCAGTAATGCTAACCGAAAGAAAAAATCTGGATATAATAGGTTTCTACCAGGAAGATAAGCAGGCTGTGTGCCTGATCCTGAAGATGAAAGACGGAGCTATTGTCCATCAGGAAAACTATCCCCTCACCAATCTGGAGGACGAGCCACGAGAGCAAATCCTATCGGCTTTCATACAGCTATATTATACAAATATTGAGGACTATCCAGATGAAATCCTGCTTCCCTTGGAGCCCTATGATTATCAGAACCTGAATCAATGGCTCGGTAACCGGTTGCAGGTTCCCCAACGAGGTGAAAAAACCAAATTGCTGGCAATGGCCAAACGCAATGCCTTCAACCTGGTGGAGGAAGCCAAGCTGGCTCACCTACGCAAAGCCAACCGAACAATCTTCCCTATCCAGGAACTGAAGGATCATCTGGCATTGCCCCGTCTTCCACGTAAGATAGTATGCATGGATATTTCTACGATTCAAGGCAGCGATACGGTTTCGTCCGCTGTGTATTTTGAAAACGGCAAGAGCAAGAAGAAATATTACCGGCACTTTATCATCCGCAGTATCGATACTCAGAATGACTTTGCGGCAATGCAGGAAACCCTTGGCCGCTTTCTGAACGAGATCGAGAAAGACAAGGAGATGATTCCCGATCTAATTGTGATAGATGGAGGAAAAGGGCAGTTATCTGCTTCAGAAAAGATACTAGCTGCATCAGAATACTCTGCTATAAGCTTGATATCATTGGCCAAAAGAGCAGAAGAAGTTTATTTGCCCCAGGCTGATCAATCCATCATACTTCCCCGTTCATCCGCAGCGCTCAGGCTGCTGATCAGAATCAGGGACGAAGCTCATCGCTTTGCCATAAACTTTCATCGTAAGCGCCGGTCTAAAAGAACATTGGAGAGTGAACTGGAAAGCATTCCCGGGATCGGAGAACAAACAATGTTTCTTTTGCTGAAAGACCTGGGAAGTATTGAAGACATCGCTATCGCCAGCGTCGAAGACCTATGCTCGATCAAGGGTATTGGTGAAAGAACTGCCCAAACCATCTACCAGCATTTTCATCCAGGAGGTGAATAATATGCAATACCGGACTATGCCACGTAGCCAAGACAAGATATCCAGCTTGGGTTTTGGCTGTATGCGCTTCCCTACCGATTCTCAGGGAAACATCGATGAATCCAAATCATTGGAAATGCTTAATTACGCTTATCAGCACGGAGTGAACTATTTTGATACCGCCTGGCCATATCACAATGAACAGAGTGAGTTATTGGTGGGTAAGTGGCTGCAGCAGGTAAAGCGAAAAAAGGTTCTGCTGGCTACGAAAATGCCATGCTGGTTGATCAAAGAAAAAGAGGATTTTCAGATTTATTTGGATAAGCAACTTGAAAAACTCCAAACAGACTACATTGATTATTACCTGCTGCATGCCTTAAACAAAAGAAGCTGGCCGGCCATGCATAAACTGAAGGTTCTGGATTTTATGGAAAAGGCAAAAGCCGATGGGAAGATCAGACATATCGGCTTTTCGTTTCATGATTCCTATTCGGTTTTCAAGAAAATAACCTTTTCCTACGAATGGGACTTTTGCCAGATAATGCTGAACTACTTGGATACTCACTACCAGGCGGGACGGAATGGATACAATCTGGCAGTTGCAAGAGGAATGGGAGTGATTGCCATGGAACCTCTGCGAGGTGGAAAACTGGTCAATTCAATCCCTCCGGAAGTGTCCCATATCTGGAGTTTGGAGAAAGACGGACAATCACCATTGGAAAGAGCTTTACGCTGGGTTTGGAACCTGGAAGGTTGTCAGGTGTTGTTAAGCGGAATGAGTAGCTTGGATCAACTGAAAGAAAACCTAAAATTCTCTGATCTCTGCAAGCCCCATACACTTTCGGATAAACAATTGAAACGCTATCAACAAGCGCGCAGAGAATACATCAAACGCATCCCGATCCTCTGTTCGGAATGCAGATATTGCCTGCCCTGCCCGGCCAGTGTAGCCATTCCTTTTGTGATAGGCACCTACAACGAAGCAATAATGTTCAACGATCGCGACCGTCACAAGAGAGAATATGAGCTCTTTATTCCCGAGGCTAACAGGGCTGATAAGTGCACAAACTGCGGCGCATGCTTGGCCAAGTGTCCCCAGCACATAGATATCCCCAATCAGATGAAGAGGATAAGAGACTTTTTCTTAGATTGATCCCCAACTCTCCCAAAAGCACTTGTGGAAATATTTCCATTACTATTGACTGGATAGCTGCTTTTTGCTTGACAGCGAAGCGGCACTGGAAAAAGGTGTTAATTCAGCGTGCCGAAGTGGTGAAATTGGTAGACGCAGTGGACTCAAAATCCACCGAGCCTTGGCTCGTGCCGGTTCGATTCCGGCCTTCGGCACCAAAATAGCAGGAGTGTATAGACCTTTTATTGTTAAGCCCCTAGGACGATTTGAAAAGAGTGTATAGGCATAATCTAATTGGTTTTTACCTGGGACAGATTAGATTGTTCAGCAATAATCGCTTCAGGCTATATTTCCTGAACCTGAAATAACAATACCATTACACCTGTGGAGGTATAATGTTTAAGCATCATATAGTTGTCCTCAGCCTAGTGCTGATGATGGTAGCTCCTTTAGCCCTTGCCGGCATTTCACAAGGAGCTTTGTTGTTCCTCACCTTCGAGCCTGGGGCTCGTGCAAACGCCATGGGAAGAGCTTATTCTGCAATAGCGGATGATGCTTATGCCATGTGGTGGAATCCAGGAGCTACTGCTTTTAATAAAAAGACTCAATTGGCAGTCACCCATATCCCCTGGATGGCAGGCTCTGGTTTGGAAGACATGTTTTACGAATACGTGGGTTGGAATCAGAATTTCTACGGAGTAGGAAATCTTAATGCCCATATAATCTGGATGGATGCCGGAACCCAGATGCAGACCACTGGTAACAACATCGAACAAGGCGAGTTTCATAGCTTCGACGTGTCCGGTGCGGTTGGATATAGCTATGAGCTGGTGCCTGGGAAAGTTGGTTTGGGCGGAAACTTCAAACTTCTCTATTCATATCTGGCACCCGGAACCGGTTTAACGGAAAAGAATGGCGCTGCCTTCAGTTTTGCCTTTGATGCCGGAGCCATGTTCAAGGATGTGGTAGTTAAGAACCTGAATGCATCAGTAGTTCTGCAACATGTAGGTCCGGATATTACTTTCGTGGATGTGGAACAGGCCGATCCCAGCCCTATGACTTTCAGGGCGGGCGCAGCATACACCATAATGGATGATCCTATGAGCAAGCTGTTGGTAACTGCCGAAGCCAGCAAGATTCTGGCCAACGATGATCCTCTCTACCAGCGGATTTTTACCGGCTGGAAATACTTCGATGAAACTATCTACGGTGCCGGAGCGGAATACACATATCTTCAGCTTATTTCCTTGCGCGGCGGCTATTATGCCGACATTGCAGGCGAAGTAACCGGACCCAGCTTTGGAGTGGGTGTTCAGTACAGATTCGATAACCGCTACAAGCTTTCCGCCGATTTTGCCATGGTTCCTGGTGGTGGTCTAGTAGACTACAATAAAATATTCTCCCTCGGCTTCGAGTTTTAAGCAAGCGCAATAAATACTATGGCTATATGGAAGTCCCCGACATAAACAGGGGACTTCTGATGCTTTTTTGAGATTAAATGCGAAAACTGATCACCCTCCTAAGCTTACTGATTCTTTTTAGCTGTCTGTATGCGGACAAGATGCTGCTATCCAAGGTAGCCGGATTTGGAAAAACTTCCCACGCATCCTTGGCAAAGAGCTATGCCAAACCCCGAATCCATCCCTATCTGAACTTGTTAAATGAACAATCAAGCCCCAAGCAATCTAAACTAAACAATGACCGACTGTTGGTTTTACTGGTAGATTTTCAGACAGAAAGCCCTGATGATCCGAATACAACAGGGAATGGGGGGTTTATCCTTCAGCCAGATCCAAACTACCTGTATTCAATAGCTTCACCTCCTCACAATCGGGAATATTTCGAAGCAAATCTGGATGCAATGCGCTACTATTATCTTGCTGTTTCCGACAACAGCTACAATTTGAAGTTCGATGTTTATCCCAAAGATGCCCCTGCCTATACACTATCGTATCCAATGGGATATTACAACCCTCCAGACGCTGATTCGGAGCTATTTGTAAGCAGGATGGAAGAATACTTCAAGGAAGCCTTCGAAACAGCCGACCAGCTTGATCCTGAAATCGATTTTTCAGCCTACGGACATTTCATGATAATCCATGCCGGCTCAGACTGGCAACATGACGTAGCAGGTGATACACCTTCCGACATCCCGTCTTTCTTTATCAGGGTAGGCAGCGGCAAGGAAGCGGTAGTGGATGATGGCAATTTTCTTATTTCTCATGCCTGCAACGTCCCTTCCACCATTTCACAAGATTTTTCAATAATTGAATCTGACACTGAACCTAACGTCCATCAGGGATACGGGGCCCTTAATGCTGTTCTTGCACATGAGTTTGGCCATTCTCTGGGGATGGTTGACCTCTACAACGTTTATGATTACCGCCCGATGGTTGGGATGTTCGATATCATGGACAGCGGTGGATCAGGTGTTTTGGTAGACAGCTTGTCCAATGGTGATCTGGTTTTTGTGGAAGGAGCTTTACCAGCTTTGCCAGGGGCTTTTTCTCGAAATCTGATGTTTCGCGATCATTACTTAAGCAAGGGCTTGTTAAAAGAGTTCCCTGCTTTCCAGTTGTTCAGTCCTCAATCTCTTAGTGCTGCCAGCTTCCGGCAAACTGATGCTAATCGGAATCCACATACCTACAAGATTCCACTCAATGAGGACGAATACCTGTTGATTGAAAACCGCAATGTTGATCCTGATGGAGATGGTGGAACCGCCCTGTTCAGCGCGCTCGACCAGCGGGTTATATTATACCCCACTCCTTTTGATGACCCAACTAATACTCCCACCTACGAATATGATTATTTGCTGCCTTCCTTTGTGAAGTCCGACGGCTCAGCCGTTGGAGGTGGAATGCTGGTCTGGCATGTGAACGAAAAAGTTATCTATGATGAAGGGCATAGTTATTCCGATGGGAGTTGGGTAAGCAATTTTGATTCAAACACCATCAATATCAATTCCTTGCGACGCGGTGTTTCTGTAATCGAAGCCGATGGCCTGACCGACTTGGGCAGCGACTATTCAATGTATTGGACTGGCACTCCCTACGAATATTTCCATGCCAAAAAACCTGTGCTTGATGGTAACGGCAGCTTCGTTTCCTGGAGTCAGCAAGATTGGCGTCCATCATTTAATGCAGATACCAAGCCACCCTTGGAAGACAGTTTTGGCCTTCCGGGAATGTATCATTTGGGCAGCATCGGAAATCCATCCGCCACGATGTCTTTTGCTACTCTCAGTGGCTTCTTTGACACTTTGGACGTATTTGATTTTCAGGATTCCACTCTGATAACAGCTCCGATCATCAATTCCGGATTCAGCGATTATGATCTGCCAGCAATTCACAGCGGCAGTATCGATTTGCTAAGCAATATAGATGGAAGCTGGCAAAACCTGATGGGCACCTTCAACGATTCCATCAGCCAATACAGTTTCCGTCCTATGGTAGCAGATAATAATAATGATGGATTCAAAGAGCTGATCACGGTGAACGGTTCATACATGCGCTTCATCGATTTCGCCGATGTCCAGTTGAATGTTAATGAAGTATATACCACCGGATCACAAACCACAGAACCACTTGTTCTGGGTGATGCGGTTTATTTCTATTCGCCTTCCCTGGTTTTTTCGCCAATTTTGGGCAGGATTCAAAACTATAGAGTGACCCATGGAACCCTACCGGGTAATGACGTCCAAAAACTGGCCGGTTGGGACAATAAACTGGTAGCCTTGGGCTCGAATTCAGTATGTATTCATGATACTACCGCACTCATTTTTCCTAAAAGAATTAATCTTCCAGACCACTTCGGCAGCATAGATCCCCTTATTTACAAGAGTCAGGATTCGGAACTGGTATATATCTTCGTAATGTCGGACACTGGAAATCTCTATCGGATTCATAACGATGAGTATCAGCTAATATTCCGTAACCATGGTTCAGCAAAGCCTGGTCAACTGGGCTTAACAAAGCTGGGCAACATCTCGCCAGTGGTTTTCTTTGGTTTGGGAAATGAGCTTTATGCCATGAAATCAGATGGCACTCTCCTATCTGGTTTTCCATATTCTGCTTCGCAAGAAGTATCAGAAAAAGTAAGTCCCCTTTCTCTCAGGCTCAATGATGCAGAATTGATGTATTTCCCTCTTGAACAATCTGGATTTATTGCCATTGACCAGAATGCCAGAATGGTGGCGGACAAGAGCTTGGTTTCGGGAACCCCAACCAAGGATGCCTATCTCTATTTTCATCCCGAGAAACAAAAGCTATACTGGTATTATCCGGATTCCGAGGGCAGACTATTTGTGCATGGATTGGGTGGTTTCAATGCCAATCCCATTGTTTTTGGAGGTTTCAGGAATGGTAATAGCGGTGTGTTCACAAGTCCCTTCCAGGATGAAAGCCTTAATGAAACTGCACCCTTTGCCTACCTTTATCCAAATCCAGTGAATAAACCATACTTCAGACTTAGGCTGGGCAATTATAGCGGCGAAACATCAGCTCGTCTTTACGACATATCAGGCAATCTGATACGTAGCTTCCACATCCCTGAGTCGTTAAATAATCCCCATGAAATAGAAGTTGATTCTAAAGGACTTAGCTCAGGAGTTTACATCCTTAGCCTGGAAAACGGCAACCAACATAAACGCTTGAAGTTTGCAGTGGAAAAATGATTATAATGTTAGATATCTCATCATCCTATCACATGAGGAGCGAATTATGAAGAAAGTAGTATTATTAGCTTTAATTCTGGCTTTTGCCTGGATCCTTCTGGCCCAGGGAAAGCAGAGCAGCGATATCGACAAGTGGCTATATCAACAACCGGATGAAGAGCAGAAGGTGAAATCCGACACACTGGTTACTAATGATCTAATTCAGGTGAATTACGATAAGAAGAATGCCCACCTGGCCATGCTGATGTCTTTGGCTGTGCCGGGATTAGGTCAATTCTATGCGGATAAATCCGTCATCACTACATATATTTTTCCTGCGATAGAACTTGCCATGATTGGAGGTATTGTTTACTTCAATATTCAGGGTAAAGATAAGGCTGATGCCTATGAGAAATATGCTACTGGGGAACAGGTAAACTACATAACCGCAGATGGGTCTGTTAAAACGGGTTATCGTTACCAACGTTTTTTTCAAAATCAGGTTCAGGAAATCCTGAAAGGCATAAACCAATCCGATATCTACGATGGTGGCTACTTCCGTCTGGATGCCACCGACACCCAGCATTTCTATGAAGATATCGGAAAATACCCGCATTATGTGTTTGGCTGGATGGACTGGTATTATCGCTTTTCCGCCAATGAATCAGGGGAATTCGCTGATCCTCATTGGGTACTGGATGGACCAAACGACAATCCAAATACTCACTGGACTGGAAATTATCCGCTATGGGGATCAGACCAAGCAGTAGTTATCGCACCTGATTCGCCTGAAGCCAGTGCGATGCGCCAAACCTATATCAGAATGCGCAATGAAGCCAAAGATCAATATAGTATCAGCCATCTCTTTACCCTTGCTGCTGCCTTCAATCACTTGGCAGCCGGAATAGATGCCGTGCGGGTAACCAGAAACCGCAACCGGCTATATATATCTCAGGTTCCAACCATGAATATCTATGCAAATCTTCATAATGGCACGGTTACACCGATGTTGGGGATGAAGTGGCAGTTTTAAAATTGAGGTTGTTTTTTACCTATCTGGTTCTCATTCTAGGTTTACCGTTATTCGCTTTACCGCGTTTAGCCTATTCAGCAGCATCTTTGGCTCTACCCGGAAGCGGAGAACTGCTGATGGGTGAAACAACCCGGGGAGGAGTATTGCTGGGAATAGACCTGATCAGCATCTACTCCTTCATTGAAACTGATCTGCAGGTAGATCGCCAACGCGAAGCCTATATGCGCTATGCAAATCAGTATGCCGGCGTACCAATTGGTATGCCAACCAATCACTACCAGGCTATTCAGAATTATCCTTCCAGCAATTATTACAATGACATTCAGGAAATGATGGCGCGAAACTATTACCTGATTTATAATTACGACCCTGCAAGCTATGCAGATTATCTTGCCAGAAACACCTACCAAGGTGAAGAAACCTGGAACTGGCAAAATGACTCAGCCTGGAACGAATACAAGAATCAGCGAAAGCGCCATCAGCGCACCAAAATGAGCCACAACCTCGCCTTGGGAATGATGCTGTTCAATCGTGCTCTAAGTGCTTTGGATTCAGCCATTCTTTCTGGCAAGCAAGCCGGAACGGTTTACTTATCCCCCACTCCAAATCAGGGTGCAATGCTGCATTATCAACTTAACTTCTGAGGAATCATTATGAAACGCTCCTTTCTTCTCTTGCTCTGCTTGGTGCTGATTCCCATGCTAGCCGCACAGGAAAAAGCCTCTGTGTTAAAATCACTCATTGTTCCCGGTTGGGGACAGATATCTTCAGGGCGCGATTATGGCTATGCAATGCTGGGAACCGAGCTAGGAATCCTGGGATCACTCTTTTATCTGAACTCTGAGAGCGATGCCCTGAAACAGGATTCGTATGAATATGCGATCAAATTCGCCCATCTTAATCCGGGTACCTACGATACCGATTTCTTCAACCACTTGGCGCGTTACGAAAGCAGCGGTTTCGATGCCGGTGGATACAATGCGTGGATTATGAAAACAGCCATGGAGTTGTATCCATACGACCCGGTTCAACAGCAGCAATACATCCAAGCCAATAGCTATGATGAAGATCGTTACTGGTATTGGGAAAGCCCTGAGCATCGCAGCAAATTCAACAAACTCCGCAATCGTAGCCAGGACTATGTGGATTATGCCAAAGTTGCTGGTGGAGTTCTAATTCTTAACCATTTGATCGGCGTTGTGGATGTTCTTCGCCTGAATGCTGAGCATCGCCGCAGCCAGATTTCATTTGATCTGATCGATAAAACTCCTATTTTAAAGCTGAATTATAACTGGTAAACAAAGCATACTCTCCACTTACATTTATCACCTCTGGATTGTGAGAATTCATATAAAAGAGGCTATTTCATAAAAAAAGGCCATTTTCAATCCCTCCGTCAGGATTGCGGAGCTTCTTTTCGCCGCTTTTATCGTCTATTCCAGATGCATTTCTGTGTCCCCTGTTCCCAAACCACTGATCACCATATCATACCGGAGTCATACCGGATGAGCATGCGGTATGACTCCGGTATGATATGGGTGAAATCCGTACTTCATTTCTCAGGGCTGCCAATCTCTGAATTGGCAGAAGCAGCGAAGCTGCTTGTAACAGCGGTCTCCGACCGCTTGGGCAAATCGGAGTTTGCCCACCCTTTTGCTATCTGCCTGCCAACCTCTGAATAGGCAGGATGGTAATGATCACACGGAATGAGCTATGTAAGTCCAGAAGCCTTCTCTATCAAACAGCTTTTTACATGTGTCAAGCTTCTTGACATCGGTAAAAACTCCGAAACAGGTAGAACCACTTCCACTCATTATAGCTGGTTTAGCTCCATATTCGTTAAGAGTGTTGAGGATCTGATCGATGCTGGGATAACGTTTCCGGATTGCAGATTCCAAGCGATTGAAGCAGGACTCCTCCCATCTTTCCAAAACAAATTGTCTCTGCTGTTCCAATTCAGGTATTTGAACCAGATTATAGGCTTCTGAACTGCTGATCATAATGCCTGGATTAACTAACAAGATGTTTCTAATGTTCAGTCCTGGTAAAGGCATTATTAGCTCTCCCCTATTTGTCCCCAAGGCAGTTCCACCCACCAGAAAGAAATTGAGATCTGAGCCAAACAAGGCGGCAATCCGATTCAACTCATATGCAGGTAAGGCTAAGCGCCATAGATTATTTAGCTGAGCTAAGCAACAAGCGGCATTACTGGATCCTCCTCCCAATCCTGCTGCTACAGGAATCCGCTTTTCCAGATGAATCTTCACACCCTTGGTTACACGATAACTATCCTGCAGATAGCTGGCTATTTTAAAAACCAAATTATCGTGATTTTCCAAGGCATGTTCGGAGCAGCTAAGGATAATCTCCGACTCAGGAAGCAGCTCAAAGCTCAAATAATCACACAGGTCAATACTGCAAAAGACAGTATTGACCTGATGATAGTTATTGGGCAGCTTCCTGATTACTTCAAGATGCAGATTGATTTTTGCGTAGGAAGCGATTGACATTCTTTTTCTGCTTCTTTGGCACCTCGTCGCCATAATAATAGTAGTAATAGTAATAATAATAGTAGTAGTTCTGTTTGCTATAGTATTTCTGCACGTAGATGCTGTTTACAATAATTCCGTCTAT
>CAZGWB010000054.1:0-18702 GCA_964529335.1 uncultured Candidatus Cloacimonas sp.
CAGAGTGACAAAGTAACAAAGTGACAGAGTGACAATGAATAGGGTGAGTGGGTTGTTTAGCAAGAATCAACATAGTCCACAGAGTCCACAAAGTCCATCACGTCCATATAGTCCATTCAGTCCATATAGTCCCACAACAGAAAAGCAAAGACAATCAAGGAAACACAACTTCGTCACTTCACCACCTTACCTAGCGCTATCTCTCTACATGTCACATCCTATACATACCATATAAACCTGTGGTACGATATAGAGTTGAGATCGAAACGGCATCCATAGCAAAGTGAGATACCAGTTTGGAACGATTCTTGTATGTAGTAAAGGTATGTGATGAGAAATAATCCAGGAGGATATATGAGTTATTTATCTAATCATCATTTCAGCAGAATACTGGTTATCGCGATCGGTATTCTTATGTTCTGCTTGCCAGTTCATGCAGCAGTTGTTCAACCTGCTGATGCTTTAGGCGCGGCGGTTAGCTTTTTACGGGGATTACCCATGCAGAAGGCAGTGAATACCGATCACGCCGTTGTGAATACCTATGTGCAGGGCAGGATTGAATCAATTAGTGAGAGTCACGTGGCCAGTGATACAGATTTATTATACTTTATCAGCTTTAGCGATGGGAACTTTGCCATCGTAGCAGCGGATGACAATTCCTATCCTGTATTGGCATATTCCGATGAGGGACTTACCAAAAGTTCTGATCTGCCTCCTGCAGTATACTACTGGATGGACCTGTATGCAACGCAGGTATCCGAACTTCGCTCAAGCAAATTGCAGATTATTGAGCATCAGAACTTGTGGAATGATCTGCGTGACGGAAGATACGACAATGCCGCGAAAAACAACCGTGCTGTTGTTCCGCTAGTATCTTCAATGTGGAATCAAGACTGGCCGTATAATGCGCTGTGTCCTATGGATCCAGCCGGGCCCGGAGGAAGAGTTTATGCCGGTTGCGTTGCCACTGCCATGGGCATGGTTATGAAATACTGGAATCATCCTCAAACCGGAGAAGGCAACCATTCTTATTATGCCTCCGGATATGGATATCAAAGCGCCAATTTTGGGGCCACCACATATCTGTGGGATCAAATGGGCGACAGCATCGGAACAAACTACACTCCCATCGCAACTTTGCTTTACCATTTGGGAGTAAGCGTAAACATGGGATATGCTCCTGACGGTTCGGGTGCGCAAAGCACAGATGCGGCTGAAGCATTAGTAGACTATTTCCGGTATCCGACAGCCGAGTATAAATCCCGCAGCAGCTACAATCAAACCACTTGGAATGCTTTGATTACAACCCAACTTGATAACGGTGTGCCATTATATTACAGCGGTCATGGTAGTGGCGGTGGACATGCTTTTGTTCTGGATGGTTATGACAGTGCAGACCATTTTCATTTTAATTTTGGCTGGAGTGGATCTGGAAACGGCTACTATTATACCAATAACATCAATCCCGGGGGCAGCGACTTCAATCAATCCCAGGGGATAATAATCAACACCATTCCCGCAAACTACAGCATCAATACCATTCCGGTTAAGCTTGTAGCAGCTAACACTACTGTGGGAGATAATTTTGGATTGCGGCTTACCACAGATCCTATCCTTGGCAGTTGGGGAGTGAATCACTACGACTTTGAGCTATACTACGATCATAATTTCGTGCAGTATGTCGGTTACAGCATAGATGAAACTATTTCCGCAGGTGGCACTGTAAGCGTTAGCGAAACAAATCCCGGATATATCAGTGTGAGCTGGAACGGCACAACCAATCTTTCCGGAGGTGGGGATCTGATCAGGTTTACCTTCCGGGCTATGGATGCGGGAGATTACCTGTTTGATTTAACAGGCATGAACTACAATACAACTCCTGTGAACAATACATCATTTGTGATGGTTAATGCCGCAGCACCAGTGGCAACTTTGGCTGAAAGCCAGATAAGCCTTACAAACATCATGCATTTGGCCTATAATGCCATCGGCACTACTGACATGAAGACCACTTATCTGCTTCCATCCTGGAATGTTAATCACTTCCAAACAAACGTGAATTTCAATGCCGAAAAGCTGGCTTTTGTTGGAGTGATCAACGAAGGAACTATGAGCGAAGGCCTTACGGTGCAAGCATCAGTGTCTGCTCCAGGTGTCTTGAGTATCAGCTGCGATTCGACGGAAGATTTTACGGGAGCGGGAATCCTGCTTAAACTTCAATTCAGAGCTATAGGCAACACAGGTTCGCTTTCGGTAACTCAGCTTAGCATAAGTGATTTTCTCTATAATTCCACAGCAGTGGCAGGAGTTGGTTCTGCAAACGTTATCTTATCTGCTTACAGCGATGTTGACGACGACTTGGTTTCAGTTAACCCTCTGCTGATTTCCGTTTCTCCAAATCCATTCAAGGATGTGGCTAACCTGAGCTTTAGCGGGGGTAGCAAGGATATTCTGAAAGTGAGTATCTATAACCTGAAGGGGCAAATGATCAATACCTTGTCCACTACCGACCCCAATGCAAAAGAGCTTGTCTGGAATGGCAAGGATGCAGCTGGCAAGAGCGTGGCAAATGGAATCTACTTCCTGGCTTGGCAACAAGGATACCAAAGAGGAACCCATAAGCTTCTTCGATTGAAGTAACTTATATCAATACCAATTGTTTAGGTTCACTGCTTTTGCGGTGAACCTTTCTGTTTGCCATAACTCTTTAAAATAAAGAAATATCCAAAGAAACTGATCAACATCAACACAACGAACAGCAAATTGCCCATCGGATCAGCTGCGGGATCATTATTGATTACCATAACCCAACCCATGGCGTTTACCACTACACTCATGCTGAGGAAAAAACCATAGAGCAGCATCTGTACCGGGAAGGTAGTTTGAGGACGCAGCCACAACAGGTAAAGGCTGATGAAGCCCAAAGGTATCGAAAAGCCCAGATCAAAACAGCGTACCAACCAAAAAGCAGTAGGGGCAAGTTCATAACCCCTTGCAGTGCCTGTGGCGAAAACATCGAAAATCTCCTTCATCCACATCAGCCCAAACAAGGCCATAAACACAGTAAAACAAATTGAATAGACCAGCAGTCCGCGTTTGCTGAAGTGCGGCTTCTGCCTGGCTTTGAAGGCAGACAGCGAATAGAACAGGATGATCAATGCCCCGATCATCACACCGAGGTAGTGGAAGAACCACAGCTGGCTGTTACCACTGTAGTCAGGAGCCATCCATTCCCAGCCGACCATGTAGCTGATGGCATAATATAGCATAAAAAGAGGCGTCAAAGCCAATAGGTATTTGGCAAAGCGCTTACGGGCATAAAGTCCCCAGGCTGCCACAAGCAATAATGGTGCAATCGCAAAGGTATTAACTGCATCCTGAGCGATGAGTTGATTGTTTACCGAAGGGTGGGTTTTATATACTATGGCATTCTGGAACAAAGGTCCCTGGATGCCCAGATAGATCAACAGGATGGCACTAATCAGACTAATGATGGCCACAAAGGGGCGTTCAAAGTTTGCGGGGTCATAGGGTTTTGGTGCTTTCATTTGTTTCTACCTTTAATAAAGTTGATGGGTAAGAGGTTTATATCTTGATTAGTCATAACTTTTCTGCTTTAAAAGCTTCTTCATGTGTGGACAGAAAACGCCGAATCTCCATTTCAACTGGTTCAAAATCTTCTTTACAGGAAACTGGCAGGGGATTGGAATAGATCATGGTCAGCCTGGCAAAAGGTTTTGGAAAACGGAATTTATCCCAGGAATTGAACAGCCATTCCCGATCTGCATGCACGGCCACAGCCACGATCGGTATTTTGGCCAGCAACGCAATCTGAAACACCCCCGGATGAATAGTAAATACTGGCCCTTTGGGTCCATCTGGGGTAATCGCCAATGATATGTTTCTTGAAGCTTTGATCATTTCCAGCATAGCCCGCGAGCCTTGACGGGAGCTGGAACCACGCACTGGAACATAACCAAGCTCGGATAGCGGTCCTGCAATCAGCTCTCCGTCCTTGGAGGACGACACCATCACCGCAGCGCCGTTATCGATCCGCTGAAGGGTCATCAGCAGTAGATTGCGGTGCCAGAACATATAGATGCATCTAACTCCATCTGAGGCTTCTTGGTTTATAACCTGGAATTTAAGGCTAAATCGGTATAAACGAAGGAAGTAGGCACCCAATTTGCGTTCCAAGAAAAACAGCAGCTTAGTGAGCTTCATCGAGTAGTTCCATAATCAGTTTGGGCATTTCCAGGGAGGGTTGGATATTGCTCAGCAAGCCATGCAACTGCTGTAATTCGCAGCGGATCTTTAGGTTTAGTTCTTTCTGCAAGAGGATTTGCCTGGCTTGTTTATAGATATTATCGGGATTCATCTCATTTTGAATCAGTTCCGGCAGCAAATCCTTGTCCAAGATTATGTTGGGTAGCCCGATACGTTTAATTCGGACAAAATAACGGCCGATCAAGTAAGAAAGCTGGGAAGCTTTGTAGCAGATCAGTATGGGAGTTCCCAGATAAGCTGCTTCCAGGGTAACCGTTCCCGAAGTGCAAACCAGCAGATCGCAGTATTTCATCATTTCGTAGCTATCAGCTTGGATGATCCGGCAGTTGGTGAAGCCATTCAGCAGTTTATTGTAGTGGTTTTTGTCCAAACTGGCGGCCTGAGAGAATAACAATTCATACTGCTTGCCATCCATTCTTTTGGCGGCTTCCAGAAAGACGGGAAGCATCTTGGTGATTTCATTGTTACGGCTGCCTGGAAAGAACCCAAGCCATTGCTTAGCTGGATCGAGCCCATACTTCCTGGCAAAGCTTTCTCGATCCAGTTCTATCTTTATCTCTTCAGCGATTGGATGGCCTACATATCTGCTTTTAACGCCACAGCCGGCCAATAGGGGTGCTTCGAAGGGTAAGATACAGGCAACGAGACGGGTATCTCGCCTCAGTTTGTGTACTCTTTCCGGTTTCCAGGCCCAAAATTGGGGGCAGATAAAATAGAGCACGGGAATGCCAAACTGGCTAGCGAGCCTGGCAACTCGCATGTTAAGACCGGGATAATCCACAAGTATCACCAGGTCAGGTTTACAGGTTGCGAAATAGTTCTTTATGTCCCTCTGAACTTTCATGAAGAAGGGAAGATGTCTGATCACTTCAACAAAACCCATTACCGCAAAGCGCTCAAATGGAAACAGAGGCTTCATGCCAAGTTTCTGCAAGCGCGGACCACCAATACCAACATGTTCCAGTTCAGGCCTTTGCCGTTGTAAAGCGCTTAAAACAAGCTCTGCATGCAGGTCTCCTGAGTTTTCGCCTACCAGCCAGAAGATAGTTTTGGGCTTCATTGGATTGCCAGATTCCCCATCAAAGACAAGCTGGTTACAATTGCTGCAGCCATTAAAACGCCGATAAAAATGAAGAGCATCGAGCGCCAAAACCTTATCCCAAATATATTGGCGGCAAATGCCCCAGTCCAGGCTCCGGTTCCAGGCAGGGGAATACCTACAAAGACGGCCAGTCCGATCGCTTCGTATTTCTCGATGGATTTGCCCTTACGGCGTGTGCGGGCAAATAGCCAGTGGGTGAAACGAGCTCCGAGTCTGCTTTTGCCAATTAGGGCAAAAAACCAGTCCATCAGCAACAGAATAAAGGGGATAGGTATCATGTTTCCCAATACCGACAGCAGCACCGCTTCCGGCCAGGGCATTTTGAACAGCATTATCGCAATGGGGATGCTACCGCGTAGCTCAATGATCGGGATTGTAGAGATGATAACTACGATCAAGGCAGGCGATAAACCCCATGAATCCAGCGTGGCTACAGTTTTATCGGCAAAGCCGCTGGCACACAGCGGCAAGCAGAGCAGTATCAAACTGAGTAGCAAAACGGTTTTGGGAAAGCTATGCAAAAGTTCTCTCCTGAAATATAGTCGCATAATCCACTATCTAAAGCGGCGCTTTCTGTCAATACTGATTTTGAGAGCTGACTACTCAATGCAGCATGTGTAAGGATACAGATATGGGTATCCAAGCATACCAGAAATTGCTTATTTGTTCGTTTGCTAGTTTTGCAACTTATTGTGTGGCAGATAATAAAGCTGTAAACATGTCAATCTGATTCTGTATTCGTCCTTGCTTCAAAGCGTTTATTAAGAGTTAATCAAGTCTTAATCAAGTCTTAATAATTAACGCTTGATTAAGGTTAGATGGACAACTGATAGACGCTGATAAGCAAGGAAGAACAGCTTGAAAATGGTATAAAAAGAAATGAAAATAGCAATATTAACGCAAATTATCTCAGATTGCGCAGGTTGGTATTGTTTGGTTATTACTCTTTAACTGATTTCGGGTTTGATATATTTTCAGTTTGTGATACGGTAAAGCGGCTGTTGCGTATGTCAGGTTGGACGACCTGAAATAACCCTTATCCGGCAAACTGCAAATCCCCCGGCTCCAAAACTGCTCGACAGCCGGGCTCCGACAAATAATTTCGCAAGGGGCTTGACAGAAATTTGAGCTGTGATTTATTTTGTTCTCAGTATAAAATAGGGGTTAAGTAATAGAAAATGAAGCTATTCGAAACGCATGCCCATTTGGACCATCCCGATTTCGATTCCGATCGGGAGAGTGTGATAAGTAAATGTTTCAACAGCGGAATCGAGTATATCATAAATATCGCCTTTAATAAAGAGACCTCGCTCAGTTCTCTGGATCTGGCCAGGAAACATCTGCATATATTTTCTACGGTAGGGTTTCATCCCCACGATGCCTTGGATTTTGATGCCGAACTCGTAAAGAAGCTGGCTAGGGAAAAGAAGGTATTGGCAATAGGGGAGATTGGGCTGGATTTTTTCCGTAATCTATCTCCCTATCCCGTGCAGCGTGAGGTTTTTGCAAATCAGGCACATCTGGCTGTGGAATATGATCTTCCCGTGGTGGTTCACGATCGTCAGGCGCATCAGGAGTGCTATAACATCCTGATCCGCGAGAAGGTTAAAGAAGCTGTATTTCACTGCTTTTCTGGGGACATTGTATTCGCGCAGCAGGTTTTGGATGCTGGCTGGATGCTTTCCTTCACAGGTAGTATTACCTATGCAAATTCTCAGTTGGACGATGTAATCAGGCTTGTTCCCATGGACCGCTTTATGATCGAAACGGATTGTCCCTACCTACCCCCTCATCCACATCGGGGTAAACGGAATTCTCCGTTGCTGCTGCATCTGGTTGCGGAAAAAATAGCGGAAATCAAGGGCATGACTCCCAACGAAATAGCTGAGGCTTCTTTTAATAACGCGCATCGCTTTTTCCGCATTCCACCCGATCCTGTAAAGCCTGTGCATCACAAAGCCGGCCACAAGAAGAGCTGATGGGTGAGCAGGTGAACGGGTTAACAGGTGAACGGGTTAACAGGTGAACGGGTGAAGTTCATGGTTAATAGTTAATGGAAGTTAGTATTTAGATCGATAGAAATGAAGCAGAACATCATGTATATAATGACAAAGGATATAAAATGAAGAAATTAGCTGTATTGATCGGAGCTTTGTGCTTCGGTCTCCTCTGGGCAGGGAATTCCATATTTTCCTACCAGGGATTTCCAGTTCGTTATTATGGCAGAGACATTTACAGTTTGGGCATGGGCGACACCGGAGCCAGTGACATTTTCCGCTACAATACTGGTTATGCCAATCCGGCTCTGCATAACAGGGATAATAAAACCCTCTTTGGCACTGGTTTGATGATGGGTTACACGATTTACGATTCCAATAATAACGGTGTGGAACAGAACTTTTGGGATGACGCTTTGGATTTCCCCTACTTCAATATCAGCGTTCCGATCGGCAAACACAGGTTAGGGGCGCAATTCAGTCCCCATTCCTCAGGTCTTGTATCAAACCAGACTACTTTGGCATCAGGCGGTTTGGAAGAACAAACTGCGGACAAATATCTTTATAAAGCAGATCTGATTTACAGCCTAAACATGGGATCATTGAACGTGGGAGTCAGCGGAAACCTGCTTTTTGGGCATGACAAACGCTATTTCTATCAAAGCTCGGGCTTTGGCAGTTTTGATACCCGCGAATCGCTGATCAGGGATTTTAAGGGACAAGGTGTAACCGCAGGAATTTTAAAGAGTTTCGACAAAATTAGTCTTGGTGCCCATTACTGCCTTCCGGTGAATCTGGAGGGTGAATCGGTGCGTACCAGCATTCATCAGTCCGAAGAACCGGTGGATTATAAATACGAGCTTCCTGCACAATATAACGCAAGTTTTACGGCTTTGCCCTTCGAGCAGTTCAAACTTGCCGCAGACCTTTGTTATGAACCTTGGAGCGACATCGATGCTCGCTATCGCAATAGCCTCAAAGCAGGAGTAGGATTGGCTTATGAGCCTGATCCGGAAAAACATAGAACCGCATTCATGCGCTTGCCGATGCGCCTGGGAGCATCCTATCGGCAGCTTGAGTTCAAAGACAAGAATGGCAATGAAATAGATGAGCTGGGTTTAAGCTGTGGTTTAACCTTCCCATTGAAACGCGAAGTAAATAGGATCGATATGGGATTTCAGTTTTTAAAGCGAGGTGAGCTCGGCAGCAATGATCTCTCGGATACATCCTTCATGTTTTTGCTAGGTTTTACTGGCTTTGATCTGATCACCAAAAGTTCAGACCGTACAGCTCCCCGCAGCATTCCTCAGAAAGAGGAGATGTAGAGATGGCGGATTCATCTTCAAGTCCAGGCTTGCAGCGGGATAAACTGGTTAGCAGACTGATTGCAGCGCGGGGTTTTTCTCTGGAGGAGCTTGAGCCAAGCTTGGACAACCTTCCCGATGAAGCGCTATTTGCAAACATCGATTTGGTGGCGCAACGCATTCGCAGAGCTGTATTTCAGAATGAACCGATGGTGATTTTCGGGCATGACGATCCCGATGGCATCACGAGCACTTATATCCTGTATAACTTCTTGAACTCCTGTGGTTATCAAAAACACCATTATTATATTCCGAACCGTAATCTGGAGCCCCACGGCATACAGCAGGGATTCATCGAGTTTGTGAAAAAAAACGGCTACAAACTTGTGGTTACCGTAGATAACGGTATCTCAGCCTGGGAGGGAGTGGAGAAACTAAAAGCCTTGGGCTGCGACGTTTTGATCACCGATCATCACCTTGTGCAGCCGGAAACTATTCCAGATGCTTTTGGCATCGTAAACCCGCAACTGCCAGAATGTCAATACCCTTTCAAATCTTTGGCTGGAGTGGGGGTCGTTTTGATGTTGATCCGCTATCTTGGCAGGATTTGGGAACATCCCATTCATCCCTCCAGTTATTTTTGGGCTGCCATAGGTTCAATTGCCGACAAAGTTCCGATGATTGGATTAAACAGAGTTATCGTGCGGCATGTTCTGGAAAACTTTGGTGAAGTTCAAGATGAAACGGTGGAGTTTTTGCTTCGCAATTACTCCCGAATAAATAACTTAACAGAGATTCACAACTTTCTTCAATACATCTCCCGGCTCATCGCCAATGGCCGTGAACCTGGTGGTCAACATACAGCACTACGTTTTATTCTGCAGCTTTCTGATGCCAAAGCCAGGCTGTTTCAGGATCTGGAAAAACAAAAAAACTCCTGGGAGCAGGAATTGAACCGTGTATTTGCTTTTTTGGATACACTGGGTGCGGATTTTGTGGGCAATTACTTCGTCTATTACGATGATGAAGACGTGATTCCATATCCCTTGCTGGGAACTGCAGCCACCTACATAGTAAACAAGTTGGGGCTACCCACAATTATGCTGAAGCACCATAATGGAGCTACGGTTTGCGAAGGCCGCTGCAAAGAAGGATTTAACATGGTAAACGCGTTCACCTTCTGCAAGGAGCACCTTGTTCAGTATGGCGGCCATCCCAGGGCTGCAGGTTTCATAATGGAGCCATCCCGCTATGATACCTTCCTGGATTGCTTCAACACATTCTTGGCTCAGTCCGGAGTATCAGAATTGCCATTGCAGGTATCCTGGGAAACAGAGATCCAACTCAGCGAACTGAACCTGAACAACTGGAAAGACCTTGAAATCCTTATGCCCTGGGGCCAAATGAATCAAGAACCGGTTCTGTATCTCAGACATGTAAGCAAGGCACAATTGCTGGAACAGGTTAGTCTTGATAACAGTGGGATCGAGTTACCTGCCCAGGGATCTCTGGATATTGTGCTTACCTGGAAAGGACCCAATCTGGTTAAGGTGCTGTCTTACAGCTAAGAGCGATGTAAAGGCCTGTGATGAAGCTAAGCGAAACCCTGAGAAAATCGATACATATCAGCTCACTTATCATCCCAGTGAGCTATCGGTATCTATTGAGTTTCAATCGGCGTCTGGCTTTTTCGATACTGCTTCTGGCTTTCACGATCAGCATTATAATCGAGTTTCACCGTTTCTGGCAAAGGGGATTTAGAAAAACTTTCAACAAGATGTTTGGACTAATCTTGCGCCGGCACGAAAGGAAAGACTTTACCGGAGCTACCTATCTTCTATTTTCCGCTATGATTTGCGTGGCTTTTCTGGAGCCTTTGATCGCTTCTTGTGCCATGGCTTTTCTTTCGATCGGCGATACCTTCGCTGCCATGGTTGGAATGAATTTTGGCAAACGCAAGTTTGCCGGGCTGAGTAAAAGCCTGGAAGGAAGCCTGGCTTGTTTTGTAAGCTGCCTGGTGTTTGCCTTGTTGTGGCTAAAATCATCACCCTATCAAAGTACTTTTCTCATTTTGTCCCTGGGGGGTGCTCTGGCTGCCACACTGGCAGAATTGTGGCGTCTTCCTCTGGATGATAACCTCAAGATTCCGCTCGTATCTGGTTTAGTTATGACGGGATTAAGCATAATAATTTGAAGTATTACATGAGAATATCTATTGTAATTCCCGTTCTTAATGAAGCTGAGTCATTACAGCAGCTGTATCAGGAGATTCTCCAACACTCTCAGGGGCATGACCTGGAAATTATCTTTATCGATGATGGATCTATCGACAAGAGCTTTGAGATAATGCAGAATTTGGCCAGCCAGGACAACAGGGTTCGGGTAGTTCGTTTCCGGCGCAATTTTGGCAAGGCGGCAGCTTTGCAGACAGGTTTCAGCCAGGCGAAAGGTGAAGTGATCTTTACCATGGATGCTGATTTGCAAGATAATCCCAGCGAGATCCCCAAGTTCATCGCCAAACTGGAAGAAGGCTACGACCTTGTTTCAGGTTGGAAGCGCAAACGCCACGACCCGCTGCATAAAACCTTGCCATCCAGGCTATTCAATTACGTTACAGCCAGAACCTTCAAGCTGAAGCTAAGAGATTACAATTGTGGTTTCAAGGCCTACAGGCATCCTCTGGAGAAGGAACTAAACCTATATGGCGAAATGCACCGCTATATTCCAGCCCTGGCTAATGCAATGGGTTATCGGGTTGGAGAAATTGCCGTGGAACATAGAGCCAGGCAGTTTGGCAATAGTAAATATGGAATGGAACGTTATTTAAGAGGTTTTTTTGACCTTCTTACGGTAAAAATGATAACCCAATATATTAAAAGTCCACTTTATCTTTTTGGCAGGATAGGGGTTATCTCGGCGTTTGGAGGTTTTGTAATTACAGCATATCTGGCAGTGTTGAAGCTGTTCTGGGGGCAGCCACTCTCGAACCGGCCTTTACTATTTTTGGGTATTTTGTTGATTTTGGGTGGCTTGCAGTTCATTTCTCTGGGATTGATCTCGGAACTGATAATCAACCGTTTCCGGCAGAATGAGCGGCAAACCGTGTCTATTGCTCAGACCTTGAATCTCTCGGAACCGCAGGATGAAGATGGCTAATCTGGAGCGATTTTTCTTTTCCCGGTATCTGAAACATCCAAAGCGCAATCTTTTGCGCTTCAGTTTTGTCTTTATGACCCTGGGGCTGGTGCTCTCCGTGGCTATCCTGAGCGCTGGTTTGAACCTTTTTGAGGGCTATGAACGCAGCCTGAAAGAGGTTCTATTGGGTTCTTTTGCTCATCTCAGCATCCAGAAATCAAATGGCGAGTACCTGGGTCCATCGGAAACGCAAGCCTTGGTAGAGCAGATATCACGGCAAAAGCAATACAGGGATATCCGCCCCGTTTTGCAATACTCTGTGATGGCAACCAACGGGGAAAAAGTGCGGGGTGCTTCCTTGAGCGCTTATCACTTCGATGCAGCTTATCCATTTCCCTACAAACGCTATATCAGCCAGGGGAAAAGCCAGTTGCAAGCTCAGGAAGTGATAATCGGACGCTATCTGGCCAGGGATTTGGGTAAAGGTATAAACGATACATTGAAGGTGGTGTATCCCAGGTTGGACAGGATATCCGCAATGGGGATGTTTCCAGCAGAATACAATTTTAAGATAGTTGGCATCTACAGCTCCGGTTTCTATGAAAATGATCGCAGCCTGCTGATCTGTGGGGTAAGCGATGCTCAAGCCCTGCTAAGTCTATCTCCAGGCTATACAAAGCTGGAGATTAGCTTACAGCCCAAATGGGTAGAAAGCGCAGGTCTGATGGCTGCGGAGCTGCAAACCAAGCTTGGTTCGCAATACACGGTTTATCCCTGGACCTTATTCAGTGCGGGACTCCTGCGGTTGGTAAAAATGGAAAAATGGCTGATCTTCATCATCTTCAGTTTTCTGGTTATGATTGCGGGAATAAACGTAATATCAGCGGTTAGCACGATAATAATAGATAAAAAGAATGAAATAGCCGTGCTTAAAACGCTGGGAGCCAGTGCATTTAGCATCAAAAGACTGCTAAGCATCCAGGTCGGTCTGGTAGCCTTGGCAGCTATTATGACAGGCCAGTTGTTGGGGGCATTGCTGTCCTATCTGATAGAGAAACAAAGCTTTTATCGTTTGAAAGGTGAAGTATATTTCATAGACAGCATCAAAACTAGTATTTCTCCATTAAATCAGTTGATAATCTTCGTGGTTGCATCCCTGCTGGTTTTCGTATGCATCCGCTATCCTCTGAAGCAGATAGACAAACAGCAGATAATCCAGTTGTTGCGGAGTAACTAAACAAGGGGAAGTGATGTATAGTATAGCAGCATATAAACTTAATAAGAGTTATCATGACGGTGATCAACATATTCAAGTGCTTAGGGATTGCGACATAGAGGTTCCCGAAGCCCATATCTTGTGCATTACAGGGCAGTCAGGTTGCGGGAAAAGCACTCTTTTACATATTCTGGGGTTGCTGGATACTCCGGATAGCGGTGAGGTGTTGATTGGAGGTCGCACAGTATCATCCTTACAAAGCGAAGCGCCGGAGATTCGCAATAGAGAGCTGGGTTTTGTGTTTCAGTTTCACTATCTGGTGGAGGATCTTAATTCCAGAGAAAACGTGGCTTTACCCCTGATCATAGCAGGACATAGCAATTCTGCTGCTCTGCGTAAGGCGGAAGATACTCTAAGCCTTCTGGGGTTGAAAGACCGGCTTTTCAGGTATCCCAATCAACTGAGTGGTGGAGAGCAACAGCGGGTTGCCTTGGCCAGGGCTTTGATTAACGAACCAAAACTGGTTCTGGCTGATGAGCCTACCGGCAATCTGGATCCGGGGCATAGCAGCGAAGTATGGCAGATGATCCAGACCTTGAATAGAGAAAGAGGGCAAACCTTTGTGATCGTAACCCACGATCTACAGTGGACCAGCCTGGCTCATAGCACTTATCAATTGCAGCAAGGAAAATTGCAGCCACTTTCCTAAAGGGCTACCATGCCACGCTCAAAGCGTTTCCTGATTTTAATCCTCGTTCTTTTACTGGTGAATGCCGCCTTTTTTATAAGCTGGTACGGTTTGGGACTGAAGGACAGATTCAGAGAAATGCTGGCTCTTCAGTTAAGTAAAACCTTGAATGGGGTGGTTGCTATCGGCGAACTGAAGATCAGCGACCGTCAGTTATTTGCCGAACAACTAAGCTACTGCACAGCAGACAGTTCCTTGCAGGTAGAAGTGGAGCGCTTGAGGGTGGGTTATAATCTTACCCGCTTCCTGTTTTCGGGTTTCAAACTTTCCCGCCTGATTCAAGATGCGGACATTCTAAGGCCAGTAGTTCATTTTCATTATCGCTACAAACCATCTGTGCCAAAGCCAAAAAAGCCGCTGATATTGCCGGATTTTGCAGCTTATTTCAAAAGTCTCCGGATCAGGGACGGCTCGGTTTACACTGAGATAAACCTACCTCTAAAGATTGTTAATGCGGGTGAGCTTTATATATCAGAAGACTTACATAAGATCAACATTGAGATAGAAAACAAAGGAGACAGCAGGATCACCCTGAGTGCGGAAAGTGCCAGGCGGGGCAACTTGAAAGCCGAAGGTATATTAAACCGGGGACGGATCGCTTCTGTGGATGCAGAGCTTAGCGGTCTGCATCCCAAAAACATTGCTCATCCAGACTTGCAGAGAATGGACACGGAGCTTTCCTTGGTGGCTCACTTGGCTCAGGACAGCCTGGGTGCTGAGCTCAGTTATGAGGCAAAAGCGCAGCTTTGGGCAACCAGGGGGATTTTTGCAGGTGATTATCCGGTTAGCATACCTTTTTTAGCTGTAGAAACGGATGGGAAAAACTTGTCGGCAAGAATCAGCCGCAGCACGGTTGGCAGCAGCTATCTAAGCGGAGAAGTGGATATCAGTAATTTGGGACCAAAACTAAGGTTCAATAACGCCAAAGCAGCAGCCGGGCTTGATCTGGCCATGGTGAATAAGGATCTAAAGGGCTTCGTAACGGTTGAGTTAACAGGAAATGGTAGTATTAAAGAGCCCAAAGCAACGGCTAAACTTACCTCTGCTCAGGTTTCTTACCGGCAATACAGCCTACATGAGATAGCTCTTACGGCCGAATATACGGATGGTTTGGCGAAGTTTGAACTGCCGGGTATGAGCTACGAAAATCAAAGTCTTGATCTATCGGGAAGCTTCGACCCAGCAAACCTGGTGTTGGAGGGCAAGCTGAAAACCAGTCCCCTGTCGAGAACTGGTCAGCCCTATCTGGTAAACGCTGATCTTGATCTGCAGCTCAGCCTTCCAGAAAAGCTACCAATGCTCAGTGTGAATATTAACGATCTGGACCTGCAAGCCGCCAAAGCATCCCTGAACGACATAAAGGGAGAGTTAAAGCTGGTTCCTGGTCCTGGCGGCGAAAAGTACTTGGTGGATGCTGATGTAAAAGGTGCCGATGGTTTTCAGTTCCAGCTTCTTGGAGATGTTTTGAGCCGGGACCTGATTCTGGATGCTCAGTTCAGCTCGATCTATCCTGCCAGACTTTATCAACATCCCCAGCTTACCCAGTTTGATCCTGAGTTAAGCGGCCAGATCAAAGCCGTGATGAATAACAACAGGATTGATACACACAGCAGGCTGGAACTCACGTTACATGACTTTCTACCGTTTTATTCAGTTCTGGATTTGGTGGGTAGCTATGATCTACAGAAAAAAGAAGCTGCTTTACACTTGCAAACCGAAAAGGGAGAGCTGAATGACCAAGCCCTGGATCTGAGCCTGGCAGCCAGTTTGCGGGATAATCAACTGAGGATAATGGGCCTGCGTATAAATGACCTGTTGAGCTTAAGCGGAAGAATCAATCTGCTAAGCGAAAAAGACCTGGATTTTTCCCTGGCTTTGTGGAACCTTAACCAAAGAGACATAGTCCGGTTTTATCCTCAGTTGGACGTCAGTATCCCCGATTTTGAGGGGTTAACGGTATTTGCAGACTATAACAGCCAAGGAGATGGGCTTGTTGAGGCCAAATTAAACCTGAACCAGATTGACTTATTGGCGGTTACACCAGTAGGACTGGATTTGACGGTTGCTGGATCACTGGATGCACTACAGGTAAATGGACAGATCGACAATGCAGCGCAGAAAATACTCGAATTGGATGGTTTGCTTTCCTTGGCAAACAAGATTGGATTGAAGCTGGAAGCTCAACTGGACAACCTGGCAATCGAGAAAGTCCTGTTGAATTCGCCGGTTAGCGGAAAAGTGAGTGGGAAGGCGGGAATCGAATTCCACGATCTGAAGTATGCCCTCCAGAACATGGAGATTAGCTCCAACCTAAGAGCAAGCAACCTCCAAATCCAAGATTTCAGGATTGATGATGCCCTGTTGAGAGCTATTCAAAAACCCAATCTCTTACTGGTTGACAGTCTCTTTGTGTTTTCCGACCGCCTGTTTGAACTGTCAGGTTCCGGGGCAATAGATTATAATGCCATCAACAACACTTTTTTTGAGGGAGTTAACCGCTTGAATCTGCGGGTGGAGGGTCAGCTCTTTCCCTGGTTGAAGAACATAACTTCGATGATTCAGGAGGCAAAAGGGAATTCCTCTCTCAGTTGCAGTGTGGGGGTTTTGGAAGATCAATTCCTGGTTTCTGCTGGCAAGCTAGATATAAGCGATGGGTTTTTGCGGATCAAGGATCAAACCGAGCCGCTTACCAATATCGCCATCAAAGGATCTTTTGATAAAAACCGGATCATCATCGAGCGGGGACAGGTTCAGATGGGACAGGGGAAACTGGTCTTCAACAATATTTTCGAAGCAGACAATAGCGACCATCTGATGTTAGGTTTCCTTGATCTGGGAATCTTGCGCTTACTAATCGAGGAACCTGGAATCTTGGCCAACGTCCCGTTGTTCACTCCGCCCAAAACTCTTACCAACATCGTTCTGAAGGGGAAAAACAGCCGTTATGCTATGGTTAAGGGGCCTTTCGACCAGATGAAGATCAGCGCGGAAGTGATTCTATCCAATGCCAACGCTTTGTTCCCACCCAATACAGACAATCTGTTAAAACTGGCAAATTCAGTAAGAGAAGCAACTTTCAAGCGTAGTGAGAGCGAAGCTGCTCCCTTACCATTTACCTTGGATATCCTTATCAAGCTGGGTGAAAATGTAAGCTATGTAACCTATCCAGCTAAGCTTAGCATCCAGCCTGGTGGCTTTTTGCACCTCATGTATGATGGACTTACCTTCAGCGTGCCTGAAGCCTTCTTCTCTTCCGAAAGGGGGACGATAGACATCTTTGGCACTGTCTTCCAGGTAGAAAAAGTGGACATAAACATGGTGGAGTCGCAAGACCTGCTAAGTGTGGACGGGGTTTTTTATAAACGTGCTCCGGATGGAACTTTGATCTCTCTGAAGGCCATTACCTTGCCCGATCCAACGAAAAGTTTTATGGACAGGCTGCAATTCAGCCTCACCAGCGATAATCCGGAAGATCGCACCATTTCTCAAATATTAGCCAGGCTGCGCTACAGCGGTAGCACTGATCCAAATCAGCAGGATCAAAATGGTGCTTTGCAGGACGAAGCGCTGAACCTTATTTCCGGAAATCTCGATGCGTCTCTATTTACTCCAATCCTATCGCCTGTGGAAACCTATATCCGGCGTAAATTGAAGCTGGATAATTTCTCGATTAATGCTGGGTTTTTGCAGAATCTATATACTCAGTATTCAAATGACCCCTCGCAACTGGCCAATTATACAGATATGAAGCAATTAAGCTCAGATATTGCCCAGTTTAGCTCTTCTATTCTGCTTGATAACTTGTCTGTTTCGGTTAGCAAGTATCTGGGTCGAAGTTTATTCCTGGATTATGAACTGGAGTTGCAGGAAGCTACGGACTTACAAAAACGCACCAGGATTATGGTTTCTCACGAGACTGCCCTCCGCTTGATGCTGCCACGGCAGTTCAGGCTTGGCTATACCTTTCAGTACACCCCACAAGACAAAAAGACCAGTCATGAGGTTATGGTGCAGCGCTCCTTCAGATTCTGGGGATTGTAAGAAAATACTTTGACAAAAAGCTAGGCATCAAAAAAGATGTAAAAAACGACTAATTTCCGGGAGGCGAGAATGCCGGATACAGAAAAAACCGAAACCAAGAAAAAAACCGATAGCAAGCCAGTGGAAACAGGACACCAAGTTTCCCTGGTGGAACTTATGATGCTCCTGATGTTGGTGGGACTGCTGTTTGTATTCATCTTTGGCATGCAACAGCTTAAAATTGATAAAGCCGCTGAAGCCCTCGCTCAAAGTAAATTTGAAGCGATTGTGCCCAGTTTCCAGAAAACCATTGCCGCAATGGAAGATTATCGCAAAAACGACGAATTCGGCGATTATCCAGCTTTTATCGACGAGCTGAATCTGGGAACAATAGATAACGAAGATTTCAAATTCGAATATGTGTTCGATTCTCTTACCCTTACTGCCACTTCTCAAGCCGCTTTTGGTAAGGAAGGCATCAAGGTTGTTTATAATCTGAACGACCGCAGCTATACCGTGGAAGATCCCGCACCGGATAAAAAGCCTACTGTAAAAGACGAATGGCTTCCACAAGAGTAAGCGGATTAACATAAAGATTTCTCAGGAGACGGGGTTTTTCCCGCCTCCTTTCGCATAGATTTCTCTTTCTCTACATCCAATCACTTGCTCATCCTGATCTTACCATATGTTTATTGGATATGTATATGATAAGACTGTTGCACATAGTCTTGGCCTGTTTGCTGCAATTCAAGTAGTTACCATCCATCTCAATGCCAGCCAGGAGTTTTATTTACCAGACTTAGCTCATGATAACAGTATTTCCGGGAGTTTTATCTCTATCATACCGGAGTCATACCGCATGATCATCCGGTCTGACTCCGGTATGATAGGGT
>CAZGWB010000055.1:0-18531 GCA_964529335.1 uncultured Candidatus Cloacimonas sp.
ATGGGGTTAAATACGATCCATGCTCGCCACTCCGAAGCCACGCGGAATCCACCCGAAAGCCACCCGCATCCCACGCCCATCGGATGAGGGAGAGTTGAGCGTGGAGTCTGCGTGGCTTCAGGGTGGTGAGTAAGCAGGAAGAAGTAGTTGTCGATCCTGGTTTACTCCAGGTTTATTCCATATAGCTAACCTTTTCTGCCGGGAACTGCTTACTATTCTGGAATATTGATATCAGATACCGGAACTCCCTCTGAAGTGATGCGAAACAGGGCAAATGCACTCGCACTATAGGGACTGCCTATCCCCGTGCGATACTATAAACCTCCATTTGCCAGCTCGATAATATTGTGTCTGCTACATCCCACCACCTCATTCGTAACGATATCAGCAGTCCATTCAAGCTTATGAAAGATAATAAGATATGAACTTCCTTGCCAACTCAGGAGGGAAAGGATGTATGAAGCCCGGATATGCTCACGGCCTTTTCTATTGACAACTAAGCAAACCCGTTTATCGTGATTATATTTCAAGTTGATCAGGCTGAGCCGGATGAAAATGCTTGAACTGATATAAAAAACGTGCTTGAAGGTAAGATGCTGAAATTTGTGAAACTCTACGTAAAATCCATGCGCTTGTATTATTCCTTCGTCACCGGAATCGCAGGCTGGTTGGGCTTTGCCTTTTACCAGCATATAGCCACCGATTACCGAACCGTGGAGATAATGCCCTCGGTGGAGCGGCAAATAGTGATCATCAGCATTCTCTTTCTTAGCTGGGGCGTAAATCAGATCATAAACGACTATCTGGGGCTGAAAGAGGACAGGATAAACGCTCCCCAAAGACCCATGGTTACCGGTGAAATGAATCATAAAGCTGCTCTGTCGGTCTCTGCTGCCCTGATGCTGGGGGTGTTTTTCATCACTTGGTTTTATTTGGAAAAAATAGCCCTGATCCCCTTGGTGTTGGGTGTTTTACTGAACGTCATTTACGAATACTCCAAATCCCGGGGAATCTTGGGAAATATCGTGTTCGGTTTGATGATCACGATGTGCAGCGCTTATGGTTTTCTGGCGGCAGGGCCTACTCAGGCGCCATATTTTACCAAAAGTCGTCTATCGGTGATTGCCATAGTTTGGCTGATGAACGGATTGATGACTTTTTATACATACTTTAAGGACTACAAAGGAGACAGACGTGCCGGAAAGAACACTATAATCGTGCATTATGGCCTCAGACGCTCACGATATATCTCGATCATTTCCGCTTTTTTGCCAGCGCTGCTGTTCATCTCTCTCTATTCTGCCGGTCAGATCGACGCTCCTCTGAATAACACCTTTATTTTCCTGGGCATCCTCACTCTGATCCTGGAGATTCAGACCGGTTGGCTTTACTTCAAGAATCCGGTTGGCGAAAAAACCTATTATTCCCTGGAAGCGAATTTCAGAGCCTGCACCTGTGGCCAGGCTGCTTTTGTGGCCTTGTTCAATGAACAGCTTGCCCTTGTCCTGTTCATCCTGTCCTATGTTTTTGTGGGTTTCCTGTTTCATCTGTATCACAACAGCAAATCATGACGTTTACGGAAACGAACCTCGCATCCAGAATATTCAGATCTGCCACCTTTGAAGGAATGGCCGACGACCAGGGAATTCCGAGTACCGCTTACCATGAGCTATACTTGGAATTGGCACAAAATGGGGTAAAGCACCTCATTACCGGATGCACTTACATATCCAGGGAAGGAAAAATGGTGCAGCCAGGTCAGGCCGGAATTGATACGGACGATTCAATCCGGCATTATCAAAAAGCCACCTCAGCCGTGCATCAATTTGATGCCAAAATCTACCTGCAAATCTCACATGCGGGACGCCAAACCTCCTCTTTGGCAACCGGAAAGCAGGTTGTGGGAGCTTCACCCCAAAGATCCGGCTACTTTCGCAGTAGGCCCAAAGCACTGAACAAAGAGGAGATAACCGGAGTAGTAACTTCGTTTGCTAAGGCGGCTTGGCGGGCAAAAGCGGCAGGTTTCGACGGCGTTCAGATACATGCCGCACATGGCTATCTGGTGCATCAGTTTCTACATCCCCATCTAAACCAGAGAACCGATGAATATGGAATAGACAAGCATAGCGGCATAGGAGGTCTTTTCTTGCAGGAAGTGTTTGCTGCGATCAGGAATGAATGTGGCGTCAGCTTTCCAATTTTGGTGAAGATCAGTGCAGCGGATGATTTGCCTCAGTCATTTTCCGAGCAAAACTTCCTTGCCCTCATCGAGCTTCTGCACAGTGAAAGAGTCTTTGCCATTGAGATCAGCTATGGAACCATGGAGAATGCCCTTAATATCTTTCGCGGCCAGTCTGTCCCTCAGGAACTGATCTTGAAGCATAATTTCCGCTACAAAACTGAGAGTCCAACCAACCGCAAACTGTGGAAATGGCTGGTTTTTCCGCTTTTGAACCGCAGACTGAAGAGCTTTGAGTATTGCTACAATCTGCCTTACGCGGCTCTTGCCAAACTTCACACCGATCTTCCCATCATCTGCGTAGGGGGATTTAGGACTGCAGAGCAGATCAGGCAAGCCCTGGAAAGCAACCAAACGGACTATGTTAGCCTCTGCCGTCCCTTTCTCTGCGAACCGGATTTTATTACTAGGCTAAACGTAGAAAACGGCTATATTTCAAGGTGTGTGAATTGTAATAGATGTGCCATTATGTGTGATTCGATGCAACCCACCAGGTGCTATCGAACCTGAACCAAGTTTAGCATAAAAAAGGAGGTTCAAACGGATACACTTGCCCGAATTATCGCCATTATCAGGAAAAACATCAATACCGAAGCTGAGATCAATGACCATACCGACATGCGCAAAGAACTCGAGATCGATTCTTTCGACGCACTGATGATCATGAACGAGATCGACGACGAATTTGGCATAGCGCTGGATGAAGACGATTTCAAAGCGGTAAACACCCCCATCGAGATAATCCAGCTTCTGAAAACAAAGTATGGCATAGATGAAATACGATGATTACTTCAAGTTTGAACTGGAGGAAGAAGACAAGCTGGTCAAAAGGCTGAACTGCAATCCCTATTACCAGAAGATCGATTCCGGGGCTGAGCTTTATGTAAAGATAAACGGGAAAAAGTACCTCAATCTGGCTTCCAATAACTATCTGGCTCTGGCCAATCATCCCGATGTGATTACCGCCATGAAAGCAGCCTTGGACAAATATGGCGCCTCTCTGTGCGGAACTCCGGTTGCCTGTGGAAAGGCGGACATCTATCAACAAGCTACGGAAAGCTTTGCCAAGTTTTTAGGTCTGGAAGCCGCCATTCTCTATCCCTCTTGTTATCAGGCCAATGTGGCGGCTGTCAGGGCCTTGGTAAAACCGTCTGATGTGGTTTTTGTGGATAGAAACGCACATTCATCGCTGATCGAGGGCATCAAAGCCAGCGCTTGCAAGATAAAACCCTTCAAACATAACGATCCAGCGCACTTGAAAGAACTGATCGGCAAATCGCCCGGCTATCAAAACAGGTTTGTAGCCACGGAATCGGTGTTTTCCACCGAGGGCAGCATCGCTCCTTTTGCCGAGATCTACCGGCTTGCCCTGGAGCATAATGTGATTCCGATCATCGACGATTCACATGGGATCGGAGTGATTGGGAAAACCGGCAAAGGCATCCTGGAAGCGCAGAACATCCAGAATTATGAAGGTATTTACACTGCATCCACAGGTAAAGCTTTGGGTGTTTCGGGTGGCTTTGTGTGCAGCAGTTACCGGATTATCGAGTATCTGAAATACTCATCACAGGGTTTGTTATACTCCACAGCCATTCCACCAGCCTTGATCGCCGGAACCATAATGGCTTTGGAGATTGTTCGCAGAGAAGGCGCAGAACTGGTTAAGCTCCTTTCCGAAAATAAAAGGTATCTCTGGGGCAAGCTTCATGAGCACGGTTTCAAGGTTCTGAGCGGCGAAGCCCCGATTTGTTCCCTTTTGGCCGGTTCCAGCGAAAATACTTTCCTGACCTACCAGGCTCTCTTTTCTGCGGGGATACTCACCACACCCTTCATCTATCCTTCGGTGGCCAAAAACAAAGGAGTGATCCGCATGATTCCCAGAATAGACCTTGGTAAAAGGCAGATGGATCACATTATCCAAACCCTGCTCAAAACCAGGGAAAACAAACCGGAGCTCTTCGCCTGATGTCTTACTATTTCATTATCAATCCCGGTTCCAGGCACCATAAAGCGGCCAGATTCATCCCTTTTCTTTTTTCTGAACTGAAGAAACGCAAGATAGAATATGCCTTCAAGCTAACTGCCAATCTGGAGGATGCCCATAGCATTTCCCGGGCAGCCAATGAACAGGGCTATGAAGTAGTGGCGGCAATAGGGGGAGACGGAACCATAAACAAGGTGCTAAACGGTTTTTACGATGCAAGCGGCAAGCGGATTTCCCAAGCCCGGCTGGGAGTGATCCACACCGGTACCAGCCCGGATTTTTGCAAAAGCTACGGTATTCCGGTTCAACCGGCCTTGGCCCTGCAAACCTTGCTAAAAGGCCATGGCAAGCAGATATCGGTGGCCAGAATAGATCATCACAGCCGAAGTGGTGAGCAAAAAACGGGATACTTTGCCTGCTGCGCCAGCCTGGGAGTGGGTGCCAGGGTAGCCCAAAGGTCAAATTCCGGCCTCAGAAAATACTTGGGAGACAGCCTGGGAACTTTTTGCTCCATTCTGCTGTCTCTATGCCGCTACCAAGCCTCAGACCTCTATCTGATCTGCGATGGCGAGAAGAGACTGGTAAAGGGTAATTTCAATACCTTCATCGGTAAAACCCAGTTTATCGCTTCCGGGCTAAAAGTGCGTCACAGCCTGAGGGAAGATAATGATCGTCTGTATATGCTTAGCGTGCAAGGCTTGAATCCGCTTAACCTCATCCCCGTTCTAAAGGCGGTTTATTCTGGAAGCACAATCCCAAACAGCAAATGCCTCTCTTTCAGCTATGCCCGGACAATCGAGGTTTTAGCCGGAGAAAGCAATCAGGAACTGGAGTTCGACGGTGATCCCCAAGGCTATTTGCCCTGCCGGATCTCAATCGCCACCGACAAACTGGAGTTGATCGCAAATGAACCATGAAGAAAAGCTGATCGCTCTGATCAATGACCAGATGCCTGTGTCCCCACTGCGTAAAAGCAAATCCGGAGAAGTTGATTCCGAAGTGATCCGCCTGGGGGATAGAGAGTATCTCTTCAGCACCGACGACTTCTCCCGCGAAGACCTGTTGCCGGAAAACGATCCTTTCACCTTGGGCTGGAATCTGGCCTGTGCTGCGCTAAGCGATATTGTCGCTTCAGGAGGTAAGCCGCTGCTCTATGGCCATTCCATGGTTATTCCCCCAGCCTGGGATGATAGCTATATCCAGAATTTTTCGGCTGGTATTGCCGCTGTCCTGAAGGCTTATTCCGTTTCCTTCATGGGAGGCGATCTGGGTATTTCGGATAAGTGGAGATACACTGCTTCGGTGCTGGGAACTCCCTTGGGACGGATCGTAAACCGCAGAGGTTGCCAGGCTGGGGATACCATCTTTCTCACTGGCAAGATCGGGGCTGGCAATCTGGCTGCCATGACAAGCCTGTTTTCAATCAGTGAAAAGCTGAACGGGCTATTGCAAAACGAAAAAATCCGTTTCCCCGTTCATGCCGGACTGTCACAACTCATTACGGATCACGCTTCCTGTGCCATAGATACCAGCGACGGGGTTTTTGCTGCCTTGCAAACGATCTCCGATCTGAACGATACCGGATTTCAAATCATTAATCTACCTTATCACCCTTTGGCAAAACTGGCGGTTCAAGCTCTTGATTTGCCACCATTACCGCTGTTTTTGGGAGAATGCGGTGAGTATGAAATCCTCTTTTGCGTTCCCCAATCCAAGCGAGAAACGTTGATGTCAGACCTGCGTGAAATGGCTCTGGAGATATGCGAACTGGGCTACATAACCGCAGATCCTCAGCAGATATCCGTTCTTCTGCAAAACACCTGGCTGAATCTGGCAGATTACCGCTTGAAAGCCAGAGATTTTACCCAGGTTCAGCACTACCTGGCTGCCATGCTGGAGTGGGTTTGTAAAAGGAACACATAAAAGATGAAAAAAAGGGTGGTTATCACCGGCATAGGGCCTGTAACCTCTTTGGGAACGGGCAAAACTGATTTCTGGAACAAGTTGGTGAGAGGAGAAAAACCTCAGCTCGCCAAAGTTCCGGGCAGCAGGTTCAACGCCAAATCTCAGTTCTATGTCCCTTTCCCAAAGCTGAACCTGGCTGATTACGGAATCCCCTCCTATTACGATTTTCTGCAGCCGGAGGATAAACTTGCGATCATTGGGGCAAAACTGGCGTTGGAAGATGCCGGATATGCTCTTTGCGCCACAAACAAAACCTTCAGCGTAGCCGGGGAGGCAAATTTCGCCACGCTCATCGGCACTGGTTACACCGGCTTTGAAACCGCCTTCCATTCCTATCTGGCGCATCTGGGGATGGATTATTTTTCCGAGCGGAATAGTAAAAAAGTCTCTTTCAACCGCATGGTGATCCCGCTTTCCATGAATAATTCACCAGCCGCCTGGATTTCCATCCTCTTCGGCCTGAAGGGAGAAAGCTTTTGCACCAGCGCGTCTTGTGCTTCAGGAACCTACGGCATCGGGCAGGCTTACCGACTGATCGCCGATGGTTACAACGAAGTTGTGATTACAGGAGGGGTGGAGAACTTGCAGGATGAAAGCTTCATAATCTATCGCGGCTTCGATGTGTTGGGTGCGCTAACGAAATCCCCCACGGGCGATCCCCAGCCTTTTTCCGAAGACAGAAGCGGCTTCCTGTTCGCCGAAGGGGGAGGCTGCATCCTGATTCTGGAGGAGTTACAGCATGCCTTACACCGCAATGCTCCCATCTATGCGGAAATCCTGAACTACTACTCCAATAGCGACGCCCACAATATTGTCCATATGCAGCCGGATGGAGCCCAGATTCTGGCACTCTTCCATAGCTTAATGAACGGAATGAAAATAGACTATCTGAATGCCCATGGCACAGCCACCCTTACCAACGACGAGATCGAGGCGATGGTGATAAAAGCATATTTCGGAGCTGTGCCAGATCAGCCCATAATAAACTCTACGAAAGGGATTCTGGGACACACGATCGGAGGCAGCGGAGCCATTGAAGCAGCGGTTACCGCTCTGTCGCTGCATACCGGCCTCATTCATCCGCATCGGGTGGAGAGTCCGATACAGGGTCTTAATCTGGCCGGAAAAGCACAAGATAAATCCCTGGCTTTGGCGGCCAGCGTGTCCTATGGTTTCGGCGGACACAATGCCGGTTTGCTCTTAGGTAAATATCATGTCTAAGGTTCTGCTATCCGGGGCCAGCGGTTTTATCGGCAGCCATATCGCCGAGCTATTTGCCCGGGAGAACATCCCTCTGAAGTGTTTGGTGCGAACCTCCAGCAACACCTCATTCTTAGAGCAGCTAAAGGTGGAATTGGTCTATGGCGATCTTAGGGATGGCACCAGCCTGAAAGAGAGCTTAATTGATGTGGACTTCGTTATTCACACAGCCGGGAAATCTTCCGACTGGGGCAGCTACCAAGACTTCTATCAAGATAACGTGCTTGGCACCCTGAACCTCCTGAAGGCCTGCAAACAAGCCGGAATAACGGATATCGTCATCACTGGTTCCATCTCTTCCTACGGAGAGGAGGATAGCCCCAGGGTAAAGACTGAGACCAGTGCCGATAACTCGCACTATCCGTATTTCATGCATCGGATCTTTCCCTCGGCGATGAACCACTATCGCGATACGAAAGCCTTGCTAACCCAAAAAGCCTGCCGGTATGCGCAGGAAAACGGGCTGAATCTAACCGTGCTCGAGCCGGCTTGGGTATATGGCGAGCGGGAGTTTAGCAGCGGTTTCTATGCCTATCTGAAAGCGGTTCAGGACGGCCTTCGCTATATGCCTGGCAGCCGGAGAAACAAGTTTCAGGTAATCTATGCTCCCGATCTGGCGCAGGCTTATCTGCTGGCTTTCCGCAAAAAGCTGACCGGGGTAAACCGGATTATCGTGGGAAATCCCGCGGCAGCGAGTTTGAATGAGATTTACACCCTGTTTTGCCGCGAAGCAGGGCATAAACCGCCCAAGTTGTTGCCCAAATGGCTCGTTTATCCAATTGGATTTGGACTTGAGCTCTTCGCCACTCTCACCAGGCAAAAAGACCCGCCAATGCTAAGCAGGTCGCGCGTGAACATGATGTTCGACAATATCGAATACAGGGCAAAAAAAGCCAAAGACCTGCTGGGCTTCGAAGCTAAAACCCCCTTGCCACAAGGGATCGGAAACAGCGTTCGCTGGTATCAGCAAAATGGATTTCTGGGGCATCCGGAAAAGGAGTTCAGCATGCCGGAGATTAAACTTTTTGGTTATCATAAAACCTTGTTTATCTACAAGGTAAAGCTATTTGTTGTCCTGCATTTTCTGGCGCGTTGCCTGCGTGATATGAATCCCAGGCGCTTCATCCTTACCCTTTTGCGCCTGAACTTATTCTTGGGCAGGCTTACCCACAACAAATTCGTGCAGATCGGCAAGTTCGTCCGGTTGGATATGTATGTGCCGGGATTTCCGTCCCGGGCTTTTTTCACGGCTTGCGATAAGTTTGCCGTGTTTGGCCGTAAATTGCCTTGCGTAGTGGCTTTGGTTTCCGTCACTTCTGCCTGCACCTATCGCTGTGCGCATTGCTATCAGCGCTTGGATACAGGCAAGGATGTCGCTCTGGATAAGCTGCTGACTGCGGTTAAATACCTGCAGAATCATGGAGTTGCCTTTTTCAATATCGAGGGCGGTGAACCGTTTTTGACCTATGACAGGCTGTTGGCGGTTTGCCGCCAGATCGACGACCGTTCCGAAATCTGGGTGAATTCCACCGGACACGGAATTACCAAAGAGCGGCTCTTGGAACTGAAGAAAACAAGCCTTTCAGTTATCATGTTCTCTTTGCACTCCCCTTACCCCGAGAAGGTTAATGCCTTTATGGGCAATGATCTGGCCTGGCAAAACATGGTAGATGCCATCGCACTTTGCCATGAAGTGGGCATCGCCGTGGCCTTCAATTCCTGCCTGATGCTGGAGGATTTTCGCAACGGCACTTTCGAGAAAGTGATGCAGCAAGCCAAGGACTTCGGCGGTTCGCTGGTGCAGATTATCAAACCCAAGCCTTCCGGTGGCTGGCTGGAAAGCGGTGCGGAAGAATACACCGCGGAAGACTTCCGGCTAATCAAGACCAAGGTGAATAAATACAATCTGGATCCGAAGTTTGCCGGTTTCCCTGCCATTTCGGCTCAGATCATCGAAGAAGACCCCACTATGTTTGGCTGCACGGCAGGAGGAACGGACAGGATTTATCTGAATGCCAAGGGAGACGTGCAGCCCTGCGAATTTTTGAATATCTCGTTCGGAAACATCGCCGAAGAGGATTTTGGCGAAATCTACAAACGGATGCGCAAGGCTTTTGCCATCCCGCAAACCTGCATCAGTTGTGAAAAATATTCGAAAGACATCTACCGGCTTTTCAAGGACAATAACCTGAAGCAACTTCCTCTTCCCAAAGAGCTTACCGAACAACTCGGCAGCAAAATGAAGCAGGACAGTCCCACCCGGCTATACCAGCGAATCGAGCAGGAACTAAGCTAAGGCGATCCTTGCTCGCCACACGAACTCCACCCGGAAGCCACCCGAAGTCCTCGCGGATCGCATCCGGGAGGAGTCCGCGTGGATGTGGCGAGGCATCCGCGTGCCAAGCATGGGTAAGAGATTTATATCATGAGGCTGTCAAACGAGGGAATGCTGTGAAACCCCACTGGGGTGCAACCAGTTGGCAAAGCCCGCAGGGGTGAAATATCTTAGGCTGGGACATAAGTCCCAGGCATTGAGAATGTTACGAACCCTGAACTTAGGCAGGGGTGACACAAATCTCAGTTCTTGATATCTCCCATGAGGGATTGGGATTGATTGGAAGACTAACGGTAGGGCTTTAGTAAAAATCCCAGATTCCACATCAACTGCCATTTGTATCCGCTGGCAAAGCCGATGCCGCCATATTCCTCTTTCAGGTTTTTGCTTATCTGAGCCTCCACGCCGCAGAGAAAATGCTCCCGAATAATCAGATCACTACCGGCAACCAAACCCAGCTCCATTCTGTCGAGTCCGTTTCCGGTGAGATCGATGTATAGCTCATCCGATCCGGTTTGGATAATCGAACCCGCCACCATGGTATAGCCCAGTTCCGGCCCGGCATAGGGTTGAATCGCCAACGAGTTTTTTCTGATGCTGTATTTCAGCTTAAGGGGAAGAGTCCATACCGAATAACGAAATCGGGAAATAACCCCTGCTTGGTCATAATCTGCTCCCTGGCGTAAAAAACAAAGCTCGGGCTGGAAGACAAACTGCTCTTCAAAAGGAAACTGCAGCGTGAATGATAGATGGGGCAGAGAAACGCTCTTCCCCTTGGTGCCGGATTCAGACTTTAACCCCGAACTATGCATACCACCCGTTAGACCATAGCTGAATTCAGCCAATAGCAAAGAATAAAAACAGCAAAGGCAAACAAACACACAAGCCTTCTTCATGGCAAACCTCTCTGGGATGGATTTTAACCTTAACTAAATAATAACCCTATCGCGGCCAAAACCCACGCAGATAAAAAACTACTTGAAAACCAGCCAAACCGCTAAGGCAATACAGTTATGGCAAGCCCTGGCAACCAGGAATTGCTGTGCAGTTATTTGCACATTTGCTTGACAAAATGTAAGCTTTAACGAATTTAGCAAATTGGCATTTTGAATCAGCTTAGCCAAAAAATGTAATGAGGCGTGAATGATGATTAATAGCGGTTTCAGCTCCCTGCGGGATAATCAGAAGCGGGGGAAAATCGGTAGAAAATACCTCCAAGGTAGTGGGCTAATAATCTCTGAATTGGCAGAAAGGACAGCATCTCTTCCCAGTATGATTCGCTTGTTTGGAAAGAAAGATCAAGTTATTTTCCACTCATATCATAATGCTACTGATAATACAAATCTTCAGACACCAGATTACTATGATAGGCTGAAGCGTATGGATGAATACCCTGATGGAAACCAGAGAAACCAATGAGTAATTTTATCACCATTTCGGACAAAACATCCCCGAAATCCAGGCTATCCGCTCTTATCAAAGAAAGCAATGTATTGAAATTCCTGGTAGGCTTTTTCCATTTTACCGGGGTTTCCGAGCTGATTGAAAGCCTGAAGACCAATTCTTTGTCAGATAGAAAAGCCCTAGATGAAATTGTTTTTAAAGCGATAGGCGTAACCGGTCAAGATGTAGAAGCCTTGTATGCAGGTTTAATAGATCTAACAGCCAATCGGCTGAGAATTGCTAATACCTTTACCAAGGGGATATGATTAAAGGGGGTAGAATGAGTAAAGAGCAACCTATAACCGTTCCAGGGAAAAACTACTTTGCATGGATATATAAGGAGCACACAAAAACTAAGCATGAAATGCTTCAATGCTATCTTGAAAAATGGTTTACCATACTAGGCAAGTATCACCCTGTAAACTACTTTGATTGCTTTGGCGGTTGTGGAGTTTACACTTCTGATGGGATTAGTTTCGAACCTGGATCTCCAATATTAGCTGCCAAAGCTTGGCTGAATAAAGGAAATAAAGCTAATGAGCTAAGGATGATCTGTATAGAAAAAAAGAAAGAGAATCTCGATAATCTAATAAAAGTCTATGCCGATTATCTCCCCAACCTAAGAACACCATACTATATTCACGATGACTTTGATCATTCAGTTAACGAGATTCTAGACGATATTGGAAAATCAGATAAGGTCTTAGCTCCATCGTTCTTCTTTGTTGATACATTTGGTTTTTCGCAAAAAATACCGCACTATCAGAAGAATCATGAATGTCGAAAAGTCCGAAGTCTTTCTTAACTTCATGTACGATTCCGTTCAGCGTCATATATCAAATACTACTGTGGAAAATTGTATGGATGAATTGTTCGGATGTGAGCAATGGAGAGAAATTAGGGACTGCTACTCTCATCAAAAAGAACAGGCAGTAATTGGATTGTACCGTGACCAACTGAAGAAAGCGGCAAGATTTGTTATGCCATTTAGGGTATGCTATCCTAATCGAAATCGAACAATCTATTATCTCATTCATCTAACAAACAACCTCAAGGGTGTTTCGATTATGAAGAGCTGTGTTGCAGAAACCAATGATGGAATTCTATCTTATCTAGGGAAGTTGAAAGATCATGCTAATTTTTTCGAAACTGAGGAATTCAAAGAAGAGTATTTAAAAAAGCTACTTTTAGATAGTTTCTCTAATAGTACTATAACCTTTACCTATATCACAGAACAACTCATAGACTCTACTCCTTACCTTGAGAAAGACATCAGGAAAACTTTGAGGGATTTAGAGTGTAATGGTAACGCACAGATTGAACGTATTGACAGTAAAAAAACCGGCATCACTGGCCGTGACAAGATTACAATATCTGGATAATATGAAATATATACATAGAAAAAGCCTGCTTTACATAACCGGAGTTGAATATGGCGACTTCACAATTAACCATGTATTGGGCTGTTCTCATGGTTGTACTTATCCATGTTATGCATTTATGATGGCTCGCAGATTTGGCAGAGTAAAAGATTATAATGATTGGTTGGATACTAAGCTCGTTGAAAACACGATTGATCTGTTAAAGAAAGAGATCCCAAAACAGCAGAAGCGCATAAAGTCAGTGCATCTGTGCTTCACCACCGACCCCTTTATGTTCGGCCATCCCGAGGTTACAGAAATGAGTCTGGAGATCATCAAATTGTTGGATCATTATGGTATAAAATGCACGGCTCTTACCAAAGGAATTCTCCCACCGGAGCTTTCCAAGTTTGACATTAAGCATGAATGGGGTATTTCTTTGGTTTCTTTCGACGAGTGCTTTAGAAAGCAATATGAGGCATTTTCTGCAGATTATCCCACGCGCTTAGGAAGCATGAAGAACCTCCATATAATGGGTTGTAAAACATGGGTCAGTATTGAACCGTATCCCACTCCCAATATAGTTGAGCAAGACCTACCAACCTTACTTGATAGAGTATCTTTTACAAATAGGATTATCTTCGGTAGATTGCATTACAATAAGTTAGTATCAGCATATCCAGATTATCAGAACTTCTATAATGAAAAAGTTAAGACAGTTATAGACTTCTGCAAAGAGTCCGATATTGAATACCACATCAAAGCAAAAACATTGATTGAATAACCCATGAGAATACGATGAAATTCGAAGACTTTAAATCAGGTGTTTACCGGAACCAGTATCAGTATAAAAGCTTCTTGCCTGCTAAGATCAACCAGGAGTGGACGTGGGAAGACTCAAGAATAAATGTGCTGCTGGAAAAAGCCACTCAGGCTTTGGGAGAGCTGAATGCTTTCTCAAGGATCGTACCCAATGTGGATTTGTTTATCAGTATGCACATCCTGAAAGAAGCCAATACCTCCAGCCGGATAGAAGGGACAAAGACAGATATCGATGACGTGGTTAAAGAATCCGATGCCATAGTTCCCGAAAAGCGGGATGATTGGCAGGAAGTTCAGAACTACGTGAAAGCGATGAATGAAGCCATTAAATATCTGGAATCCCTACCTCTTTCCTTGCGGTTGATTAGGCTTACACATGAGATTCTCATGAACAATGTGCGCGGTAAACACAAGACCCCTGGTGAATTTCGAACCAGTCAGAACTGGATCGGTGGCTCTTCTTTGGCAGATGCGGCATATATCCCACCACATACTGAAGATATGCCAGACTTATTAGATGATTTCGAGAGATTTCTTCATAATGAAGGTGTATATGTACCTCACTTGATCCGATGTGCCTTGGCTCATTACCAATTTGAAACCATCCATCCATTTCAAGATGGCAACGGTCGTATCGGTCGGCTTCTGATAACCTTGTATCTGGTTAGCAACAATCTTCTGCTAAAGCCAACACTATATCTCTCAGAATTCTTCGAGAAGCATAGAGGTCAATATTATGATGCACTTACCCGGGTAAGAGAATCAAATGACATGAGCCATTGGGTACGGTTCTTCTTACAAGCAGTGATTGATACATCCGAAAAGGGGAAGAATACCTTCAACAGTATCTTGAAACTTCACCGAAGCATTGAAAATAACTTGGTAAAACTTGGGAGAAGGGCAGAGAATGCTCGAAAGCTATTGATGCACTTGTATCAAGCGCCTGTCATCACAATAAAACAAGTTGAAAGCCTTCTTAACATCAAATATGTTCCCGCCAGTCAACTGGTTAATAGCCTTGTAGTTATGAACATTCTACAAGAAACAACCGGTTACTCCAGAAACCGCATTTTCATGTTCAGAAGCTACATTGATACCTTTAGAGAGTAATCAATTGCCCAATGTCTCCAGCCTCATATTTCAGCCACCCAAAATGAAATACAGATTCCCATATTATATTTTAAACGCCAGAAAGTATAATATGGAATCCCATATTACATTTTCGGTCTCTGAATTGTAATATGCGGGGAATACGTGATTCTACCATTATCATGCCAATAAATCTGTGGACTATACTAATGGGCTGCCAAACAAATGCGACTAATCCTCACCGGAGTCATCTGAAGCCTCACAGCGTGATAGCCAGTTTCACATAGGCGGTAGCGCTGTTTTTGAGATAATGTCCCAAGGGATCGCTGAAGGTGGATTTGTCATCCTGGTATTGCGAGCTTTTAATACCAGCATAGAGGAAATAATCTCGCTTGAACTCGTATTGTAGATTGCCATAGAACTGCAGATCGGCATAGCTGCCAGGCACGGTATAATTGGTATAACTAAGGCCTCCGGTAAGACCCAGTTTCAGATTGGGATTGAAACGCAGGCTGGCATTAATAACTGAATAGCAGTCGTCCAGTTGGACGTTTACAGGACCCTGACCATTATCTATCACATTATTCCGGGGATAGCTGTAGTCATTCAGCAGCCAGCTTATGGTATATGCATACTTTTTGGCAATATCACCGGAAACGTATAGTTCAAAACCAAATTTCTCATAGGTATCGTTCAGGGCTTTTACAAGATCGTCGGCATAGGAGATTGCCAGGGTAATCCTGGCCCAGGCCTCTTTGTCCCGGGAAATGCTGGATCTCAGGCCATAGAAATAGTGTTTGTTCCACAATTTATCATAAGTCGTGCCGGTTGTAGTGTTTAGCGAGAAATTCAGGTTCGGCTTAAAATCAATTCCCACATTGCCGTAAACCGAAGACTCATTATAGGTATTTCCCCCGTTATACCAATCGACGAAATTCAGATTGAAGTAACCTTGCTTGTTCTTAATGAATCCATAGCCGGGATCGGATTTCCAATCCATAGACAGGCCATAGCTCTGATAGTCTTTATAATAAAGGTATCCCGCATCCAAAAAGATGTCCCTGCTTACCTTGTTGTAGCGAATGTAATTATCAAAATTCCCGGGGCTGAAATTCAAGTCACCGTGTATCATATATCCCTTTAGCAACTCGTTGTTGTATTCTCCGTCATATTTCGTTATGCTTCCTGTCACTTCCGTATTCAGCATCAGGTCTTTGCCTAACTTCACATCATAGTTACCAAAATACACATGATTGTAATATCCTTGGTTGATTCTGCTGATCAGGGCATTACCCAAGGTAAAGATGGAGAAACTGGGAATAATGGACAGCACTTGGTAATAATCGTCATAGTTTTGCACCTGGTTGCCATCCATTATTTTTTCGTCCTTTGCCCCAAGTATTCCCCACTTGGTAGAACCGGTATTGCCGGTGAGCTTGAAGGCAAAAGACGGTTTATTGATATTTCGGGAATAGAACACGCTGTTATCGAGCCCGAAAGCATCCAGATCCTCTACAAAGAAAAAACGGTTTTCCGAATACATAACGGGAGTTTCCATATTATAGATATCCTGGGCATCATCTGGCGGCACATCTGAAAAATCCGGATTTAAGCTGAGCTTAATTTTTGTTTGCTGTCCTGGATTTAAGGCTATGTCCATGCCCAGCATCTCAGGATCGAAGCTATCTGTCTTATTTACCAAATCGTAGCTTTTTACAAAGTAGGGTTTTATCTTCAGGCCAAACTCACGGTTAACCTTTTCATGCAGGACTATTCTGTGAGCCTGTTTAAAATAGTCCAGCTTGCTATCCGTATTTGCGTAGGGACTACTGAAAAAATCCTCTGAGGTCTGATGGTTTCGGGATAGAATCAATCCCCAAGTATATGGCAATTCCTGCTTGAACCTCAAGGATCCCAAGGGAATGCAGAAGGTCACCGTCCACAGCGAATCATTATAGGTGGATTCATACGTGTAATCGCTATCCCATTGATAGTTTACACCCATATCAGCCTGGCGGATGCCATCTACCAGATGCCCTTGGGGATATGCGCCAAACAGATAGGCAAAATTGGCAGACGGCATGGTAATAAGCTGCACTCTAAGGTAATCAGCCCGGCTTCCATTATCCCGGCGGACGAGAGATCCCACCTGGAAGTTCTCGTCGATTACGCAGGAAAAATGAATCATTAGTTTGCCCTTCTCCTGCCACACCCATACTTTTGTATCCAGGGTTTCTGGTTGCCTATCATCCGGATCTATCCGGACAAACTCATCAATTAGATTTGAGTTATTCATCACCGCTTGGTCGGAATACGGGATATCCATTGCGGCTAAGGTAAAAACAACGATAACAAACAACAGCAACAGGTAGCTTCGCTTCATGTAATCTTCCTTTATTTCTATATACCTTTCTTTTCATTTTGTGCTTATGCGATAAGATGATCAAATATCTCCGCCAGTTTCTTTTCTGAGATTTACACATTCATAAACAAGTAGCAGGAGCTCATAAATACAACATATACGAGCTTTGGTATACGTCAATAAATATTTCCATTTATTCTTGACCTTTGCTTAATCCTGGCTAAGCGCAATTGAGCTGCGCTGAAAGCTTACTTCCCAACCAGAGTAAGGAAAAGCAGCGTTGAAGCCCAGTCCAACTACCTCTCTTCACTTAAAAAATGGATACCCTCACAGATGTCGCTGTCCCTCTGTCTCTCTGTGTCTAGAAAACCAAGTCCCTTTGACCGGTTATCTATTGAACAACCTTGCTTATGGTATTACCTTTCAACTGGCTATATTCTTTCACAGGTCTGCTATAGCGGGTCCCGTTTGAGGCCAGGTACACATCGGTTTCGTAGATTCGTTCTATCATATAGGAATCCAGGCTGTCGAAGAAATCCAGTCCCATGCCTTGGATCAGGCTGATGATGATTCCGGAAAGGCCAGATTCGTAAACCACCAGCCGAACCCGCATCCAAGTATTCCAGGGAATCTGGGTACCGGTTTGGGCGGAATTGCTGCCTTTGCCGATATAGCTGTCTGCATAGTAAATAAAAGCGGCATTATCGGTATCCCGGATATCTACTCCCACATGAGAGCCGGGTCCGTTCAAGATCCAGATGGCCGAGCCCTGAATGGTTGAGGGAATAAAGAAAATTTCGGTGTTTCCAAGGATGTCGGGATCAGGACTAAGATGAGCCACGGCATCCCGGTTACTGTCGTTCAAAGTGAGCTTGGTGGGTTCGTCGCTGCAGGAAAACAGCAAAACCGCCACCGCCAGCCAGATGAGCATTTGTTTCATAGTCTCCTCCTGTTCATTGCCTTCATTGAATATAACACCTTGATGCAGGATTATTGATTCAGTCCCATGTCCGTTTTTTTCCCCTCTGGAGAAAAGCATCCTAAGCTGATATAAAAAAAACATGTTTTCCCAATAGCCAAACCAAGTCAAGCTATTTTTACTCGCTGTTTTACTCCCGCTATTGGGCAGTAGTCTACGCTTGACCGAACCCCAACCCTGACGCAGCTGTGAAAAAAAGAGGTGAATAATGAATGAGAAACAGACAGATTTATTGGATACAAGGGAAACAGGATCACAGCTGAAGGAGTTTACAGAATTCCTGGCATAAGATGAGGTCGGAGACGAACAAGCTCAGAGGTTGGGTTAGGGTAAGTATCTTGCGGGTATCGACCTCTCATGTCAAATCCGAAGGTTATTTTCCTTTTGGACTTCGCCTGATGAAGGAAAGGGGCTGAAGCAGAATATGGAAAAGAGGCATAGCGGAATCAGCGCGCTTCTGAATAAAGATATTAGCTTACCCTTTAATGGCAATATGAGCTAAAGGTAAGGTAACCAAAAAGATAACGTTGTTATGAATATCTTGCAGAATCTGGCGGTTTAATCGAACTTGATTGATCATCATAACAGAAAAGGCGGTTTATACCCGCCTTTTCAATAGTGTGATTTTAGAGTAGACAGAAGCCTATTTCACATGGAAGTTATCCAGGAACTGCTGCAAGATGGCAGCC
>CAZGWB010000056.1:0-18529 GCA_964529335.1 uncultured Candidatus Cloacimonas sp.
CGGAGTCATACCGCATGCTCATCCGGTATGACTCCGGTATGACTCCAGTATGATATGTATCGACGGGAACCCAAGCATGCAAGGCCTGACACCTTTAGTAGTTTGAGTAAGGCAGTAACCCACAGGTTTTCCGCATCATGCTTTTGCAGTCTGGAATAAAATTCATGTTTGCGTCGATCCGAACTTTGCTTATAATGTCATATACCCCCCAGGGGTATAGTAAAAAACACAAAGAGGAAACATGGAAACCAAGCGCTGCCACGTAGCACGGAAGTCACATCACGATGTGGAGACCAAGAAAAAACTGGTAAACCGGCTGAAAAGAATTGACGGCCAGATCTCCGGAGTAATCAAGATGATCGAGGAGGATCAGTATTGCGACGATATCCTCACCCAGATATCCGCGGTTCGAAGTGCCCTTGGTTCGGTGGCTGAGCTCCTCTTTAAGGCGCACTTGAATTCATGCATTCTCGAGCAGATCCGATCCGGCTCTGAAGAGATTATGGACGAGCTGCAAGCGACAATAAAACGACTGATAAAAAACTAGGAGAGACAAAATGAAATACCTCATAATAGCCCTGATCGCCATAAGCAGTGCCTATCCCCTTTGGGGACAGCATTGCGGCAGTTGTGACGATTCAAACAAAGTAACCCTGGCCAGCAACACTAATCCTGCTTCGCAAGTTCTGAAAGAAGGCAGGAAGCACAGCATAAACAACGATTACTACCTGGTTTATTCCTGGCAAAAGAAACCCAAAATCGGGATGGCAGTATTAATGGTGGACATATTCAGGAGTAAAGACAATAAGCGAAGCGACGATTTCAAAGTGACGGCAAACGCCTATATGCCCTCTATGCGCGGTTCCCACGACACTGGTGACCGGCAAATGAAGCTGAACAAGAACAAAAGGCACTTGATAGACGTGAACTTCATGATGCTGGGAGATTGGGAAATCGAGCTGAAAGTAGCAAAGAACTCACGAGAGCTCTTTAAGGGCTTGGTTCAAACCAAGATCTAAGCATAGAGGAACTCATGATTAGAAAGCACAGATCCCTCAGGGATGCTGGCAGGCCCGGGTTTGGCTCCACGATTTGTTTGGCGATCATCAATCTGCTGCTGCTAACCCCCTTACTGGCAAATGATAAGCTCTTCTTTTGGGAGGCTCAGATGGTGGGAGCTTATGATTTCGCCGATCAGGAAATTGCGTTATATTCACATCATCCCCATCACGCCATGCAAAAACCATCGTTGGGATTCGACTATGTTCAAAGATTGGGAGTTGAAAACCGGGATTGGGGATTAATTGCGATTCAATACCGTGTAGCTTATCAGGAATCCCAGGAACCAAGATTCGCTTCCCAGCTTTATAATGCATATATCAAGCTGAAAACCAACCCGCTGGATGTTTGGATCGGAAGCAACAAGCCCGCCTTGGGTTTAAACCAGAACCTGGACAATCATGCTGCTCTGCTTGCCGACATGAGTAGCCGGGTATTTAACTACGATCGGGATTGGGGCTTGGGGATAGGAAAGGATCTTGGATTATGGCAGCCAGCCCTGTCCATTACCAATGGTTCGGGTATGCGTCTTTACAATAGGGAAGGCAACTATCTGATTTCCGGTAGATTGGGATTGGGCAATTTTAACTCCCAAAACTTCAATTTTGGATTCTCAGGTGCTCATGGCAGAGTGTTGGAGGCCATGGGATACATGCTGGGACATCCAGAAGCTAGCACAGGCGAATATACGCTGCACAAAATGAACTATCTGGGAATGGATGCAAATCTGCGGTATCTGAACTACGAATTGAAAGCAGACCTGCTGGCTGGCAGTTTCTTTGATCAGCAGGCCTACGCAGCTCTGATAAGAGCGGGTTACAACCTTTTTGCAGAGGACAGGCTAAAGCTTGAAGCTCAGGTTTTGCATAGCCATCAAGTGAATACAGACCTAAGCAACTACTCCCTTGCAGCGTCTCTGCAGATCACTCCAGACATCACTTTTCGTGCCATGACAGATTACCTGGCACAAGATGAGGAATGGAAGCTGGCTGCTCAGTTATACTTCTACAAGCCTTTCTCGCCATAAGGAGTCATCATGTTTAAACGATTGTTCGTCATAGCCTTAGTAATGATCCCATGGTTGCTTGCAGCAGCCACCGGATGCGACCTCAACGATCCCGATGCAGATGTAAAACGGCTGTTCCCCAGCTCTACCAGCTATAAAACCAACTATATGTCACTTACCAAGATAGGCGGAAAATCTGCCCTGCAAGAAGTGGAAAATCGCTTGGGCGATAAATTCACTGGAAGCTATGAACAGGTGGATGTCCCCTATACCCTGTATACAGTTTTTCAGGGAAAAACCCTTCTCGGTTACATTCACGGAGTAAATCAAAAGGGTCAGTATGGAGGGCTGCAAGTGTTTCTTGCGCTAAGCCCCCAGGGTAAGATACGTGCCTTTTACTACCAAAAACTGAGTTCCAAACATGGTAAGCTGTTCAAGAACAATAGCTTCTCTCAGCAGTTCATTGGGCTGGGACTGAACGACTTCGAAAAGCTGAACATAAAAACAGGAACTGGATCCGGTAAAGCAGCATCAATTAAAAATCCATCTCCAGAATCAAAAACAGACTTTTTGGCTACCTTACGGGGTGTAAAAAAGAACTTGATTCTGATGGATATGTTTGTATTCAACAAGAAATAAGGAGTAAATATGCCAAGCATAACCGGCATTGCATATAAAAACCTTCGCCGCAAAAGGATTCGCAGCATCCTTACAATAATCGGTATATCACTATCCGCTTGGGTGTTGGTAAGCCTGTTTGGTTTCAACCGTGGCTACGAGGCCTCATTAAACAGAGATATTGACAATCTGGGATTTCAAATCCTGCTTACGGCCAAAGGCTGCCCCTACGAAGCTGCGACTCTGATGCTGCAAGGTAGCCAGAGTTTGCGCTATATGCCCGAAAGCACTCTGGATAGCCTGCAGGCTGATCCAGCGGTTGACAAGCTATCTCCCATGCTGATGCAAACAGCCTTCGATATAAATAAAGGTGAAGAAGGGGGTTTTGTAGCTTATCTGGGTATAGATCCCAAAACCTATCCGGGCATGAAACCCTATCTTCGCTTTACCCAGGGAACCTGGTTCAAAGATAGCACCGCCAAAGAAGCTGTTTTGGGCTATGAAGTAGCCGAATTGGAACAAAGAGAAGTGGGTGATTTTCTGTTGATTCCGGAAAAGGAAGTGGAAGTAATGGTGGTAGGCATCCTCGAGCGAAGCGGAACACAGGATGACGGAACTATCTTCTTACCCTACAAAGCCGTGCAAGATATCTTTGGTATTCCCGGTCAGCTTACCAGCATCGGGATCAAAGTGAATCGAGATATAGACATCAACGCTTATGAAGAAAAGCTCTATAGCATCCCGGATGTGCAGGTGGTTTCCATGGCGCAGGTGAAAAACACTATTTCCAACCTGGTATCCACAGCCAAGATAATGGTTATGTCAATCGCAATAATTGCCATTCTGATAGCAATGTTTGGAGTTATGAACACCATTCTGATGTCAGTATTGGAGCGCTATCAGGAGATAGGTATAATGAAGTCGATGGGAGCTACCACGATTCACATATTTCAGCTAATCTGGTTTGAAACCATAATCCTGTGTATCCTGGGCAGCCTCTTTGGTTCACTTCTGGCAGTTACCACAGCTGAACTGACGGAATCCCTAATCCGCCATATTATGCCCTATGCTCCAAACGGAGCTTTGATTGGGATCGATCTTGCCTTGGTCTTGAAATCCATCGGAATAATAGTAGCTATAGGACTTGTAAGTGGGATTTATCCCGCCATTCGTGCGGCAAAAATAAAGCCCATAGAAGCTATCAGAGAAAACGAGGGGGTATTATGAGCAGCCTGATAAAAGCATCCGGAATCAGCAAGATATATCAGCGCGGAGCAGAGAAGATAACCGCTGTAAACAGAGTAAGCCTGGACATCTCAGAGGGTCATTTTGTTTCATTCGTAGGACCATCTGGATCGGGGAAAACTACTTTACTGCATCTTTTGGGATGCCTGGATGAACCAAGTGAAGGGGAATTGGCTATCAACGGAATCACTGTGTTTTCCGGAAACAAAGGATTGAAGGAAAAGAAACTAACCCTGCTAAGAAGAGACCTTTTCGGCTACATTTTCCAGAAGTTCTATCTAATCCCTACACTAAATGTGAAAGAAAACATTATGCTTCCCACAGCTTTTTCCCACAGGTCAGTCTCAAAAGAAGAGGTAGCCGATCTTGCCAGAAAACTTGGTCTTGACCATAGATTATATCACCAACCCAGTGAACTCTCTGGAGGAGAAATGCAGCGTGTTGCAATTGCCAGAGCAATGCTAAACAAACCGAAAATTCTGCTGGCTGACGAACCTACGGGAAATCTGGACAGCCGGCGTAGCGAAGAGATATCTGAGATTCTGCACGACTTGAACAAAAAAGAAGGGATAACTGTCATTTTGGTGACACACAATCCACAATTGGCTGATAAAGCAGACTATAGCATCCAGATGGTAGATGGAAGAATCACAACCTGAACTTAATGACGGTGCCACGAATGATCTTACCGGTTAGCTGGAACCAGCATTGCTGCGCTTATAGGCATTGGATTGGGGCCATATCCTGCAAATACGCCTTGCCTTGGAACGCCAGTTGCTTATTATATGGGTAATTTTTAGTATCAGGAGTTCTGAATGAAACGACTATTGATTACCTGCATTCTTATCGTGGCTGCTTGGTCACTCTTTGCCCAAACGGGGCTTTTTGGTCTATTCTATGGTGAAAGTTATCCTGCCGTAAAGGATAGCATGGAAAGTTATGACCCAGCCTTCGAAATACTGGAAGAAGAGGGAAGTCGCACGGTTTTTGTCTCTTATGAAAACGAATACGTGGATCAGATTGTTTGCCACTTCGATAAGCCCAATGGTTCGCTGGTTTCCTGGCAGGTTTTTTATATCGAACAGCCCGAAGAGGATATCTGGGATATCGCCTATGATGCCGCTTACGATTGGCATGATGAAGGCGAGTATGACGACGATTATGAAGTTTATAGCTGGGAATTCGGAGAAGGCAGGAAGCTTCTCTTGGGCTATAATAAAGACTATTGGCTGGTGGCAGATTACTACAACGAAGGCTATCCAGATATTTCGGAAGTAAAATACTGGTGATTTGAACAGATACAAAAAACAGGCGGAATTCCGCCTGTTTTTGTGTTTATTGGGGTTTTTATTCGAATTTCAAGATCAGGAAAGCCGGCTGTTTGTTGTTATCTATCGTATAAAGCCGGATGGTCTTACGATTTTCCTTCTCCATGTTTTCCTTGGCAGTATCCAGCACGGTGCCGAATTCCTTGGGGCTATTTACTTCGGTGCCGTCGATACTCATAATCACATAGCCAACCCGCAAACCGGACTTGGCGGCCACGGAATTGGGCTCCACCTTGGTAACTACCACACCCTTGTCGCCGGTTATGCCAAGGCGTTTTGCCGCAGAGCTGTCGATGGCGTCCACGCTGATACCTGTGGCAACTCCGCCTTTCACGGTGTCGGAGGCTACGGTTGCGTCGTCGGGGAAGGCTTCCAAGGATATCTTTACGGTCTTTTCTTTGTTGTCGCGCACGATTTTCAAGGGGATTTCAGAACCGATTCTCGCTGTGGCGATGGCAATGCGGAATTTGGCCACACTGCTGATCTTCTCGCCATTGATCTCCAAAATCACGTCGCCCACCTGCAAACCTGCTTTTTCAGCCGGAGAGTCTTTTTCCACCTTGGAAACCAGCACGCCTGCCACTTCCTTCAGGTTAAAGGACTCCATGATGTCCGGAGTAATTTCCTGGGGCAAAATCCCGATGTAGGCACGGGTAACCTTGCCGCTGGCCACGAGGTCTTCCACCACGCGTTTGGCCAGATTGATCGGAATGGCAAAGCCGATGCCCACGTTTCCGCCGTTATTACTGGCCAGAGCGGAGTTTATGCCGATCACTTCACCTTTTATGTTTAGCAAAGGGCCACCGCTGTTGCCGCTGTTGATGGCTGCATCGGTTTGGATATAATCCTGATAGATGGGAGAATTGTCGCCCAGATTCAGGTTGGCCCGGCTGGTAGCGGAAATCACTCCCAGGGTAACGGTTCTGTCCAAACCTTCATTGAAGGGATTGCCGATGGCAATAGCCCATTCGCCGATTTCCAGCTTGTCCGAATCGCCCAAGGGAGCAACGGTTACTTTCTCATCTTCCTTCACGGTTATCTTGATCACGGCCACGTCCGTATTGGGATCCAGACCGACCACCGAAGCGGTATAGGTAACCTTGTCGGCCATGGTAACCGTAATCGTGCCCTGGCGGCCTTGCTCCACCACGTGGTTGTTGGTCAGAATAAAGGCTTCACGGGTGGTGCTGTTATACTCATATATGAAACCACTGCCCATGGAAACCACAGGACGGGTTTGCTCTTGCGGTTGTTGAGGGAAAAACTGGCGGAAAAATGGGTCGTCGAAGAAGGGATTGCGAAAACCGGGAACGTTTACTTTGGCTTCCACCCGGATTTGGACTACCGCTTCCCGGACGTTTTTTACCACTCCCACCACCGGGCTTGGCCCGGAAACATCCATGGGGCTCATTCCTGCTGTTGCGCAGCTCATCATGCCAAGGGCAATCAGTATTGCCATCATTGTTTTCCATACATTCATAGTGAATCTCCTGATTAAATGTAGAATTCCTGTTTATATACTGTGTGAAAGAAAAAAACCTGCGGGACTTTAGCCCGTCTGAAATGCTACATAAAGACATATTATCCTGAGGTGCCGCTGTAGTCAAGCGAAAAAAACGTGTAACCCAGCTTTGGCTGTAGAAGAAAATATTCATTGACAACCAAGGTCTATCCCATGATTTTTACCAAATGGTTAAATATAGATCCATAAGGAATTGATATTTATGGCGATAGAAGGAATCAAAGAGCGAATCATGAAAGCTTCCATTACCGAGTTTTTACAAAAAGGCTTTGGGGGAGCAAGAATGCAGGTGATAGCCGATCGTGCAGGGATAAATAAAGCACTGCTGCACTATCACTTTAAAACCAAGCAGGGGCTGTATGAAGCAGTTCTGAATCAGCAGTTTTCCAGGCTGATAAACTCTTTGTTTGAGCTGTTCGATGAAGACAGCGAGTTCGATGCCTGGCTGCAGAGCTTGATCCGCAAATACCTGCGAGAAATCCTGGCTTCTCCGGACTTAATGCGTTTTGTGCTGTGGGAATTGAACAGCGGAGCAAAAGTTTTACCCCAACTTTTCAAGAAGAGTCTTGCTGAAAAAGGGCATGACCCGGCTTACATTTTAACTGAGATCGGCAACCGTTTGCAGCAAGAAGGGCTTGCCAACATCGATCCTGTCCATTTTTTACTGAATTTACTGGCTCTCTGTATCTATCCAGTGGTAGCCCGACCGATCCTGGAACAGATTATTGGTTCGGAGTATTTCAAGAAGGGTGATTTTATGGCCGAGCGGGAGAAAGAGATCTTCAAGCTGATCAAACAGGGCATCTATCGCACCCAGGAGGAAGAAAAATGAAGAGATTCGCACAGTTGATATTCGTCCTGACGTTGCTTGCCGCTTGTCATAAGGCTCCCCAGAAAGCGGTTTGGACCAGCGTGATCGAAGCGGAAAATTACCGGATTTCCGCTCTGGGTGGTGGGAAGATACTAACCCTTAATGTGAAGGAAGGCGATAACATTAGTCCAGGTGACACTCTGGCAATTCTGGATACCCGTGAACTGCAATACAGCCTGGAGCAGCTTCAGGCTTCGGCCAGGGAACTACAAGCCCAGGAAGCCTTGCTGGAAACTCAGATCGTCCTTGCCGAAAAAGACCTGGGCTATCAAAACAGAAGGCAAAACCGCAGCGAAAAGCTTTACCAGGCCGACGTGATCCCCCTGCAAAACTTGGAGGATAGCCAGTTGATTCAAGGCAAAGCGGAGCTTCAGCTTAAGGCCAGTAAACAGAATCTGGGTGTCCTGAGTGCAAAAAAGGCTGCCCTGCAAGCTCAGGAGAAAATCCTGGCCAAGAAACTAAGCGATTGTATCATTATCAGCCCTTTTTCCGGAACAGTGGAGACCCTTTTTTACAACGAGGGAGAAACCATCCCGCCCTTGGGTCAGTTGGCTTCGATCACGAATCTCAGTTCCCCCGAAACGAATATCTATGTAAACGAGGAATGGCTGGCCAGGCTGAAACCGGGAATGGAGATGCTGCTGAAGGTGAAGGGACAATCCAAAGCTCTGAAAGCCAAAATAATCCACATCAGCAATAAAGCGGAGTTTACACCTAAAACAGTCCTGACCCCCGATAACCGTAGCGTGATGGTCTATGCGGTGCGGCTTAGGGCCGAAAATCCTTCAGGGATACTGAAAGACGGCATGCCTGTGGATATTGAGATGCCATGAGCGCAATCGCGGTAAAAGAGCTCAGCTTCAGTTACGGGCCGCAAGCTGCCTTGCATGAGATAAACCTGGAGGTTCCGGAAGGATTGATATATGGTCTGATCGGACCCGACAGCGCTGGAAAAACCACTCTGATCAGGGCAATCTGCACCCTCTTACCCTATAAAAATGGCAGTATTGAGGTTTTGGGGCTGGATGCGCTAAGGCGATCTGCAGTCATCCGGGCTCAGATTGGCTATATGCCCCAACGCTTTTCTTTGTATAAAGACCTCTCTGTGGAGCAGAACCTGGATTTTTTCGCAAGGCTGTTCGGAGTGAAATCTGCTGAGCGGAAGGAAAACAAAGAAAGGCTGTATCGCTTTTCACGCCTGAAACCTTTTGCCAGAAGGCTGGCTGGAAACTTGAGCGGAGGAATGCAGCAAAAACTTGCCCTATCCTGTGCCCTCATCCATACTCCAAAGCTGATCGTGCTGGACGAGCCAACTTTTGGCGTGGATCCGGTTTCCAGGATGGAATTCTGGGATATCCTGCATGCCCTGAAGCAAGAAGGGATTAGCATTCTGGTTTCCACTCCCTATATGGACGAAGCGGAACAGTGCGACCAGATTAGCCTGATCGACAAAGGCAGGATAATTGCAAAGGGAACTCCTCAGGCAATTCTGGCAGCCTGGAAAGGCTTCTTATACCGGTTGCAATCCAGTGATCTACAAGGCTTGTATCGCTACCTGAAAACGCAGCCCGGGTTGGGAGATTTGCAGCTATTTGGCAGCGAGATTCACCTGGGAACGGAGCAGCAGATAGACGATGCGAGCTTTCTGCATTGGCAGCAGCTTTGCCCTTTGCTGCAAGGTTGGGAACAGATCAAACCAAGCATGGAAGACGTTTTCCTGAAGATGATGCGATGATAGAAACGATAGATTTAACCAGGAGCTTTGGCTCTTTCACGGCAGTTGACAAGCTGAATCTGAAGATCACCAAAGCTGAGATCTTTGGTTTTCTGGGTGCCAATGGAGCTGGCAAAACCACCACGATCAGAATGCTCTGCGGATTGCTGTCCCCCAGTTCCGGTTCCATAACGGTAAACGGCCTGAATGTGGTAAAAAACCCGGAAACGGTGAAGCGAAGCTTGGGTTATATGAGCCAGAAATTCTCATTATATGGCGATCTGAGGGCTATCGAGAATCTTCAGTTCTATGCGGGTATCTATGGTGTAGCTTGGGCAGCGGCGAAAAAGAACACTGCAAGCCTGCTCAGCCAGTTCGGCCTGGAAGGCAGTCTGAAGCTGAAAACTTCTGAGCTCCCCATGGGCTACAAACAGAGGCTGAGCTTGGTCTGTGCTTTGGTGCATGATCCACCTCTGGTCTTTTTGGACGAGCCAACTTCCGGGGTTGATCCTCAGGCCCGTCGTGAATTCTGGCAGGTGATAAACGATCTGGCGGACGGCGGTAAAACCGTTATTGTGAGCACTCACTTTATGGATGAAGCCGAATACTGCAACCGGGTAATGATAATGCAGGCTGGCCGGGAAGTGGCTTGTGGCAATCCCTTGCAGCTAAAGCAGGCTAATCAGGTGGCCACAATGCAGCAGCTTTTTCTAAAGATAGCGGGAGCTGAAAATGCCCAGCGCTAAGCGGATCCGTGCCATGGCGTCCAAGGAGCTGTTTCATATCCTGCGTGACCCCCGCACTTTGGCAATAATCCTGCTGATGCCTGTTCTACAACTGATAATCTTTGGTTATGCCATGAATATGGAAATCCGCAATGTCCCTTTGGTGATCGACGACCAGGCTCGAAACGCCACTTCGGAAAGGCTGATAAATGCATTCGGGCATACGCCTTACTTTAATGTGATTCCTGCTAATCGGGCTTATATGGAGCCGGAACAGCTATTCAAAAGCCGCATCGCTCAGGCAACTCTCAGCATTCCTGACGATTATGGCAATGGAAACCATTACCTGTTGCTGAAGATTGACGCGTCCGATCCCAATAGCGCTCAGCTTATCCAAAGTTATGCTCAGGGAATAGTGGCTTCCGGAACTGGGTCTTTTCTGGAGATCAGACCCTTCATCCTTTATAATCCCGATCTGAAGAGCTCTTTCTTTTTCGTGCCGGGCCTGGTAGCCATGATTCTGGTAATGATCTGCGCTTTGCTAACCAGTATTTCCATCAGCCGTGAAAAGGAACTGGGAACGATGGAGCAAATCCTGGTATCACCGGTGTCAGCCCTGGAAATCCTGATAGGCAAGGTATTGCCCTACATATTCTTGGGCCTGGCAGACGCCCTGCTTGTATTGGGGGTGGGGATGCTGCTCTTCCAAGTTCCTTTCCGGGGAGATTTTCTGGTGTTTTTAGGGTTCACTTTTCTTTATGTCCTCTGTTCATTATGTTTGGGGCTGATGGTGTCAACCATCGCCAAAAGCCAGCAGGCAGCCATGATGATGGCTTTGGCGATCACCTTGCTGCCCACCTTGTTGCTTTCGGGTTATCTTTTTCCGATACCCAGCATGCCCTATCTGCTGCAAAAGCTTACCTATATCATTCCGGCGCGTTATTATCTGCAGATCATCAGGGGCATAATGCTGAAAGGCAATAGCATCGCCGAGCTTTACCAGGCAGGAGTAAGCCTGGGCTTCATGAGCTTAGTCATGCTGATCGTGGCGGTAAAACGCTTTAAGCTGAGGTTGTCATGACTTCACTTAAAGTGCTGGCCAGTTTTATATTAAAGGAGTTCCGTCAGTTGGCCCGCAGCCGGGAAATGCTGGCGGTGCTTTTCCTATTACCTGCCATACAGCTTTTGATTATGGGTTTTGCCGTTACCAACGAAGTAAAAAACGTGGATATCAGCTTTTTCGACTATGATAAAAGCCAGCTTAGCCGAAGCCTGATCGAGTCCTTCAGCTCCACCGACAGGTTTAGAATAGTGCCTGTAGAAGGTTCATGGCATCCGGAAGAGCTGCTCTTTAGCTGGAAAAGCAAAGTTGTGCTGGTAATTCCCGCTGGCTTCGAAAAAGACTGCCTCAACATGAACAAACCCATCCTGCAGGTGATCTCCGATGGCATCGACGGCAATTCTGCAGCCCTGGCCAATGCTTATGTGCAAAGCTGCATCATGCGTTTTTCAAAAAGCCTGTTAAATACCCGCGACCCCAACCTGATCCAACTAAAACCGGACACCCAATTGCTGGTGAGGATGAGCTTCAATAGCGATCTGAAAAGCAATCTTAATATAATCCCCGGCATCATAGCCGTCCTGGTTACCGTCACTTCCATGGTGCTTTCGGCGCTCAGCCTGGCCAAGGAAAAAGAACTGGGAACTCTGGAGCAGCTTCTGGTTACCCCGGTTAGAAAATACCAATTGCTGGCCGGCAAGCTTTTACCCTATTTGATTATTACTATGCTACAGATGCAGGTTGCCGTTCTGCTGGCCGGATTCATCTTTGGCATCTCCATTGCCGGTTCCTATCTGGTCTTGATGCTTTTCTCATTGATTTATCTCTTTACTACTTTGGGGCTGGGAATCCTGATCTCCACCCGCGTTTCCTCACAGCAGCAAGCCATGTTCTATTCCTGGTTTATGATGGTGGTGATGATTCTGCTGTCCGGATTCTTTGTCCCGGTCCAGAATATGCCCAAAGTGATAAGAGGAATCAGCTTTTTGAGTCCCCTCAGCCATTACATGACCGTCCTGAGGGAAATAGTAGTAAAGGGCAGCAGTTTGGCCCAGTTAAGCAGAGAACTCACCTTCCTGATTTGCGGAGGTATCGGCATCTTTGGCTTTAGCCTGCTCAGCTTCCGTAAGCGGGTGGGGTGAGCCGAAGCTAATAGTCATACGGATTTCTTGTCTGTTGATCAGATGTCCACTGTGTCCATATAGTCCATTTAGTCCATAATAGCTGTATTGGCTGTGGCAGAAAGCCGGAACTACGGCTGAACGTTTACCCGTATTCCTTCACTATGAGCGCTGAACTCCGGGGCATACAGGCATTGAATGCTGGATATGCCGTTGGAGAAATTACCCTGGTTATTTATCCTTAGCGGGTATTCAAAAACGTAAGTGCCTTTGCGCAGGTATTCTATAAAGAAGTTAGTCGCCGCATCGGAAGTTGCTTCATAATAGCATAAGCCATCCTGCCACTTACATCCGGAAAGCACGTTTATCGGTTCAAATCCCGCGCTACGCATATCTTTGAGGTGCAGGAACTCCATATCGCGGTCGCTACGCAGTTCGATATGGACGATCACTTTGTCTCCGGGCTTCAGTTTGGTGTCTTCGCTAATGGGTTCCAGCACCAAGCCGCGCTGAGTTTTACGTTCCAGCATTAGCTTTTTTTCCAGTTTCAAAGGCGTTTCAGCCGGGGTGATCTTGTCCAGGTCTTCAAAATACTGCCAGTAAAGCGCACCCCAACTGGGAACGTCATTAGGATTTTTGATCGACACATTGCCCATGATGGGTTCGATTTCCTGGCCCATCCAGGCTGTCTTAAAATAGCCGGTTCCGGCTTCGATTGATACTCCTTCCAGGTTGCTTGGATCAAGCTTGGTTCCTCCCAGGTTTATTTCGGCAAGCTGTGAATTTTCCAGCCACTCCGTTCCGGACAGCAGCAAGGCATAGCAGGCTTCAGTGGTGGCTTTAGTGGTTTTCCAGTTTGTGGTCTGCTTGTTTTTCAATAGCCAGGTGCGAATCCCATCCACAGCCAGAGTATCGGAAGCTACTTCGGTAAAAGTTTCACTCAGCAGGGCCATGGTTTCGATGGGTGCCTGATACCAATACCAACCACCGGTTATTTCTTTCCACCACATGCCTTGTTCTTCATCTTCCAAAGCCCTTTCCCGCAGGGAAGCAATAATCTCGGTTGGGGCTTTAGTGGTGTCGTCGCGATGCCTGGCCAGAGCGATCAAGCCTTGTCCATACAGGCTTTTATGTGGCCAATACCGGTCTGCCTGATTCCGGAAATAGTTCACCGCTTCAATGCTTTGCGCCGGAATGGAATACTGCGGATAAAAGCTGCGGGCATACAGATAGTGCATTTCCAGATAGCCCAGATTGTCGTCTTCCAGCCTGTTCAGGCGGATAACCTCGTTGTAGCTTTGCAGGATCTGTTTATCCAGATAGCCGATCGCACTTTTGAGCATCTGCTCCACACGTTTATCTTTGCTTATTATATCCACTCCCAGCTTATTCAGATGACCGAATCCTTCCACGATATACTGCGTTATCCACCAGGAATCGCGCATGCCGGAAAACCAGGCCCAGGCTCCGTTGCTGGCTTGGGCTTTCTGCAGTTTTGACAACGAATTCTCGTATTGATCGGCGAGTTTGCTCAGTTCAAAGAGCAGGGCTACCCGCTTCTTGTTCTGGCTTTCCTGTTTGGCGTCCAGCACCCAGGGAGTTTCCTGCATGAGAACTGCTTTTAGCTCCGGGTTCTTTTCCAGATTGGAAAGAAAGGCTGTGGAATCAGGAGAACTTGACCAGGCGTCAAACACTTCTTTGACTCTGGGACTGGAGCTAACGATGTGCGAAGCCAGGCTGTTGGAATAGAGCCTGCTGAAAATCTGCTCGTTGCATTCATGGGGATATTCCATCAGATAGGGCAAGGCCTGAACCGCATACCAGGCGGGATTGGAAGTGTATTCCAGGGTCAGCCGGTGCTGCCGGATGGTTTTTGAAGCTCCGCTATTCAGCAGCTTGGTGAAGCTGAAATCCTTGCTTTGTTTGCCTCTAACCGGCAAAGGCAGACTTTCGGTAACCAGCATGCGATTGCTTAGAACCGGCAAAATGCTTTCCTCGCCATCGCTGAAGTCCCCTGCCTTGGCCACTATTTTACAGCGAACCGCGCCCATTTCGTAGGGAACGGAAAGAATCCAGCTTACCGAGGTGCTTTGCCCTTTTTTTACCTGAAAATACAGGCTGGGCTGGCTAAGTTTAAAGAGCGCATCCACTGGTTTCCCGCTCAGGGCATCGAACCAGTAGATCTGGCAGTTGCCTTCCTGGTCCTGGTCATTCAGGGAGCTTATTTTGGCTGAAATGTTTATCGTGTCGCCTTCCCGCATAAAACGTGGCAGGTTGGGCTGCACCATCAAAGGCTTCTGGGTAACTGCGCTATTTTCCGTGAAGCCGGATTGCAGCTCCTTGTTGATCGCAAAAGCCCGGAATTTCCAGCGAGTAAGGGCTTCCGGCACCGTGAAGGCAAAGCTGACCTCACCATTCTCATCGGTATATAGTTTCGGATAGAAATAGGCGGTTTCGGCAAAGTTGCTTCTGGCTTTGATCGTGAATAGCTCTTCCGTAGCTTGAGGCAGTTCACGGCTGCTTGTACTAACCTTGTCTTTCATCATGGGAGCGGGCACTGCACTGGGACTGTAGGCTCCCAGTTCATCGCTTACAGCCATTAAGTAACGTGTATCATCACCATCCCAACCGATAGAGTAGTTGAACCAGTTCAGAGTTTCAAAGTTTCGGCTGGGGATGTAGCCTACATAAGAGGGATATTGCATAACCCGCCAGGCGGAAAGGCTTGCAAACCTGGGATCAGTCCAGCCAAACCAGTGTTGGGGCTTGCCAAAGAACTGCGCCGACCAGGGATTGGTGGCAAAGGTATCCAGGGAGGCATCATACATGCTGGCCAGCAGTTCTGCGGTCACTTTTCCGCCACTGTTGTCTTTCAGTTTTAGCCGCCATTCTTCCTGTGAACCTGGCAGAATCTTATCCCGAAAAGTAAGGTATTCGAAATTTATCTGTTTGTTGCTCCAGGGCACACTGATTTCCTGATCCACGTTATAGAGCCGGCCAGCCTTGACAAACACAAAATGCACATAAAAACCACCCCGGTCGTCCTCGGTTACGGGGATGCGGATCAGTCGCTGGGAATTATTAAGCGTAAAGGTCTCTTCCGTTAGGATTTGGTAATCCTTTTCCAGTTGGTAGCTTACCCTCACATCGGGGTAACTGCTGCCGATCAGGATTTCAGCCATTTCTCCGGGTTCGCAGTTTGTTTTTACCGGTGCAAACCACATAGCCTGAGGATAGGGAAGAGCCTTGGCGCTTGAACTGAACAGGGTGAAATACTTTTCCGTTTTGATTTGTTTTCCGCTGCTTTCTGCCACCATTTCCAAAACGTAAGCTCCAGTAGCCCACTTACCCAGGTTTCTGATCAGCAGTTCTGGCTGGAGACCGGTGTCAAACTTAGCCGTCCATATCGGTTGCAGTCTTTTCCAGTTTGCAATATTGTCCTCATCCGCATAAAGATCACCGGGAAACAGCTCCGCATGCTGCTCCTTGCTTAGGTAAAAGCGGTCAGGCTGCCTCCAAAGCCTGTCTCTACATATCCTGTCCGGGCTTTGCAGCGCATAGATCGTAACCTTTCCCTCGGTCGGGATGGCTTCACCGCCATAGTTCGTTGTCTTTAGTGGCACAGCCAGCTTTCCCAGGCTCTTATCCACGGTTTCCGGGACGAAAGGATCCAGGAGCAGCTCTTGTTCGGAAATATTAAGGCTCAGGCTGCCACTATTGGTATCACCGCCCAGGTCAGTTACCTCAGCGCTGATGGAGTAAGTGAAATATGGGCTATATTTTTGCACGGCGTTTTCATCTGCCCAAGCCGTGAAGGAAAGCGTGAATTCACCCTGGCTGTCAGTCTGGCAGATTCCTGAAGAGATTTCCTTGGCAGCTAGTTTGGGCATGGGACCCCACCACCAATACCAAAAGGGATATTTTACCTGACGGGAAATGCGGTAGGAAACTGTGGCATTATCGACCGGGAATCCCGCAAAGGTAGTGGCTTTGCCTTCCAGAGTAACTTCCTGGTTCAGCTTAAAAGTAGCCTTGGGCTTGGCAATGTTAACTTCAAAGCGGGGGCGTTTATATTCCTCCACCTTGATCGTGGTATAGGCTGTTCCTTCAATTCTCAGCTCGCCGGTCAGGATATTCCGGGGTATGGTAAATTCACAATCAAAGGTGCCATATTCATTGCTGGTAGTGGTTATGCTGCTCAGTTTCCGACGGTTCACATCGGAAATGTATAATGAAACTCGCGTATTTGGCCTCAGTTTGCATTGCTTTTCATTATCGGTGGTGAAGAGCACGCCTTTTAGATAAACCTTTTGTCCGGGACGGTAGATAGCCCGGTCGGTAAACACAATAGCCGAATCAGTTTTGTGCAAACGGGGCTCAGTCATAACCGGGTTCAGCTCAAAGACTACCAGAGTGTCGGCGGCGTTGGTGATCCGCATCCGCTTGTATCCATAACCGTATTTTCTGGATTTTTGATACTCTATGTTTGTTTTTCCTTCAATATCGGTGGGGTTTGCAGATTCCTGCCAAAAAGGAGAGTTCCAGTCCTCGGTTGACCTGCTGAATATCTCTACTATCGCTCCCTTAACCGGTTTTCCGGTTCTGCGGTTCAGCACCGTGACCTTGCGATCGTCCTGGTAGGCTGTTATATAGCTAAGCTCCGTGCAACTGAATAGGTTGTAACCCAGGGTGGAAGCATTGTTTTGGCTGGTTGCGGCGATTATAATATAGTTCCCCAACGGCAATCCTTCAATCGGGATTTCCAGGTAGTGGCTGCGTTTATCGTCGTCATCGGGTAACTCGAATTCTTTAGACCAGATAGCCGGCTTGTTATAGAGCTTGCGGATGCGGTTGTTCACTTCATCAAAACCGTAGTTCTGGTAAATCGGATCGATTTTACTGTCCTCCATCTTCTGGAAGGGAAAGCTGTAGACCTTCACGGTCACCCTTGAAACGTTTTTAGCTTCCAGCAGGGCTTTGAAGGGTGCATCGGGCAGAATCTGCTGCTCATTGGTTAGGCTGATGCTTATGGCATTCAGTTGATTCCGAAATCCCTGGCAGGACTGTCCCCCATAGCTTTTGGGGAATTTTTTTTCATACTCGCTGCAGAGCTCCGTTGCCAGCTTATAATGCCAGCGATATTCATCTGATATTCCGGGCTGATATTTGTCTCCCAGTTCTTTATAGAGTACTGCTAATTGGTAGGCTGCCATGGCACTGACGGGGGAGGCGGCATACTGCTCCATTTCTGAGCGCAGGGCATTTTCATAATAGGTTTCAGGTTTGGGCAGGCTGCATCTCTTATACAGGTATTGCAATCTCTCCAGATTCACTTCCATCAGGGCTTCGGGGTCTTCATCCGGCAGGTGGAAGCGTATCAATTCCTGGTAAAGCAGCAGGGCATGATACTTGATCGAAAGCGTGTCGGGCGAGCTTAGCTCCAGCTTAGCGAAGTCCCTGGCAGGGGCAAAGTAAACCGTGTTATCCAGATTGAATTCGTCCTGGGGCAAGGGCAGGCTGCTTTCACCGTTTTTGTAAAACTCCAGTGCTTCATGCGCCAACAGGTCGTAGAGGGTGGGGCGCAACTTACGGTCGGGATTTCCGTCTCGGCTAAGGATCGCGGAAAATTCTTGCAGCGGATATTTTTGCAGCTCTTTCGGCTTGGCCAACGAGATACTGTATTCCTTGATGGCTTCTTTCACGATGGCTTTCAGATCCCAGGTCGCGATATCCTGGACGTCGTGAACAATCGTTTCGCCACGCAGGGAAAACTTGTTACGATGACCAGTATAATAGCCCCAATACATCCTGGCCAGCAGGTTGTGAATAATGGCGGATGCAGGGTAGCTGGCAGTTTCCAGCCTTTTGCGCGCCAGATCAATGGCTTTTTGGGTGGAAAACTCCTGATTTTGCTGCAGGGCTATGAATTGATAGATCAGGGCCTTGATCTGCTGGTCGGTTCTATTATCCTTCAGAGCTATTTCATAAAGTGAATCAACCTTGGCCTGCATGGTTTGCGGAAGGCGCTTGTATTCGATCTCTTCGATTTGTTTCCAGGCCTTTTCATAATCAAAAGATTCGGAATTTGCGGCATACAGTCCGGCGGCTATACCGCAGACCATGATCCAGAAGATCAGCTTTATCTGCATTCATTCTCCTTATCGGGCCAAGGCCCATAGGATAATAACCTATCGAGAGTAGCATTTTTACCTATAATTCGGCTGTCAATAAAATAATCAATTAAATTCAGGAAATGCCAA
>CAZGWB010000057.1:0-15062 GCA_964529335.1 uncultured Candidatus Cloacimonas sp.
CTCTTTATACTGGTTTTATTCCAATATGATCCCATTTTATACTGATTCTGATGGGGTATCCAGATGTGATTGCATCTGGAAAGGAGCTTAGTATGGAAGACAGATGGCTATCAGTCGAGGAGATTAGTGTCTATCTTGGGGTCACCAAGGATACTGTGTATAAATGGCTGAGTGAGAGGGATCTTCCGGCTCATAAGATCGGTAGGCTATGGAAGTTTAAAAAGGAGGATGTGGACCTGTGGGTAAAACAACAAGCCAAGTCAATCGGCAATCCCAAGAAGTGAAAGGCTACACCTTCGGGATCACAGCCGCAGCTTTGCTCTACCGCGATTCCGTGCTGCTGGCTCAACTGTATCTGGAATATAGAGACTGGAATGTGGTCAAGGATGCTGTAATCAAGGACAACCTCCTGCAGATAAGAACACTGGCAGCGCAGAAGAGGATCTATTCTGAAGCCTATACCAGAGTTAAGCAACTATCTGAAGAAGCGATGGAGATTTTGGCAAACGGAAGCAGGGAAGAGCAGTGTCAGATCATCTGGTATGCCATCTGCATGAAATACGATTTTGTTAGAGAGTTCGCACTTGAGGTGTTGGCTGAGAAAGTGAAACGGCACGAATTTGAGGTCACAATCTCTGACTTCAACCTCTATTACAACACCAAGGCAGAACTCCACGAAAAACTGGCAGGCATCGCTGAAGGGAGCAGAAAAAAGCTCCAGACTAATCTATTCAGAATGCTGGTTAGCTCTGGGATCACTGATTCGGAGATGAAACTGCGACTGATGATCGTGAGTCCCAGAGTGCGTGAACTGATAATCAAGGAAGGGGTTCTTACTCCTGCTATCTTTCCTTCTGTGGTAATGGGTTACTGACATGGCGATCATCAACGAATATCATGAAGCCCACGTCCGTTTTGAGCATCTGCTCAAGCTCATGAGCAGTAGAAAGTTCCTGGATATGACCGGACCCTCAAACGATGTACCCTATTACATCTGCCCTTTCCGGGTAGAGGAAACCAGCCAGGTATACCAGCATATAGACCAGCTAATAAGTGCACTGGAACTCAAGCAAATCAGAGTATTTAACATTAACCTGTATCGTCTCTGCATTGAACACTTTAGCACTCTTGGAGTGCTGGATGGGTTCATAGTTGATGAAACCAAGACACCCAGAAACACATTCTTCAATTCGATTTCAGGTTTAACTGATCCCAGGGAGTTCATAGCCCCATTGATAATAGATTTGATAAAAAGAGTGATGCCAGACATCATCTTTATCACTGGGGTTGGAGAAGTCTATCCCTATTTACGAACACATAAGTTACTTTCCACTCTGGAGAGCAAGTTTACTGAGAAGCCACTGGTTCTATTCTTTCCGGGCAAGTATGAAACCGACAACGTGAAGGGTTCTAACCTGACCTTATTCGGCATCCTAGACGATAGATATTACCGGGCTTTTAACATTTACCACTGTGAGCCATAAATCGGGAGTAGTAATGATAATCAATGAGTTATTCCAAAAAAACATTAAGCGCAAGATCGCCGGGGTCATCATGGCTAATGATGATCGCAATTTACAAACAGAGATAGACGAGTATGTACTAACAGGTGAAATCAAATCTGAACTTGATAAGTTGCTGCAGTCCTACATTAGTCTTGATAAGTTGCCCGGAGCCTGGATCTCTGGTTTTTTTGGAACCGGAAAATCCCACTTGCTAAAGATGATTTCTCTACTTTTAGAAGGCTGGCATCATGATGATTTTCATATTGCTGACGCTATGGCTCAAAAGTGCGAAGATGATCAAATCCTGAAAGCAAACATCGGTAAAGTTAGATCTATACCTGCCCAAAGTATCCTTTTCAACATAGACCAATTGGCTGATACAGGATCACCCAAGGATAATGATGCAGTAGTGAGTGTCTTCGTAAAGGTTTTCAATGAAGCCTGCGGCTACTATGGTAAGCACGCCTATATTGCCAAGTTTGAACGTGATTTGGATCGACAAGGGCTCTTAGCAGCATTCAAAACGGAGTATTATAAAGTATCTGGAAAAGACTGGACGATAGGACGGGCAATGGCCGAAATGGAGGACCATAACGTATCCAAGGCTTATACGAATATTACTGGGGCTACTGAAGGAAGCATTAAATCTCTGTTAAGAGACTACTCCCATAATTACAAAGTATCTATAGCAGAGTTTGCCCAGGATGTTGCTACATACATCGAAAGCAAGGGAAAGGATTTTCGACTGATTTTTTGCGTGGATGAAGTTGGTCAATTCATAGCAGATAACACCAAATTGATGCTCAATCTGCAAACTCTTTCTGAAAGCTTCGATAAATACTGCCAGAAAAAAGCTTGGATAATAGTCACATCTCAATCAGATCTTGAATCCGTACTTGGTCACTTGAAACAACTCCAAAGCACAGAGTATGGCAGAATTCTGGCAAGGTTTCCCATACCGATCAACCTCACTGAGAAAAACGTGGGGGAAGTTATCCAGAAAAGACTGCTCCAGAAGACAGCAGAGGGTGAGACTCCCTTATTGAAGCTATATCACAAACATGAGAACAACTTAGCTACTCTATTCCATTTCGCTGATGGATCAAAAAGCTACCCTAGGTATAGAGACTCGGAAGATTTTATCAAGTCTTATCCATTCATTCCTTACCAGTCGTATTTGTTACAGGCGGCATTCATCTCTCTTTCTGACCATGATGCATTCCCCGGCAAATACACATCGGTGGGGGCTCGAAGTCTGTTAACAATATTCCAGCAAGTGCTTATCAAAATATCCGACAAAGAGATAGGTGGTTTGGCGAGCTTTGACCTCATGTATGAAGGCATAAAGCCAATGATAAAGACTTACTTGCTGAACACCATCCAACTCGCTGAAGCAGCATTGGATAACGACTTTGCCCTTCGAATCCTGAAAACCCTGTTTATCCTCAAATACGTAAAGGACTTCAAAGCTACCATCCGCAATATCCGCATCCTGCTCTTGGAAGACCTGCAGACTGATCCTGAAAGCTTGAATGAGAAGATCAAACAATCTCTAGACCTGCTGGAGCGAGAGACTTACATCGAACGTAACGGGGAGGAGTACTCCTACCTGACCAGTGACGAAAAGACGATAGAACAGCAGATCAAGAATACTCAGATAGAAGATTCCGCCATAGCGGATGAACTCGATAAACTGATGTTTGGCTACAACGACTTCTTGAAAGCAAAGATCCGCCATGATGAGAGCGGGCAGGACTTTGCCTATTCCAGAAAGGTGGATGACAGAGCCTACGGCAAAGCTCAGGAGCTGACCATTCAACTCATCACTCCCAACTACCAGTATTACGACAACGAAATCCAACTGAAAGCAAACTCGATGGGCAGGGCGGAACTGCTGATAGTCCTGCCCGCGGATAACCGTTTTTGGGAGGATCTGGCCCTTTACAAGAAGACCGATAAATACTGCACCCAACAAGCCATGACCTCGATCAGCGATAGCACCAGATTGGTGGTAGCAGCCAAACAGCAGCAAAACACGTCCCGGATGACGGCTATAAAAAAACGCTTCAATGAGCTGATCTCCGGCTCCAAACTGATCCTGAGGGGTGATCTGTTCACCTCCAAGAGCTCGGATGCCGTAACCAGGGTCGGTGAGGCTGCCCAAGCCCTGATCTCCAGAAGCTATCCTAATCTGGCCATGATCAAAAGCGTTAAGGACAGCGACTTCTCATCTGTAATCCTGAGTCCCCAGACCAACCTTGATGATCTGGTTAGCCTTAGCGAGGCAGAGCGTGATATGCTTGGCACAATAAACCTTGCCCAAGGCAGTGCTCAGAAACTGAGTCTTTCCACCTTGTTTCAGAAATATATGCGGAATCCTTATGGTTGGAGCGAGCCTGCCAGCCTCTACATACTTGCCAGGTTGATCTCACTGGGTAAAGCTGAGGTGTTCGCTCAGGGCAGAGTGCTTGAAAAGGCAGAATTGGTAAGGGAACTGAGACAAAAGGAAAAGTATGCCTCACTTATCATCCAGCCCCAGGCAGAGATTTCCCAAGCTGACTTTCTCCACCTAAAGAAAACTGCCGAAGAACTGATGGGGCATCCAGCCACGAGTAAAGACGCTAAAGACCTGATCAAAGAACTGAAAGAAGCTCTGAAAACAGAGGCAGACATACTGGACGCTTACCTGCTTAAAAAGGATGTTTATCATTTTCTGGAGTCCTTGGAGGATGCGATAAAAGAGTATCGGGACATTTCTGCGAGACCCGCTTCCTGGTTCTTTAATGAGTTTAAGGCACAGGAAGCCGCAATCCTAACCAAAAAGCATGATCTGATAGATCCAATCAAACGGTTTATGGAAAGCCCTCAAGCAGACATCTACAATAGCATATTCGCTTTTCTCAGGGACAATAAGCCCAATCTTAGCAGTTTGGATCAAGAGGCAGTGGCAGCCCTCCAAACCCTCATGGCGGATGAGAAAGTGTATATTGGAGGTAAGCTCAAAGACGCCAAGGCCAAACTTGGGCTCCTGGAAGACCAGCTCAAACGCATCCTCAAACAAGCAAAAGAGAAGGCTCTGGCTGAGATAAAACCCCTTTATGAATCACTTAAAACCAAAGCTGTGGGTAAGCAGGAGATTTTGAATAAGATCGAAACCGCTTATCAGAAAGTATCGACATCGATCTCACAAGAGACTATGATCCCGATGATTGTATCGCATCTGGCGGATTTCGCGGATCGCAGCTATCTGGATTTGCTGAATGAAATCGAACTTGTTCACACGCCTGAAAGTGGAGATAAACCCAGATCCAAGATCATTAATGCCAAGAATCTAAGGCCCCGGTTTGCTAAAGAGATTATTGAGTCCGATTCTGATCTGGAGGAGTATCTCAAATCCCTAAAAGAGGCCTTCCTGAACGAACTTGGCAAGGGCAACAGGATTAAGGTCTAGGTGTTAGGTGTTAGAAGGAGGAGTGATGAATAATGGAGATAGACCCAAGCTTGAGTTTTCGGGTTTGGTCGATAAGATTCAGAGCGTACACCACGAGTTAAGAAGTTCAGCCCTAAGGTCAGTAAACACTATGCTCACCATACGCAACTGGCTGATAGGATACTATATTACCAACTATGAAATGCAAGGCGCAGATCGCGCTCAGTACGGTGAGCGACTGATGGATTCAATCTCTCTCGAATTACAGCGTCTCAAAGTTCCCCGCTCCGCCAAACGCGAATTACAGAGGTTCTGCCAGTTTTATCGCACATATCCGCAGATTCTGCGTTCACTGAACGCAGAATTGGGCAAAGTGGCCCGGGATGAAATAAAGACAGAGCTTACACTATCTGCAGATTCTTCAAAAGTGCGTTCAGTGAACGCACAATTGGCAAAACTCTCAAGCCGTCTACTAAACAACCTATCCTATGCTCACTTTGAAATTCTAATAACCATAGACGATGAGCTCAAGCGCAGATTCTACGAGTTGGAATGCCTTAAAGCCAATTGGTCGGTCCGCGAACTTCGCAGGCAAGTCTATTCCCTCTTCTATGAGAGAACTGCCCTATCCAGGGATAAGGAAAAGCTGGCTGAGCTTGCAAATGCAGAATCTGAAAGCTTTGACCCCGTTTTAACGATCCGAGATCCCTATGTGTTTGAGTTTTTGGGAGTAAAATCCGATAGTTTGCTAAGTGAATCCGATCTTGAAGATCAGCTTCTGGACAACTTACAGGAATTCCTCCTGGAATTGGGACATGGCTTTTGCTTTGAAGCACGTCAGAAACGCATCCTGATTGGTGATACCCAGTTTTACATCGATCTGATCTTTTACCACCGGGTTCTCAAGTGCCATGTCTTGATCGAACTCAAGGTGGCTGAATTCAATCACGAAAACATTGGCCAGCTTAATACTTACGTTAGCTGGTACCGGGCAAATGAAATGCGTGAAGGTGATAACCCTCCCGTCGGCATACTGCTCTGCACAGGCAAGGACAGCACCCTGGTGGAATATGCCCTGGCAGGCATGGACAACAATCTCTTCGTCTCCAAATACCTCCTGGAACTGCCTTCCAAAGAAGAAATGCAAGCCTTCCTCAAGAAATCTCTGAAACAGGAACTACTATGATCGATAAACAGACCAATACCCGCCTGAAACGCTTTGCCCAGGAAGCACGCCGTTACCTGATCGACCAGGTGAATACCAAACTCAGTGAAGTGCTAGCCCCCGATAGCGATGCCGCCACTTATGAAAAGACCAAACCGCTTTATAACGCTTTGCTTAAAGAAGTATTAGGTGTTAGCGGGTTAGGTGTTAGCAGCGAAGCCATCCTAAAACCTAATACCTATCACCTAACACCTATTGCCGAGCGCGTTGCCTACACCTGGTTCAACCGTCTGACCGCCCTCCGCTACATGGACTTGAAACATTTCAATCCGGTTGGTATCATCAGTCCCCAATCTGGAGATACCCTTCCCCAGATCCTGGCTGAGGCAAAACTTGGTATGATAGATAGCTCTTTGATTGAACCCGGCGATCGGGATAGAGTCCTCGGCTTGCTCTCCGGAACGATTGCCAGCACTTATCACAAGGGCGACCCACAGAGCGAAGCCTATCGCATCCTACTGCTGAGTGCCTGCAACCACATTGGCAAGTCCCTTCCCTTCCTCTTCAAACCGATCAAGGACTGGATGGAACTGCTGCTTCCGGACGACCTTCTGGGTGAGCATGGTATCCTGGCTATGATCCGGGAAGTGATGACTGAGGAAGCCTGTCAGGACGTGGAAGTGATTGGCTGGCTCTATCAGTACTACATCTCGGAGAAGAAGGACGAAGTCTTCGCCAATGTCAAGAAAGGCAAGAAAGTGCAGAGCCACCAGATTCCAGCCGTTACCCAACTTTTTACCCCCCACTGGATCGTAAAATATATGGTGCAAAACTCTTTGGGCAGGTTGTGGCTGGACAGTCATCCCAAATCGTCTTTGAAAGCCAAGATGGAGTATTACGTAGCGCAGGAAGCCGATCCTGCGGAACCAGTTATATTGCAGGATCGTCATCCTGCACTACAGATCAAATCACCCGAAGAGATCAAGTTTTGCGATCCCTGCTGTGGTAGCGGACACATCCTCACCTATGCCTTCGACCTTCTCTATGATATCTACAGCGAGGAAGGCTATGACCCCATCGATATCCCCCGGCTGATAATCAGTAAGAACCTCTATGGCATTGAGATAGATGAACGTGCCAGCGAGCTTGCTGCCTTTGCTCTTGCCATGAAAGCCAGGGATAAGGACAGGCAGTGGTTCTCCCGGGCTATCGATCCCAAGATTTGCCGTCTGGAAAATATTAGATTCACAGCGGAGTCGATACACAAATATCTGGATGTATGCGGACGTGATATCTTTACCTACAACTTCGAACGTATGTTATCTCAATTTGAATATGCCGATACCTTTGGTTCGCTTATTGTTCCTCACGAGCAGGATATTGAAGGCATCAAAATTTTGCTTATTGATCGAGATTTGGAGTTTGATTCTGAATATGCTGGAACACACAAGCAGGTTCTCAAGCTTATCGATCAGGCGGATTACCTAAGCACTAAATATCAGGTGGTGGTAACTAACCCTCCCTATCTCGGAACCAGTGGCTTTGGAAAAGAAAAGGAGACCTGGTTCAAAACCCACTACCCGAATTCCTGCTCAGATTTTTTTGCTATGTTCATGGAGCGCTGCCTTAGCCTATCTGTTTCTAAAGGCTATATGGCTATGATCAATATGCAGAGCTGGATGTTCCTATCATCCTACGAAAAGCTAAGAAAGGACTTGGTGTCTAAGTATCAGTTCAGCTCTATGGTACATCTTGGACCCCGAGCTTTTGATTCCATCGGTGGCGAAGTGGTATCAACAACTTCTTTTGTGATGCAGAACAAAGCGCCTGGCTCACAGCCGGGAGCATACTTTAGATTACTCGAGGGCAGGAGTGAAGATGAGAAAAGCAAGCTATACCTGCAAGCCATCGCCAATCCAGATTGTGGATATTCCTTCCTCTGTAGAACATCAGATTTTAACAAGATACCAGGAACTCCGATTGCTTATTGGGTAAGCGGGAAATTGCGTTCACTTTTTGGTTGTGAATATCTGAGTAATATTGCTGAGACTAGATTAGGGATGGCTACTGCAGACAATGATAGATTTCTTAGGTTGTGGTTCGAAGTTGAAACTACAAATACACACCTTAATGCGACGTCGAGAATTGAAGCTCAAGGCAGCAATAAAACATGGTTTCCCTATCAGAAGGGTGGGGATTTAAGAAAATGGTATGGCAATTACGACTATCTTGTGAATTGGTTAAATGACGGTTATGATGTCCGGAACTTTAGTGATTTCAACACTGGTCGTATAAGATCTCATAATTACAACTTAGAATACATTTTTCAGCCTGGTGTAACTTGGAATGCTCTGGCAGCAAACAATACTGCAGCTCGTATTTTGGATAATGCGCTATTTGACAATGCTGGTTCGTCTTTATTCACAAAGCAAGTTGACAGGTATTTGATCTTGGCCTACATAAATAGTAATTTACTAACACCGCTAATTCAAACAATATCATCAACTTTGAATTATCAACCTGGGGAAATGGGTAAACTTCCTGCCCTGTATAAATTCCTTAATGTTAATAACGTAATCAGTAACTCGCAATCACTGGTTAACATATCAAAAAATGATTGGGACTCCTTTGAAACCTCCTGGGATTTCCAGCAATTACCTTTGATTCAGGTTACAGGTGAAAGGTTTCAGGTATCAGTAAAAGATGCCTATGCCAAGCTGAGAGAGCAGTGGATAGAAAGCACGCTCAAGATGCAGGAACTGGAAGAGGAGAACAACAGAATATTCATTGAAGCTTATGGTTTGCATGATGAGTTGAGTCCAGAGGTACCCTTACAGGAGATCACGCTTACATGCAATCCCTATTACCGGTATGGAGCGGAAGCGGATCAGAATCCAGATAGCAGGGAGTTTCCTTTGAGGAAAGACCTGGAGGACAGACTGCTTGTTGATACTGTGAAAGAGCTGATCTCCTATGCCGTGGGCTGTATGTTTGGCAGATATTCATTGGATAAACCAGGTCTGATCCTGGCTAATCAGGGTGAAGCACTGGAAGACTTTATGAGCCAAGTTCCCAATCCAAGTTTTATACCTGATAAAGACAATGTGATACCTATCCTGGAGGGAGAGTGGTTTGTCGATGATATAGCCAGCCGCTTTACTGACTTCCTGAAAGTAGCCTTTGGAGCTGAGAAATACTCCGAAAACATCAGCTTCATAGAGGAGGCAATTGGAAAACCACTACGCAATTACTTCCTGAAAGACTTTTACACTGACCATGTGAAGCGTTATAAGAAACGTCCCATTTATTGGCTGTTCAGCAGCCCTAAGGGCAGCTTCAATGCGCTTATCTATATGCACCGTTATACGCCCGATACCGTTTCGATCATGCTGAATAGCTACTTGAGAGAGTATATCCACAAACTCCGGGCTAAGGTCTCGCAATTGGAACATCAGTTGAGCGCCGGCGCTCTCACTGAACGTGATAAGATGCTCACCGGCAAGGAGATTAATCGCCTAAAAGACGTAATCGCCGAACTGGAAGCATGGGAGAGCAAGGTAATCCTGCCCCTGGATGAGAAACGCATCGAGATTGACCTTGATGATGGAGTCAAAGTGAACTATGTGAAGTTTTCAGGTGCGGTTCGCAGTATTCCCGGGCTTGCGGCAAAGGATGAGTAGGAAAAATGAACAAGATCGATCAGATACTCACTAAGCAATTCGATAAACACCGCATTCTATTTTGGTATGATTCAGAGCAAGAGTTTAGGGATGACTATTGGGCATTGCAGCTACCGGTTGGATGTGAAAAGATAGAAGTTGTCCATGATGAGTTCGGAGTGAAGCACCGCATCTTGATTCTGGAACCTGAAAGTAAATTCCTGCTATATTTTGCCTACGCGGAGCCCAACCATCAGGAGAACTGGCTGCTCGATCTGCAACTTTCGGAGGGGGTGGTGCAAATAGATCAGGGATCACTATGGCTGCAAGAACTGGGCTTAGACCGCAATCGCTTTATTGAGATCACCAGAGAACATAAGTACTTTTTCAAATCTGCTAAACGCATTGAAGTTCTAAAGGGACTTATTAACAAAGACACGGAAGTACAGGGTTCATTGCGCCTGAAAATGCTGTCTGTATGTGCCACTTGTGAAGCAAGGTGGGAGGAGGTAATGCTCTCCCTGCTTTCCGAATTCGCTATCAGTAAGAATGAGAAGCTGAACTTGATCGGGAAATGCGGTTTGGATAGCTTTTTCTGGGAACAGATCGCCGTGAGTTGTGGTTATACCAGTGGGCAACCGACACTCAAAAGCCTTTCAATTGAGCTGTTTTCTGCTGCGTGTATGATGAGCAATAACAAGATTAACCGCGATGGCAAACATGCTCTTAACCTGATGAAAGACCTGACCCAATATAGAGAGCAATTTGACAGGCTTAGCCTAAGCTGTGCGGAGTGGCTAGATGCTCCGACCTGGCTGGAAAAACAAAGCCTGGAGACCTTAAGCGAGATTGATTACTTTGAGTATACCGAGCGTTTAATCATCAAAAGTATGATTGTGTCATTGGATGAGAACAGGATTGGTAGCAAGGGACTGCTGGGGCTCATCATGAAGCGCCGGAGCAGTCATTGGTATCAAAACTACGAAAACCAGTATCAATGCTTAAGTTATGCCTCAGAGTATTTGGATAGGGCTTCGATTATCAATGCTGAGTTACATGGACTTGAGAGTGGGTTTAAAGCCTATTCTGAGAACCTGTATCAGATGGATCAGCTATACCGCAAATTCTGTCTATACTATGGAAGGCTGCCGGAAACTAAGAGTTTCGAATCACTCTCACGCAAGATCGAGGATCACTATGGCAATAGCTTCATCTTCAAGCTGGGAACAACCTGGTCTGTTCAGATGAAGCAGCAGGAGAAATGGCCTCCGGCATTACTAAGCCCTGCACTGGGCTTTTGGAAAAACCAGATTATGCCATACATCCAGCAGAATAAGAAGATCTTCGTGATCATCTCCGATGCCCTAAGATATGAAATTGCTGCAGAACTTGCAAGCCTTATCCGCAAGGAAGACCGCTTTGAGGCGGAGTTGAGCGCTATAGCAGGAACCCTGCCAAGCATCACTTCAATTGGGATGGCAGCACTATTACCACATGAAAACATCAGCTTCGATACTAAGCATAATGTGCTTGTGGATGGACTCAGTAGCAGCGGCACTGAGAACCGGATGAAAATCATGAACAAGTATCATCCGGATAGATGCCTTGCTCTGAGAGCCGAGGATATCCTGAAAATGCCCACAGACCAAGCCAGAACCCTGTATCGGGATTATGACGTGATCTACGTTTATCATAACGTAATCGACGCCCTCGGCGATAAGCTGGCAACAGAAGAAAAAGTCTTTGAAGCGGTCGAGACGGCCATGACTGAACTGATGAATCTGGTACGCAAGATGAGCTCTGCCAATGCCAACAACATCATCATCACCGCTGATCACGGATTCCTGTATCAACGTGATGAACTGAGCGAGGATCAATTCCTGGATGATAAGATCAAACTGAGCGAGAATGATCTTAAACTAAGACGCTGCATCATTGGCAGCAAGATTGAGGACAATCCCAATCTGCTGATCTATCAGGCGGAAGATCTGGGTCTGGGCGGAGATGTGCAAATTGCCATACCCTATGCCGGTCAGAGGATGAGACAAGCTGGATCGGGAAGCCGATATGTGCATGGCGGCGCTTCCTTGCAGGAAATATGCCTGCCACTGTTGCAGGTTAGCAAGAAGCGGGTGAGCGATGTGGCGCAGGTGGATGTGGAGATTAGGCGTAGCGGTGGCAAGACGATTAGTTCGGGAGTTTTGGTCTTCAGGCTGTATCAGGTGCAACCGGTGAGTGAGAAAATGCAGGGCAGGACTCTGCGGGTTGCCTTGTTCGATAAAGATGGAGAACCGATATCGGAGCTCAAGACTATGATATTTGACTCCGCAGAGACTAGTGATAAAGCCCGAGATATCGAATGCAGGCTGATGCTCACTGGCAAAGCGGATAAAACCGGAGATGCTATACTTAGGTTGGATGAGTTTATTCCCGATACGGATATTCTCAAAGTGTATAAAAGCGAGACTTATACGATCTCACGGATGTTTGAGATGGATTTCTAGGTGACAGGAGACCAAAGATGAATAGATTGGATGAGAAGATCAATGAGCACTTTCAGGGCTTAGTAGTCCGGAAAGACCTTGTTAAAACCGTAAAGGGCAATGCCATAGTCCCCACCTATGTTTTGGAGTATTTGCTGGGACAGTACTGCGCTACATCCGATGAGGCAGAGATTCGGGCTGGAATCGATACTGTGAAAGGCATCCTGGAAAAGCACTACGTTCACAGACGGGACGCAGAACTCACCAAATCCAACGTTAAAGAAGCCAGAATCAACAAGGTTATCGACAAGATCGCAGTGACCCTCAATGAGAAGAAGGACTGCTATCAGGCAAGCTTTTCCAATATGGGTATCTCCAAAGTTGTGGTTAGTACCGAGATCGTGAAGAACCATCCCAAGCTCTTGGTGAGCGGAGTTTGGTGCATCGCAGAGCTGGAATATAGCTATACCGAAGACAAGGATAGTAGCCCCTGGTTGCTGAATTCCATTAAACCGATCCAGATGTCCCGCTTTGATATGGAGAGCTTCCTGCAGAAACGCTCTGAATTCACCAGTGATGAGTGGATAGATCTCCTGATTCAAAGCATAGGGTTCAATCCCGAGACCATGAGCAGAAGGCTGAAGTTGATGCAGCTTACACGTCTGGTGCCTTATTGTGAGAGAAATTACAACCTGATCGAGCTGGGTCCTAAGGGAACCGGTAAGTCACACATATATTCTGAATTCTCCCCGCATGGGATATTGATCTCAGGTGGTGAAGTATCAGTACCCAAACTCTTTGTAAACAACTCCAATGGTAGAATAGGCCTAGTGGGCTTCTGGGATGTAGTTGCTTTTGATGAATTCGCCGGACGCAAGAAGAAAGCGGATAAAGCCTTGGTAGACATCATGAAGAACTACATGGCAAATAAGACCTTCTCCAGGGGAATAGAAACCCTGGGGGCAGAAGCTTCTATGACCTTCGTGGGCAATACTCAGCATAATGTGGCTTATATGCTGAAACATTCAGATCTCTTTGATGAGCTACCTGAGCAGTATTATGATTCCGCTTATTTGGACAGGCTGCATGGCTATCTGCCGGGCTGGGAAGTGCCGATCATCCGGGGCGAGATGTTCTCTTCCGGTTATGGCTTCGTGGTGGATTACCTGGCGGAGATCCTGCGAGCTTTTCGCAATCAAGATTTTTCTGCCCTTTATCGTGAGTATTTCGAACTGGTTTCAGACATTTCCACTCGTGACCGGGATGGAGTGCAGAAGACCTTCTCTGGCTTGATGAAGGTGATCTATCCCAATCAGGTGGCATCGAAGGACGAGATTACGGAACTGCTTGAGTACGCAATGGAGAACCGGAAACGTGTGAAAGACCAGTTGATGCGTATAGACAAGACCTATGAAGCGGTTCGCTTTGCTTATACTGATCGGGAGGGGAACCTGCATTTTGTCAAAACCGCTGAGGAGATACAATACCCCCGTTACTACCATGCGAATGATTCTGCGCCAGATGACGAAAATGAGCCCACAGAGGCGTCTGAACCAGAATCTGGTGAAAGTACTCAAACACAGCAGAAAGATGCGATAGAAAAGCCCTTATTGAAGCAGGGGAATATCTCTATCCAGGATAACCAGACCGGGATCTCCTATCATAGGCTGTTTGCCAGGTATCTGAAGGGCTCAAGAAGGATTGAGATCAAGGACCCCTTTATCGGCTCCTTCTACCAGTGCCGCAATCTAATGGAGTTCATGGAGGTGGTGGCTGCCATAAAAAGCGATGCCGATGAGGTAGAAGTCCATCTGATCACCAAACACAGCGAGTATCAGGACTCCAATCAAGAGGAGTATTTCCGGCAGATAGAAAGCTCCTGCAGCAAGGTTGGAATCACTTTTACCTACGAAATCGATGATACCATCCATGATCGCTACATCCAAAGCGATAATGGCTGGAAGATCGTATTGGGCAGGGGGCTTGATATATTTAACAAATTCGACGACAAAGACGCCTTTGCGATTGAGAACAGGAATCAAAGATACCGAAAGTGCCGAGCGTTTGAAGTGACGTATGTGAGGTATTAAACTATGAGTGGAGATCAAATTAGATCACGGGCTGGGCAACTCATCAAGCAAATGTTTGGTGCATCTGCTGAATTCCGTCCCGGTCAGCTGGATGCTATAGAGCATATCCTAACTCAAAGCTGCAAGCTGTTAATAGTTCAGAAGACTGGCTGGGGCAAAAGTGTAGTCTATTTTATCATGACCAAGATAAATCGAGAACTTGGTAAAGGCCCCACTTTAATCATATCTCCACTTTTAGCACTTATGCGTAATCAGATCTATAATGCGAACAAACTAGGTTTGAGAGCCGCTACCATCAATTCATCAAACACCAAGGAGTGGGAGCAGGTCCAGAATGGTCTTAAAAATAACTTATATGACCTCTTGCTTATATCTCCAGAACGTTTGTCCAGTCAGAACTTTCTACCGGAGATCGTTCCAGCTATAGGCAGGATTGGTGCGTTTGTTGTTGATGAAGTTCATTGTATATCGGATTGGGGACATGATTTCAGGCCGGATTATCGGCGAATTAAAAGCATCGTTAGTAATGTATTCACCGGTATTCCGATTGTAGGAACAACCGCCACAGCAAACAACCGAGTCGTTAAAGACTTAGAAGAACAACTTGGATCAGGGTTTGCGGTCATGCGTGGCAAGCTGAGCAGATCAGGTTTAAGACTGCAGAATATTGTTTTGCCAACTATAGCCGAAAGGCTTGCCTGGCTCGCTGATACTATACCTAAACTAAAAG
>CAZGWB010000057.1:15162-18168 GCA_964529335.1 uncultured Candidatus Cloacimonas sp.
CCAACTATAGCCGAAAGGCTTGCCTGGCTCGCTGATACTATACCTAAACTAAAAGGGTCTGGAGTTGTTTACTGCCTAACACGTGGAGACGTATTTAGGGTTTCGAATTGGTTGAAACAATGTGGTATAGATTGCCATCATTACTGGGGTGGGGATGTGCTTGATGACAACAAACAGGATCTTAGCCCAATTCTTGAGCAAAAACTGCTCGATAACAAAATCAAGGTTCTTGTAGCCACCTCAGCTCTCGGGATGGGATATGACAAGCCCGATCTGAACTTTGTTATCCATTATCAAGCTCCAGGATCAGCTATAGCATACTATCAGCAGGTAGGCAGAGCCGGTCGTGAGGTGCCTGAGTCTTATGGTATTATGCTCCATGGAAGTGAGGAGGATGAGATTCTGGATTACTTCATGCGAGAAGCTTTCCCCACCGAAGATGAGGAAAGAGCAGTTTTGGGTTTTCTTAACACTATAACCTCGGCAACACAGGGGCAAATCTGCAGAAAGCTGAACATGAGATCATCCCGGCTGGAAAAAGCATTAAAACATCTGCTAATCGATGGCTATATTGAAAAAAACAAGTCTGATTACAGCAGGACGGTGAAGGCATGGACATACGACCAACAGAGGAAGGATCAAGTACAAGCTACCCGCATTCGGGAAAGAGATAGGATGAAAACTTATATCTCCCATGATGGATGTTTAATGAGATTCATTGCAAATGAATTAGACGATCCAACCACTCAGGATTGCGGTATTTGTGTGAATTGTAGACAAGGGTTGCTACCAACAAAACCCTCACAAGACACAGTGCAGAAGGCTCTTGAATTTCTGCATCAGGATTACGTAATAATAGATCCTCGCAAGAGGTGGCCAAATGGGCTGGAATTGAGTGAGAATTTGCAGAGCAAACCAACAATTGTGATCTCCAAAGGTGAAGTTATTGAACAAGGTAGGGCGTTGGGATATTTGGAAAATGCTGGATGGGGAAGCGTTATCAGAAGATGCATCAAGGACAATACAACTGTCCCCGAGGATGTTATTAATGCAGCATTTTATCTACTAACCAAACAATGGTCCCCAAGTCCCTTTCCTGAGTGGATTACGTATATTCAATCGATCTCTCGATCGAATGTAATTGTAGATTTTGCTAAACGACTCGGAGCAAAACTCAGGATCCCGGTTTTGGATGTTATTGCGATTTCAAATACATCGAAAAAACCAATTCTTAAATATGAAAACAGCCAGCAGCAGGTCGAAAACAGTATTAACAACTGGACTGTAAAGTCTTCTACGCGTAAGTCCCCAGTGCTTTTAATAGATGATTTTGTTAATTCAAGATGGACTTTAACAATTGTTGGTAGATTACTTCGGATCAATGGGACTGAAAAGGTATATCCGTTCACGCTGGGGAGTGTGAAAGATACCAAATGATTATGAATAATGACGCACAGGTAATATTCCTCCTAACCTACAAACACTCTAGATCGGATTTGTTGCCCCTAAGTGCCCAGGAATACTCAAAGATTGCCTACAAGATCAAAGAGATGGGATTGCCTGGGCCTCAAGCCCTTTTCGGCATGAATGTTGAAGAGATATCTAACATAATTGCTGTTGATAATGATATGGCTCAGAGAATAAGAAATCTGCTTGATTTAGGAGGGACAGCCTCGCTTTATACTGAGCGTATTATTAATCAAGGTATAAAGCTGATCACGAGGACTGATCAACCGTATCCCGCAAAATTCAAAATCCTGTTGAGAGACAACACTCCGCCTTACCTATGCTCTGTTGGAAATCCGGAATTGCTAACCGACTATCAGAAACCCTTCATCGTATCTGCAGACGATGTCACCAAGCTATCTGCTATGAAGATTCCAGATAGTCATGATAATCTGATCTGTTTGATTGCGTCATCAAGATACTGCAAACAGCTTGCTGAATGGACGAAATCCTGGAGAAATGTCATCATTTTCAGCTCAATCGGTCTCTTGAAATTGATTCGCCAGCCGGCTATCAGGGAGGCAATTCAGAGTGGTAATACACTAATAATGTCTACTAACACGGTTGATGCCGAAGAGCCAAACTATCATTATCTATATTTATATTTAATGGCTTTTGCGGTATCAACTGTCAGCACTGTAGTCCACCCACAACAAAATGTTAAGGTAACGCAAGTATTAGATCAAATCCGAAGTTTTGAGTATCTAAAAACAAGACTACTTTTGGACAAGGAACCAACTATTACTGGCGGTATAGCAATGGTCAAAGTAGCCCAATGCGAAGATGAGCAGCGTTCTGATCCCATTGGTGGGGTATCTAATTCTCGGAAAACAGAGATCTACACTATTGGCCACAGTAATCATGATGTAACTAAATTGTTGGAATTGCTTGAGATTAATAATATAGAAATACTCGTGGATATTCGGTCAGTGCCAAGCAGCAAATTCGCTACTCAATTTAATCAGCAGCAATTGAAGCAAAGTCTGAAAGTTGTCGGCATCAAGTATAAATATATGGGTTCTGCTCTGGGAGGTCGCCCAGAAGACAAGAGTGTCCTCAGCTCAGAAGGGAAAATCATTCGTGAGTACATAGAACAAAAGGACTGGTATCAGATAGGGATTCAGGAGTTGATCAACTTGGCACAGACTGGCAAGAAAGTGGCATTTATGTGCAGCGAAGAGGACCCTGCTCATTGCCATAGAGGTTATATTGTGAGCAATACGCTAATTGATAAGGGAATCCAGGTCTTACACATAAGGGCAAACGGAGAAGTCCAGGACCTGGGATTATTAAGTTCACCTACAGATCAGATGGAGATACCGCTATGAAAGAGCAGATTACTCTTTACACTATAGGGTTTGCCCAAAAGAAAGCTGAAGAGTTTTTCACTATTCTTAAAGACAATAACATCAAGACCCTGATAGATATTCGGCAAAGCAATACAAACATATATGCCGGATTCACAATCAGAGACAACTTGCAGTATTTCCTGAAAGAGAT
>CAZGWB010000058.1:0-18102 GCA_964529335.1 uncultured Candidatus Cloacimonas sp.
CATTAGTTAGACACCCTCTTAAGTATACAGGCAATTTGCTTCGATTCATCAATGATTCTCTAATGCTATCTCCTTAAACCAGATGTATTCATTGATCCGGAGCAATGAATACATGGCCATCTACGCTGACAAATCAGGATGGCTCAGAATGCCAATGATTTTAGCATTGACAAAAAAAACCATGATTGATTACTAGTTTTTTAGTGAATAACTAAAGTTCGAGGCATTACAAAACTTACTCTCAGATATCCATGAGTTTGTGTTGCACTAAATGTTCATTATCTCTTTTGTGTTGCACATATTACTGTTTGGTGCGACACAAATGGCGTTGGTTTGATTTGGTGAGTAACATACCTACTGAACCATCTCAGCGCAATATCGCAAGCTATAGACACGTTTTTTTTAACTCATTGTAAAGCTTGGCTTGACCCATCGTACCAGGTTTGTAGTTATCTGTCGTAAAAACTGAATCAGGTAAATTTGACCTTGACAAGATCTGTAAGTATTGATCTTTTTTTATGCAAGGATCGTTGAAGTGATTAATAACATCCCGTAGCAATCTCATCAAAGCAACCACTCCGGTTGTTTTAGAGAGTATATAATTGTTGTTATCCTTCCAGGCGGTTGGCCATTTTTCTTTTACAGCGTTGAAATATCTTTCGAGAGTTAAATAGATATATTCATCCTGATCGTCGATGAAATAGCTCCTAAAAATCAGCTTCTTAGCATCATACTTGTGTGAAATATGGGATCGTCTTCTCCCCCCATGTCTCTTGATCTCATCTCTGTCTTTGATCGGATTATCCGAAATGTAACCTATTATTAGTTCTGCTAGTGTAGCCTGAGAGATAGATTCTAAGAAATCTTCAGATGGTCCCAATATCTTTATCTTCTTGTAGAATGGACTCGATGTGTTTTGATCAAGCAGTTTAACAATATCATGAACAGACTTCTGAGGACAATCGGTTTTTGAATAATCGTATAAGTCGTAAACAAGTGATTTGTTAACCTTAGTCTGGGATTTGTTGATGATAGAAAATATCTGAGCCTTATCATCCATGTCTATATCGACGAATATAGTGACGTTTAACTGGAATTCTACACTTGCCTCTTGATCATCAATGTGTATTTGGTCCCAAGCATTTTGAAGCCCAACAAGTCGATGTTGCCCATCAAGGATTAAAGCGACTCCCTGGGCTTTCTTTATCTGTAGTTTTAATGAAGAGTCTGATTTTATCAGCCTAATATTAGGGTCTGGTTCTTTTGCATCATCCGTTGAATCATAAATTGTTCCGCTGTCTTCATTGTAGTCTACCTTACTACTGTACCTATTAATGGCAATAATTACGCTCGTTGGAAATGTAGCGTCACAAGTTCTGACATATTCTGATATTTCTTTAACACGATTCTTCGATATCCTTCTCTGAATACCCATGTAAGTTCCCAAATCGTCATTTTCAATTCGCCTGATATCTGCACGAGCTATCAATGATAAGTCCTGCCATGACATAGAACATATATAGAAAGTTCCTATATGCTGGGTAACCGCAATACAATCTAAAGTAATGTAATCACTATCTTGGTTCATTTCTCACCTCGTTCATTAAATCCAGCTTAGTTTGTAAGTTCTTTTTTTCGTGAATTCGATCTTCAACAAGATCTATTGATTTAAACCCCGTACGACTGAGCAGTATGAACGAAATCACTGCACACACAGCAGAAATAGTAATAACAGCAATACTGTATGTTGTATGTTTCCAAGAATTCATCTGAACGTCCCGAAAAGCTAGTATGAATCCTGCAACAAGTACGACAATTATACTTATAATAATGAGATTTGTTGATTTTGCTGGCTTACCTTCTTCAAACATCAATTGAATAATGGTTGTAATTATGATTGTTGTCAAAGAAGCAGGGATTGCTAGTGGATCAATCACTTCCATTATCCCATGATCCGAGGCCCAATAGGTTCCAGCTGTTTGCAGTATAATCATACCTATATTACAGGCTAGTATCCAGAAGGCGAATGAATGTCTTTTGATCCATTCCATATTACCTCCATTCAAGATTTGTTACTATCATCTCTTCGACCTCTTTCCTATATTGAGGTTTGCTACCAATAACCGAGTGTCTTTGGATGTGAACAACATATCCTAAGCTAGAAAACAGATGTTCGGTTGATACGTGAGAAGCATTTGTCATTATGAATTTAGCTCCTTTTCTCTTAATAGATTGAATGAATTCTGCTAGTCTAATCTGATCATTCCATGAGAACAGATTTTGATTGTATTTAACAAAGTTGTTATTCTGGTGGGCTACAGTATATGGTGGGTCTAAGAAAACAAAGGATGTATGAGATACGAAATCAATAGTTTGAGAAAAATCCATATGCGATATATTAGCTCTTTTGAGTAACTTCGAGAAGTGCCTAATATTGTCATAATCAAACAGAAGGCGGTAGCTTTTATTCCCAAAGGGGACATTGAATTGATTATGCTTGTTTACACGGTATAGTCCATTAAAACATGTCCTATTTAGGTATATGAACCTCGCTGCAGCCTCATACGTGTTGCATGGAATTGATCCCCTTGTTTGGTAATAGCATTCTGGTGTATTCTCAAAGGTTTGCAAGTGTTTGATGACAGATTCACAATTATCTCTCAGTGTAGTATAGGTGACAACCAGCTCTTTGTTAATATCGGATAAATAAAACTTCGTAAATCCGTTCTTTCTTTTAATCAAATCAAGGAAAAGAGCAGCTGATCCTACAAAAGGTTCTATATAGCTGTTTGCTTCTGAGGGGATTAGATCTCTGATCTTGGGAATTAACCATGATTTCCCTCCAGCCCATCTAAGGACCGGTTTAACTGCACAATCTACAGTCACTTTTTTATACCCCATAGGCAAGAGAGCACTTTTTTATAATTAACCTTTGTTCCACACATTTGGTTAGCTCTCTATGCCTTTTGAGAATTGTGTTGGATCATCACCCCACCTCGTAATATCTTTAATATTGCTAATATTCAACATATCATTACCCATTATGATTAAAACTTCCCGCTTTTCTTAGTCTATTGGCAGTTAGTTCCAGCAATCCGGCATAGAGAGCCTTTATCTCTTGGTCGGTCAATCCAAGAGCTCGAAAAACTACTTCGTCTAAGGCTTTTCTGTCGGGTAGGGGATTGGCATTCATAAAAGAGCCGGACTCAGGATTAATCTGCAACTCATGAAAAATACTTCGGATTTCCCTATGTTGTATGGCATCAATACGAGATTCGAGATCTGTATAGTGAGATAAATACTTCGGATCTATAATCAAGGTTGATTCAACTTCGAAAACCGTCTTGTCCAGCAAGCCTTCACCAAGGCTTGTGCTTGAGTTTAACTCCATGAAAAAGAAGAATAAGCTGGAATTCAGGATCAATGCCAATCTTATCAAATCCTCTTTGTAATGAATCTCATACAGTCTTTTGTTGGCTTGTACTCCATTATTGAGATACACCTTAAAGTTATCACCGAAACTGGATGGGATAATCAAGCCTGGAAGCTCTCTAATCCCAAGATCATACCAGTTCTTTCGCCCTTGAACTGATGATACGTTATGAATACCAATAATATACTTACCTTGGTCTTTCCCCTGTTTGATGTACTTCTTGGCAGATTCGCCCATTTCGATGTATTTCAAGGCGTTGGTTCCCTTAAGCTCGTGTTTTTCATAAGGACAGACAAAGAGCCAAAGCCCCAGTTCATCAGGATTGATTAGGATGGATTTGCATTCTCTCGGGCTCTTGATAACTGGCTTTAGAAACTCCTTCTCTATGTTGTGAGGATTGGACTTGGGGATATAAAAGAACTCATCTGCTCCTGTGGTAAACCCTCTTGCCACCTTCGCTACATCAGCGAGCTTAACAAGTTTATCCTTGGCTTTCTCCATGATGGTGAAAAAGATATCGGGTGCCTTGATGTAAATCCCACCCCATTTAGAGCCTTGATATTTATTCTCCTTGCTGTTTTCCCATCCTTCCTGTATCAATGTTTTCCGTTGGACAGGATTGATCCTTAGATCATCAAAGTCATTCCGTTTAGTAGCCTCTTCGATAGTTAGTAAGTTTTCAGTGTAGAGGGAGTTTTCAAAAGGTAACTTGAAGGCGGCAAAACGAATCAGATCATCTGCCCGTACCATTTTCTGTCTGGCTCCTATCACTGAGATTATGGTATTGATCCCAGCTTCTCTGAACACCCGCTTGGCAAGGTTATCGATAATGAAGTAGATTTGACATCTTTCCAGCAGGAACTTTTGCAGCCAGGCACCAAACTCCACATCCAGCCAGGAGTTGGAGCAGATAAAGGTCAGATTCCCATTTTCATTCAGCAGCCTCAATCCCCTGATATAGAAGAATGTATAAAGATCACTCTTCCCATTGATGACATTCTCAGGTATATCTTGGGGGAAGTCCTGGTTTGCCATCTGCCTTAACAGTTCTTTGTATTTCTTATTGTCTTTTATGTTTCCGAGGGGGTCTTCAATTTCTTCCTGAGCAACATAGGGAGGATTACCGATAACTATGTCAAACCCTCCCTTATCAATGAAGATTTCGGGAAAGTCGATTCTCCAGATGAAGGGTAGATTCTTTGTGGTTATCTGGCTGATTTCATCATCTACTTTGCGAATCTGCAACTCCAGTTCTTCCATCTGGCGTTTCTGCTGCTTGGAAGCAAAATCAATCTCAGTTTGTATGTCTGTTTCAAAAAGGCTAGCCTGCACTTCTTTTTTTGCATCACCCTTCATCCTGGACAGCTTTAGAAGCATATCCTTCTTTCTCTTTTCCAGAATACTTGTGTAAAGTGCTTTGTGTTTCAGTTCTATTTCGTGCAGTTGCTGCGGGCATTTGTTATAGAAGTACTCCGTTTTAAGCTTCACAAGATCGCTTATCTTTCGCTTGATGTCTGCTGCGATAATGCCTTCTCCGGATACAGGAAACAAACTGCTACCCATCATTTGGATCAAAGAATCACCTTGCCTGATCTTGAAATCAAAGGAGGGCAATAGGGGCTCTTCACTGTGTTTGAAACTGACATCAGCTTCAATGAGCAGCGTAATCCATAACCTTAGCTGGGTTATCCAAACCGCCCATTGCTTTACTTCTAAACCATAGAGGGATTGAAAGATAATGCGTTTCTTGCGCTCATAGGGGCTACTGACGGGCTTATCCGGCAAGAAGTGCTCGTAGATAGAACACTCGATTTCATCAATCACATTTAACATTCCTACGGCAAAGGCACCGGAACCAATGGCAGGATCGCAAACCGTTACCGTTTCCAGCTTCTCCAGCAAGTCATGAGCCTCTTCTTCTGTAAAGTCCCCGGCAGTCTGCTCATTTTCTGCTCCATATTCGGGGAAGAAGAGCTTATATAGATTTTCCAGGCTGATGGAAGACAGGCAGTTTTGCTGTAGGTATTTGACCAGAGAGAGACGGCACATGAAGTCCACTTCCAAGCGGGGAGTATATATGGCACCATGCGCTTTGTTGATCAGTTTCTCGAAGATGATGCCCAGGAATTCTGGATTGAGTTCCAATTCTTCATCATAAAGGGTGTTTTCTTCAAGGGTAAAATTGAAGCTAAACAGGAAGGTTACAAAGTTAATTATGGCTTCGTCCGTGATGAACAGAGCTTCGGTATCGTAATCTTCGTGAGGGCGAAAAAGCCCACCATTGAGGTATGGGGCAGTTACCAGATGAGTTTTGAAAGGCTCGGGGATATGCGGAAAGCCGTATTTGTTTTTACTGGATGGAGCTGAGTTTAAAGCGGTGAAAAAGAGCGGACATAGCAGATCCTGATAGATGCCTTGCTGATGTATCGAGGGATTGTAAGTGCCAAGATATTCCCGGATGAAATTTGCATTATCTCCCAACCAACCTTTCTTTTGCACAAAGCCCAAAAAAATGATTCTAATCACGAAGAGCAAGGCAAAATTGCCAAGTAAATCATGATCTACATCCTGATTGTAGCGATTCTTGATTCCAGTTTGGAGACGGGTATATTCCTTCTCAAATTCTTCATAGAATAGAGCTGATACCTTGTCCACAGAAAAGATATCTTTCAGATCTGCCATGCTGTTTAGTTTATGCTTGTTTAACTGCAGCAAATAGGTCTTATTGGGCAGATTTCCACTCACATAGAATGAATGTCTTCGGTAATTGCTAAAAGCTCGTTTGGTGCCTTTATAGACCGGATAAACCAAGCTTAGACGGAAGCTGTGGAGCTCATCGTAAAATATAAAGAGTCCAGCCTGAGTATTCTCCTGTTTGATTATATCTGTCGCTTTGTCGAATTGCTTTCTTCTGGAAGCCCGCTCAGTTAGTGATCGACTTACCTGGATCATAAATATGTCGCAGATTGTGCCATCATCAAAAGCTAACTTGCCGAGAGTGGAAACAGATGGGAAATCGCTATCACAATACTTTGGCACTTTTCCATTCTTTTCAAGATACACATCAGATGAAGTATCAAAGTAAGAAATCCAATTCTCTGCTGAGAAATTGGCAGGGATTACGATGTTTGCATTTAGTTCCATAACTGATTCTCAATTGCCACAATCACCTGTTGTTCATAGGCTTTCAGGCTATCTTTTACTTTATTAAGGTAGTTCTTGCCCAGGGTTTTGCTTAGTTTTCCTAATTCTTTAGCGATGACCTGATAATCAGGCATACCGCCGTTTTCCCAATCGCAGATGCTTTTAAGCGTGTATTCCGGTAGGGTGCCAAAGTTTTCTATATCATCACGGAGCATGATCAGGAATGATCGCCAAGGGACAAGTTCGCTTGTCTCCTGCTCCAATAGGTAAGAAAGGAAGTTGAATGCCTTCACCGAATTGCTCTGTTGGGATTGCTTGAAGCTGAACTTTTCCGCTTCTTCTTTTAGCATCTTGTAATCATCCCAAAAACTCTTACTGAGAGGCAATTGCTGAGTATCCGGACTGCAGTCTATCCTAAGCAGTGCTTCCTCGATGGGTAGGGGCATCAGTTGCTTGTTTTCATCCATGAAGTCCTGGCTAACGCTAAAGAGCTTACCCTTGCGAATGAACAAGACCAGCGAATCCGAGCTGAAGGCTTTGGCGGTTTTGATGCGGATGGGCATCTCATCCAGAGCTATCACCCTGTCGGGGAAATCTTCTTCCCATTGTCGCATCAATTTCTTTAGCCTTGTGTAGAGACTCTCCTTTTCCAGATCATAGGGATTTGTCTGAACTTTTGCGAAGAGTTTGGCGGGGCTGGGCTCTTCTTCAGCATCGAAGATGCGGGCATCTTCTCCCAAGGTTTGGTGGATCATAAACATCTTGTGCGAGGCGATCTCCCGGCTTTTAACTATATCCGCACCCTGCTCCGTAGGGAAGAAATTGGTGATATGGAGAGTATCAAACACCTTTTTGCTAATCCTGTTTATACGTCCCACCCGCTGGATAACCCGCACAGGGTTCCAAGGGATGTCATAATTGATTACCATCGCTGCCCGGTTCAGATTGAAGCCTTCGGAGAGCTTATCGGTAGCCAGAAGCACATCGTAGTTATCTCTCTGTTTAGCTTTGGGATAGGCTGCGTCGAAATTGGTGTTGATCTCCTCCAGATGCTGTTTGCCGATGCTCCCGGTGATAACCAGTACCCGATCTGGGAAATGCTCTTTCAAAGCAGGTTCCAGGTATTTGACTGTATCGGCATATTCAGAGAAAATCACGAGTTTGGGAGCAGGTTCACCTTTATTAGGAGTGGCATGCAGGGATGACTCTACATTCTGCAGCAAGGCGAAACGCTTGGGATCGTTCTCCACTAGAGCTAGGCTATCAATCTCGGCAATCATCTTGTTGAAGAGACAGATATCGGATTCAATATCGGCATAAAACTGCTCTTTGAATGCGAATCTGTTAACCTCGTAAATCCGGTTTTTCTTGCTGTCCTTGTCTTTGTTTTCTTCAGCAAACTGGCGAAGCAACTCATCAATGCAATCGGGATCATCACTATCCACTTTGTTTATCAGCTTGCGATTCAGCACATATCTGCCGTTGGAGCTCTTGATGAATTCTTTGATTTTTTCATAAGAGTCCCTAATATTGACAATGCTCTGCCGGAAGGCCCCAAATGAGCTCTCAAAGCGCTTGACCATTTGACGGCGTAGAATGTCATACAGGTTGTCCTGATTCAATCGATCTATCTGCTCTTGTCGGCTTAGTTTTGCCTCACTGGTCTCATCACCCTCATAACGGTAAGGCTTGTAAATGGGACCCTTGAACCTCTCCGCGCTATCAGGATTGTCAGTAAAATATAGCTCAATCACATTGTCATAGAAGGATGATTGATCAGGAGTGAGCCGATAATACCACTCTTGGGGATTATCAATTTTGGAGAGTTTTTTTACCTCATCCCGGTAATCGGGGTCATTTATCAGATCGAGTCTGTTTCTTCTTATAGTGACAGGCTCTATCACTTCTCTAATCTGCTTCGAGAGCATGGCAGCCCTTGCGATTACCTTGGTGATATTGATCTCTTTTTCTCCGAACAGAGCCTGGTACTTCTTTCTGGCTTCCTCTTTTTTGGTCGGGTCTTTGGATTGCCAATTCTTTCGAATATAGGCAAGGTCTTTGAACAAGGCGTTATAGAACCTGAAGAGATCAACCAGATTGCTACTAAGTGTGATGTTGGATTTCTTGGGGACAATGAACAGGCTCAGTAAGGAGAGAATATCTGCTGGTGAGTTATTAAACGGGGTTGCTGTGAGCAGAATCACACTTCTTCCCCGGCAAATGGTTTTTAGCTTTTCATATGTTTCAGTAGAGCTATTACGATAACGATGAGCTTCATCCACGATGATCACTTCAATGCCATCGGTATTGCTGATGAACTCAATTATTCCATCCAGATCGCCTCCGGAACGGACTTCCCAATCATATAGCTCGAAGTCTTCTTTATACTTCTTCCACCCGGAATTAGCGCTATCGTCTCCGATCAATCCAGGAGGGCAGATTACAATTCCCCGTTTTTCCAGTTTGCGAGCAATCAAAGAAGCGATGATGGACTTGCCCAAGCCCACCACGTCTGCCAAAATGACTCCCCCATTATCTTCGATGATGGATAGTGCTTGCGTGACGGCATCGATCTGGTATCTGAAGGGTTTGTAGCCTTTTTTCTCCAGCAGGAGAGAGATATAGCGGCCTGATTCTTGTTTGTAGAAACTATCAAGCCAGGTTTTTACTACAAACATATAAGCATCGAAAGGATGGATGGATTTCAATAGTGTTTTTTCGCGGATGTTATCGATTAGCCTGGTTTTCTCAATCTCTGTCTCGGTAATGGGTATGGCTGAATTCCACAGCTCATCAAAGTATTTCTCAGCTTCATCAAAGCCATAATCCGAGATCTCTACATTAAACTCCTCCCGATCAGTGAGGCCTGCTTTGCTGAGATTGCTACTCCCGGTAATAAAGAGGTTGGTGCGGACTACCTGATGTTCTTTGAGTTTGAAAAGATAGAGCTTGGCATGGTTGGGTCTGGATGTCTTGCGGATGATAATTCTACCACTTATGATTTGTTCGAGTATGTAGCAAGCTTGGTCGTAGAAAACCTCATTGTCAAAGACGTCGTTGTTTAGGGCTCTTAGCACAGATTCATGGTATTCTTCAATGCGTTCGACCCTTTTCTTTCCTGCCTTTTCGGCATATTCCACTAAACCGTAATTTTGGGCATCCACATTGAGCCCAACCAGTATCTTAAGAGTCAATTCTGCATTTGCTTTCAGGCTCTCAATCAACTCACTGATACCAGAGAAGTAAAAGAATCCTACCAGGAACTTTAACTCCTGGCTTTCCTTGATCAGAATTGAAAGCCTTGATTTTAGAGATGCATTGCCAGTATTGGTTATGAAGTTACTCATTAACTACCCTTCCTTATTGGGATGCCGCTATCGTCTTTCTTGAGAATTTGATTAAGCCTTAACCCATACGTCAACGTCTGCTTTCTTGAATTTCCAAAGCCTACCCACCTTATGTGCGGGTATTTTTTTCTCGCTAAGCCATTCATACAAAGTTTCCCTTGTTACCCCAAGATAAACACTGATCTCGTCAACTGACCGCCTTCTGTCATCCATAATTCTACTCCTTTCCAGATTCCATCGTATCTGGAGACCCCATCAGAACCAATACAAAATGGGATCATATTGGAATAAAACCAGTATAAAGAGCAGGATTTTTTTGTCAATAACCAAATCATGTAAAAGTCCTTAATTCTGAAGCGGAATGACAATAGATTATGAGGTATGAGATGAACCCGTAAGAAACGAGTATTTGTATATCCAGCTAAAAAGCAAGGCAGGGCTGGATTGCACTGCCTTGCTGAGCTTGGAAGTAGTTGTCTTATTGGTTTGCTTCGGATAGCTGAATATCGTCTATTAGTCTATTGTCCAGGATTCCATCACCACTTTTTCATCGTTTCCCCGGCAGGTTAGATTATAGGTGTCGAGGTGTTTTCTTAGTTCCAGGATTGTATCTTCGCTTCCTTTAACGATTATCAGATCAGAAAATCCGGGCCAAATGGCGTTATTCATTCTGGGATCGCCAAAGGGCAGGGCACCGGTAACCGGCTCCACTATCTGGTAGAACTCGGGCTTGCACCTGGATACTATTTCCGTAATCTCTTCCAGGCTGCTCACGTTGCAGATCACATAGGCTATTTTATTCATGCCAACCTCCCTTTTATGCTTCTTTTTTGTGCATACTTACGTATATCACGGGAACCAGAACCAGAGTGATGACAGTTGATATCAGCAGTCCTCCAATGCAGGTTATCCCCAAAGGACTCCAGATTTCAGAGCCCATGCCATGGGAAACAGCCATTGGGATCATGCCGAAGATTGTGGTTAAGGCGGTCATCAGCACTGGACGCAGACGAGATTTCCCTGCGTGTGCCACAGCATCAAAGAGTTTTTCACCCCGCTTCCTGAGCAGATGAGTATAGTCGATCAGCACAATGCCGTTATTGACCACTACTCCCAGCAGCATAACAATTCCGATAAAGGAAACTACGCTCAAACTGATATGGCTGACCAGGAAAGCCCAGATGACGCCAATCAATGCCAAAGGAATAGCCAGCATAATGATCAAGGGGTCTTTGTATCCACCAAAGATCGAAGCCATAACCATATAAACCAGGGTTATCCCCAGCAGAAACATCAAGAACAAGCTTTTGAAGGAGCTTTGTTGATCCTTGTATTGACCAGCCAGGCTTACATCGGTTCCAGAAGGTATATCCAGCGTGGCAAGAACGTCTTTTACCTGCTTGATCGCGGTTCCCAGGGTGATGTCTTTCAATTCGGCAGTGATATATGCTGTGCGTTGCTGGGCCTCATGGTCAATCTGGGCATAGCTTGATCCCATCTTAATTTCTGCAATGGAACCCAGAGGAACCACATTTCCATTCAGGCAATTAACGGGGATTACGTTTAGGGCGTTTATGTCGTTGCGGTATTGCGCATTTAGCCGAACTTTGATGTCGAATTCATCGCCATTGTCTTTGTATTGGGTGTCGTTTGTCCCATACAGGGATTGCCTGATGCCGATGGCTGCCAGAGCGGGATTTACTCCTATCGCTGAGGCTTTCTGTTTGTCGATGCATATTTGCACCTCAGACACTCCTTCGTCCAGACTGCTTTCCAGGTTCACGAGATTGGGGTTTTTGCTCAGTTTATTGTAAATCTGTGATGATATGCCGGTAAGCTGATCCATGTCCTTACCGGAGATTTTGATCTCCACCGGCTTGGAATTGGCAAACATAGCGCTTTGCAGAAGGCTTCCGCCTACCACGCGGAACTTGGTGATTTCAGGTATCTTTTCCAATCTGGCTCGGACAACCGCTTCAATTTCTTTGGCAGAGCGTTTACGCTGATCGGGAAGCACCAGTTTGGTGCCTATGGTGCTGATGTTTCGTCCTTCCTTGAATCCCATGGTGCTTAGCAAGCCACCTTCCGTCTGGCCGGTGATGGAATACATGCTCCTAAGCTCAGGAACCTCTTCCATGAATATCTTTTCCACTTGTCTGGCTACTCTGGCTGTTTCTTCGGAACTTACATCCTTGTCCAGTTCAATCACAGCGTTCAGGTCACCGGCATCCATTGCGGGAATATAGTCGGTTCCGATAAGCTTGATAAGCCCAATCGAGATCAGGAATAATGCGGCTGAGATTATCAAGATTCGCTTGCGGTGATGAATTGCATATTCCAGCAGGTCTTCATATTTCTGCTCAATCCAGTTAAAACACCTTTCACTGAAGCTGAAGAACTTGCCATGCTTGCCAAGGCTGGCATCTTTTCTGCCAAGTAACCTAGAACAAAGCATGGGCGTAAGGGAAAGCGCCGTAAACAATGAAGCCAGCAGGGTTACCGATACCAGGATGGCCAGTTGCTTGAAAAGAATACCAACCAAGCCACCCATAAAGATCATGGGAACAAAGACAACCACAGTTGTCAGGGTGGAGCCCCCGATGGCAACCTCCATTTCTGAGGCGCCAAAGATGGCTGCTTCACGTGGTCTGCTGCCCTTTGCCAGGTGACGGGTGATATTTTCCAAAACTACAATGGCATTATCCACCACCATGCCAATGGCGATTGCCAGGGACATTAGTGAGAAGATATTGATGCTGAAATTGGCAATATACATATAGACAAACGCAATGATCAGGGAGAAAGGAATGGTGAGGATAATGATAATGCTGCTTCGCATTTCCCTGAGGAAAAACAGCACAACCAGCATTACAAAGATGGCTGCATAGAATATGGTCCAGCTAAGATTCTTCAGGGATTCCGACACCAATTCTGAGGAGTTTATCACTTCCTTTATCTTCACATCTGCGGGTAAGTCTTTCTTTATGCGTGCAATTTCTTTGTCCACCGCTCTGGCTACTTTCAACGTATTGGCGCCTGATTGTTTCTGAACCATCATCAGCACTGCCTGCTTTCCTGAAGACCTTAGATAAGCCTCGCTTTCCTTGAATCCATCTGTGATGGTTGCCAGGTCTCTGATTCGGATCACCTGGTTGTCCAAGCTAAGCAGAGGGGTATCGCCAATCTCCTGCACACTGTTAAACTCAGCCGGAACCCTTACTGCCAGGGAAGTTTTTCCCAATTTCAGATTGCCGGCGGGAATGGAGACATTCTGAGTTGCCAAAGCCTGTGCAATCTGCGCTACGGTAACATGGTATGCAGCAAGCTGGAAGGGATCACACTCCACCTGTATCTCGCGCTCTGGCTGACCCAGGACGTATGTGGTGCCCACGCCTTCCACTTTCTTGACCGGGCTGGATATCTTGTCTTCCACTAATTTATCCAGTCCATGGTAGCTTTCCCTGGCCTCGATGCTATAAAACACTACCGGCAGCATCGAGCTGGTAATCTTCATGATCATTGGATTCTGTGCATCGGAAGGCAGGTCTTTCTTTACCAGTTCCATCAGGTCACGGACGGAATTGGAAGCATCATTAAGGTCTGTGCCCCAATTGAACTGCATGGTGATGATGGACACATTCTCACGGGAATTACTTTTGATGGATTTCAAAGCCGAAGTTCCCGCCAGAACTCCTTCCAGTTTGTCGGTAACCTGATTCTCCACCTCGCTGGCATTGGCTCCGGGGTAGATGGTAATGATGGTTAGGGTAGGCATTTCGATGTCCGGTAGAACGTCTTTGGGAATCATTGTCCCTGCCACGATCCCGAAAATCAGGATAGCCACAAAGATCATGATGGTCATTACCGGATTGTCAACTGATATCTTTGTAAGTCGCATGATCTTATCCTATTACGTGTACCTTGGTTCCCTGGTTCAGTTTGGATTTGCCTTCGGTTACTACTTTGTCGTCTGCCTCCAATCCTTGCACCACATAACAGGAGCTGAATTCACCCAGGATGGTAACATTCTTCTTGGTGGCAATATTCCCCTTGATCGTGTAAACATAAGTTTCTGCAGTTCCAGATGTTCTCAGCAAACTTTCCCGGGGGATAACCAAAGCCTGTTCAGTAGGCAGGTGGAAAGAAGCCTTGCAAAACATTCCCGGTTTTAAGATATTGCCTGGATTATTCAGGCTTATCTCCACGGTAGCAGTTCTGGTGATTTGCGAAAGAATCGGCATAATCTTGGTTACCTTTCCGCTCCGAGCCAGATTATCCAGCATAGGCAGTGCGATCTCCACTGTCTGGCCCAGCTTAACTTGTTTCAGATTCTGCTCGTTCACCTCCACTTTCACCAGAAGTGGATTAAGCTTCATCAGGCTTACGATTCCGCTGTTCAGGGAGTAACCGGGATTGATATTGGGAAGAAAGTTGTAGTTCTCTCCTTGCTTAACGCAGTGTTTAACCACTGTGCCCGAAAAAGGAGCCCTGATTTCAGTATTCTTTTTCAACAAAGCATATTTGGCCTGAGAAGCATCAAACTGCGCCTTCACATGATCATACTCCTGGCGGGAGACCGTGTTTTGGGCTAGAAGATTTTCCATTCTCTGCATATCTTTTTGCAGAGTTTGGTATTCCACCTTTGCCTGGGCCAGCAGTTCATCTGCCATTTCTACGATTAATCCCCCTTCCTGAACGTATCCTCCTTCGGGAATCAGGATTCTTTCTACCCTGCCGGGAACAATGCTGCCCAGATTTGCTTCTTGCGAAGCCATCAGGGTTCCGGTGTATTCAATTTCAGGAATGTATGCAGTATCGCTAACTGCCACTGTATTTATATTCACGGTTTGTTCTTTTACCGCGGATTGCTGTTTGTGAGTGCAGCCGCTGAAGAGCACTGCTGCCGAGAGAAATATCATTATCTTTTTCATCTTAATTTCCTTATTTAAGTGCGTCTATAGCTTTTAGATAGGTACTGCTTTTAATGTTCAGATCCATTTCAGAATCAATTTTATCGCTGAATGATTTTTGCCACAAACTCTGAGCCTCCAGCAGGTCACTACTGCGTAGCATTCCTTCCTGATAACGTGCCTGGCAAACTCTAAGGTTTTCCTCTGCCTGTTGCAGCGAGGTATTGGAAATTTCCAATTTGCTGTTGGCTTCGGAAAGCTGATTGGCACAGCTTTGGATTTGCAGTTCAATCAGCTCTCTGGCTTCCTGTAGCTTCAATTCGCTTGCCTTCAGGTTGTTTTGTGTCGCTATCACGCCTTGATGCCTTTCTCCAAAGTGAAATAGTTCCATCTGGGCAACAATTCCTACCTGCCAACCGGTTCCAAAATTTTTTTCCAGGCTGTTATACACATCAGGCTTCAAGGTGTGGAAATTGCCTTGCAAACCGATATTGGGATAATAGCGTGACTTGGCTATTCTATGCAGTGAGCTATTGATCTCTTTTTGCTGCTTCAGCATCTGGTAATCAGGACGATTTTCCAGCACAGCATTAATATCCGGGATTTTGAACTGCACTGCTTCCACAGATTGATACTCCAATTCGGTAGCCTCGTTTAAGTCACATCCCAGCAACTGGTTTAATGCCATCAGCGCCAGTTTTTGACCATTACTTGCCTGTAGCACATTCAGCTTTGCTTCTTCCAATTTCACTCTGGCTTTCAGCAGTTCGTTTTGGGTTACGATTCCCTGTTCATAGGCATTATTCAGGTCATCTACATGTTTCTGCACAAGGGCTTGATAGCTTTGTGCCAGTTTTACCTTTTCCTGCAAGGAGATCACCCGCCAAAAAGCTTCATCGGTCTTGAGCAGCAAATCACTCTGGGTTTGGCGCAGTTGGTCTTTGGCCAGTGTTTCTCCGCTTTTTGCCAGCTTGTATTGTTCAATGATCTTGCCGCCGGTAAAGATGGGTTGCACCAATTCCACCCCCAACAGCCAATTGTCTTTTTCTCCAATTTGCAGGTCAATCTCATCGGAGATCATGCCTTGTTGAAACAAGGCTGTTAGTGTCTGATAAAAAGGATCTGAAGTTACAGCCGGATTGGCTTGTGCCATGCCACCAAGTAATTGCTGCAGATTCAGATCCTCCTTGTATTCAAAGGTTTTTCCGCTGTGCATGTATGTCCCCATTGCATTCAGGGAAGGCAGAAAAGCGGTAAACGAAGCTTTCTTAAGGGCGGTTCCGCTTTCTACTCCAAGCCTGGCTATTGACATACATTCTGCATTCTTCAGCGATAAATCCCTACAGTCCTGAAGGCTCAAAGCTTCCGCATAACCCGAAGCTGTAATGGCAATTAAAGCCAACAGGGAGACCACTTTCCATGTTTTGAGGTTCATTGTTTCTCCAATAATAGTCCGAAGCCTAAAATGTCATACACTTCGTTGGTGATTGCCGGTAAGTTTATCTTCTCTGGTTCTGTAAGCCACTGGGTCAGTACTATATCCATAGTCCCCAGGATCATATACGCCAAAGTTTGAGGGTTGACTTTTCTGATGGATCCTGACTCTATGGCGGCGCTACACAGACTTTTCAGGTAATTCATATACTCGTTCAGGGGATTGTAATCCGGATTTTGCAGGCAGAATTCTTCACTTTTGCGCCATTCCACGACCATAACTCTGGCAACGTCACGGTTCTGGGTTACCAGTTCGGTATGCAGATCAATAAACTTCTTAATTCTTCCAACCGGATCATTATCACTTTCCACACGTTCGCTGATCTGTTGCAGTTTGCTTTTAATTACGTCTTTGATGGTTTGAATGAAAAGCTCGGTTTTGGTTTTGAAATATAGATATACTGTGCCATTGGCAATGCCTGCCTCCTGGGCAACCTCATTCACAGTGGCAGCATTGAATCCGCTTCGGGCAAACACCTTGACGGCTGCCTCCAGGATCAATTTTCGTTTGTCACCAGTGCTTGTTCGGGTTAGCGTGGTAAAGCTCATCTTTCACCTCTCGTAAGTGTCTTAATTATTATAAGGATATTGACTGATCAGTCAGTCATGCACGCTATCTTATTGTTGTTGAGCTTTATGTCAAGAAGTTTTATTAGCTAAGACCCTTGCCCATAACCTGCACACTGAATTTGTTCGGTGGGAGCTCTGGATTTATCCGGAATTTGACAGAGGTTGATGCGATTTTCACTAAATTGTAGCTAAACATACCAGATAAATCTGGTGTTCCAGTTAATTCTACGGTCTCTGGCTGGTTTTGCTGAGGCGTAGAAACTCATTAAGTCTGCTGATTAATCCGCTATGCAAGCAGGGAAGAAGTGGGGACGCAGAGACCAGTGCGTATCTGCCTTCACGGAAAAAGAAAGGTGCGGCTGATCACCGCACCTTTTTTGCTATTATTTCAATTTGGGCGTCAGTCCGTTTCGCTTACAACAGCTCTCACTTTTCACCCTTCTCCTTGCACAGCTCGATCAGAACTCCATAGCTGGACTTGGGGTGCAGAAAGGCAATGTCGGCATGATGGGCTCCCGGCCTGGGTTCCTTGTCGATCAGAGTGATGCCTTTTTCTTCAGATTCCTTCAGGGCTTCAGGAAGGTTATCCACCGCAAAGGCAAGGTGTTGGATTCCTTCCCCTTTTTTTTCGATGAATTTGGCTACTGCGCTGTCCTCGGAAGTAGGGCAAAGCAGCTCAATTCTGGTGTCCCCGCAGGGCAGAAAGGCTACTTTCACCTTTTGGGAGGGCACTTCCTCAATGCCTTCCAGCTTCAGGCCCAGGCTTTCGTAAAAGGCGATTCCGGCTTCCAGGTCCTTCACGGCGATGCCGATGTGGCTGATGTGTTTAACCATTTATGCCTCTACTTTTTGTAGTTCTTGGCTAGTTCAAAGCCGATTTCCATGGCTTTGTGGTTTACGTCCACGAAGCCGGGCTTCACGCTTTCGGCAATTGATTGCCTCAGCGAATCTTCTTTAACTATGCCGGTTATCTTTACCATGAAGGCCAGAGAAAGGATGTTGGTGGTGATCGGACTGCCAAGCTTTTCCTGGGCTATCTCAGTGAAGGGAAGTTCATAGGTATTCTCTGCCGCCAAAGCCAGGTTTTTCACGAAAGTGGTGTCGATTATCAGGATACCATTGTCGCGCAGATCAAACAAATACACGTCACAGGCTTCCTGAGTTAAGGCCAGCAAGCAATTGAAGTTCGTCGCTTCCGGGAAAT
>CAZGWB010000059.1:0-17568 GCA_964529335.1 uncultured Candidatus Cloacimonas sp.
ACCTTTTTCTTCATCTGGCGTCACCAAATTTACACCAACCTTTGAGACACTACCTTTAAACAGTTTTATACCACATTTTAATCAATTATGAACTTGTAAATATTGTCAAGGTTTATCTTGCTCTCTCCGCACTCCTATCCCCTATTCCCTAACCACTGATAACTATCATACCGGAGTCATACCGGATGACCATGCGGTATGACTCCGGTATGACTCCCTTAAAAACTCCCGAAACTGCCAAGATATTCTTTGACAGAATCAGGCCGCTAAAATATCTCTGTCTTGATGAAGAATGGGAGCCCAAAGATGTCTTTCGTGCATTTACATAACCACACACAATATAGTTTATTAGACGGTGCCTGCCGGGTGGACAGGATGATCAAGCTGGCCAAAGAATATGAGATGCCGGCAGTTGCGATCACTGATCACGGCAACTTATTCGGAGCCATAGACTTCTATCATGCGGCCCGGAATGCCGGAATCAAGCCGATCATCGGAATCGAAGCTTACATCATTAGCGGTGATCTGGAAAGCGAAGCAGCCAAGAACGATACCCGGCACCACTTGATTCTGCTTGCCAAAGATTATACCGGCTATAAAAACCTGATGAAGCTGTCGTCGCTATCCTTCATCAAGGGTTTTTACTACAAACCGCGCATCTCCAAAGCCTTGCTGCAGCAATACAGCGCGGGCCTGATCTGTCTGTCGGCCTGTGTGAAGGGAGAAATCCCTTCCCTGATCCTGAACGACCGGATGAAACAAGCCAAGGAAGCCGCTCTTTGGTATAAAGAGTTGTTTGGAAACGACTATTACATCGAGATTCAGGATCACGGGCTGGATTCAGAAAAGAATGCCATGCCCCGCCTGATCAGTTTGGCCCGAGAGCTGGAGATTCCGATGGTTGTGACCAATGACTGCCACTACCTGCATCAAAGTGATCATGAGGCGCATGACATCCTGCTTTGCATTCAAACCGGAAAGCTGCTGAATGATCCCTCCCGCATGAAATATAACACAAATCAACTATACTTCAAATCGCCGGAGGAAATGCGCAAGATTCATCCGGAAGTTCCCGAAGCCTACGAAAACACCATAAAAATTGCCGAACAAATAAATCTGGAGCTTCGCTACGACAAGTTTTTGCTCCCCAAGGTGGACACCCCTCCCGAGTTCAATACGATGGGAGAATACCTGCGGCACCTCTGCTACGAACAGGCAAAGCTGAAGTATCCCGAGGGATCCCCCGAGGTTTATGAGCGAATCGACTTTGAACTGGGTGTGATAGACCGCATGGGCTTCAATGGATATTTTTTGGTGGTGAAAGACATTATCGACAATGCCCGTAAGCAAAACGTTCCAGTAGGCCCGGGTCGCGGTTCCGCAGCAGGTAGCATTATAGCTTATCTGCTAGATATTACCTTAATCGACCCGCTAAAATATGGTCTGCTCTTCGAGCGTTTCCTGAATCCCGACCGTATCAGTATGCCGGATATCGACATAGATTTCTGCGCCCAAGGCCGGGGAAAAGTGATAGATTACATAGTTCAACGCTTTGGCAGAGATAGCGTTACCCAGATAATAACCTTTGGCACTCTGGGAGCAAAATCGGTGATCAAGGACGTAGCACGAGTGCTTAGCGTTCCGGCTTCCGAAGCCAATGCCATCACCAAAACCATCCCTGGAGCGGTTAAAAGCCTGGAAGATGCCACGCGGGAATATCCTGAATTTGCCAAGCTGATTAAAAGCAATGATCTCTATCAAAGCATCTATACGCATTCGCAAGTTCTGGAAGGCCTGGTTCGGCAAACCGGAATTCACGCCGCTGGGGTGGTGATCGCACCTGGAGACCTGACGGAGTACGTGCCTCTGGCCTGCAGCATTCAGAAGGATAACGAAAAGGTAATCCTGGTTCAGTATGAAGGTAAGTGGCTGGACGATCTTAAGATGCTGAAGATGGATATTCTAGGGCTAAAAACTCTTACTCTGATCCAGAAAACCATCGACCTGGTTCGTCAGTCCCAACAAATCGAGATAGATATCAACAAGATTGGTCTGAACGATAAAAAGGTTTTCGCCCTTCTGGGCAAGGGGGAAACGGATGGCGTTTTCCAGTTTGAATCCGATGGAATGCGGAAGTATCTGATCGATCTGAAACCAAACATGTTCGAAGACCTGATCGCTATGGTAGCCCTTTACCGTCCCGGCCCGATGCAGTTTATCGACAGCTATGTAGCCCGTAAGCATGGCCGTGAGAAGGTAGTATATGATCATCCCCTGGTGGAAAACGCTTTGAAAGAAACTTACGGTGTAACCATCTATCAGGAACAGGTGATGCAGATATCCCGCGAACTGGGTGGTCTGACCCGTGGCGAAGCAGACATGCTACGTAAAGCCATGGGTAAAAAGAAAACCGACCTGATGATGAAATACCGCGAAAAGATTATCAGCGGAGCCAAAGCCAACCAGGTTCCCGAAGCCACCATAGAAAAGATCTGGCAAGACTGGCTGCGCTTTGCCGAGTATGCCTTCAACAAATCCCACGCCACCTGCTATGCTTTGGTGGCTTATCAAACAGCATATTTGAAGGCATATTATCCAGTGGAATTCATGGCAGCCCTGCTTTCTCTGGAGGATGATCCCTCGGAGATACCCAATAAGATAGACGTGTGTAAAAATATGGGCATCAAGATAATCCCGCCCAATCTGAACCGCAGCGACAGCGAATTCAGCGTGCACGGCAAAGAAGTGCTATTCGGTTTGCGAGCCATCAAAAACCTGGGTGAAGCTGCCATGCGTGCCATTATCGAAGACCGCAACAGCGGTGGGCCATATACGAACATCTTCAGTTTCTGTAAAAGACAAGACAGTAGCAGTGTGAACAAGACTGTATTGGAAAGCCTGATCGCCAGCGGTGCGATGGACGAATTGGAAGGTACGCGGGCTCAAAAATGGGAAGTGATCGAACAAGCTTTGCAATTCAGCAGCAACGAACAGCGGGACAGGAAAAAAGGCCAAACCTCTCTCTTTGACCTGATTGGCGAAGACGATGAGGACAACGAATACTACCCACCCCTGCCGGCGATCGAACCCTGGAGCTATCTGCATCAGCTTGACATGGAAAAGAATGTGCTAGGTTTTTATATGAGCGGACATCCGCTGTTCGAGTATAAAAGCCTGATCAAGCATCTGGGGAATGCCAATTCTCAATCCGGCAAGATTAAGAATCCCCCTGAACTGCTGATCACGGGAATCGTTAGCGGAATAACAAAAAAGAAAGACAGCAAGAAAAACCCCATGGCCTTCGTGGAATGTGAAGACCTGAGCGGCAGGTTTGAAATACCCCTCTTCAATCGTGACTACGACCAGTATCTTCCCATGCTGGAAGAAGGGAAAGTGGTGTTTATCAGTGGAACACGCTCCAATTTCAACGGTTCGGAGGATGGCTTGCTGAGAGTTATCCCGCAGGCAATAATACCTTTCGATGCCATCGCCAAAACTCTGAAAGGCGATATGCAGGTAAGCCTAAGTTTTGAACAGGTGAAGAAAGGGCTGCTAAATGAACTGGGCAACAGAGCCATGCAGAGCCCTGGAAACTTCAAACTTTTAGCTCAAGTGGAATTGGATGATAATAACAGTTTCTGGCTGGAAACGCAAAAGACTTTTTTCCCGAACGATGCCCTGTTAAGCTGGCTGGAAAAAGAAAAAGTCCTGACTCAGGTAAGAGTGGTGATCAATGGTAAAAATAGCTAGCCTGTGCCTTCTTCTGCTTATTGGAATTGGCCTGAACGCAGTGGAGATAATCTACGAGCAGTATCCCGAAAAGGTTGATTTATGGGTTGTTATTCCCTACAATAGCCTGAACTTCAAAAAGGGAGCTGAACTTTCTGAGTATCACCTGTCTTTGCAGATAACCGATAACCGGAAAAAGCAAGTGGCCTCGTTTAGCCAGGCCTTGAGCGTGGCCAAAAGGAGTTGGCTGACAGAAACAGGTCTGCCGGTGAAGCTGACCACTAAATTGAAAAGCGGCGCATATAATGTTCAACTCCAGCTCAGGAATCGGGCATTGGGCGAAAAACGGGATTTCAAAAGACATTTTACCATAACAGAGAACCCCACGGAAATTGGAATGGGGTGGATAATAGCCTCCCGGGAAGGTATCCAATATATACCCAACAAACTCGATATAGCAGAACTGGATTCTTTAAAGCTGCATCAGAGTTTCTCTCTCCAACTGGATAGCCTGTCAGTACGGCATGCCGGAACCGTGGCAACTGTGAAAAATCCCAGCAGCCCTCTGGAAATAGACCTGCTTCCGCTGCTGGAGAATGAGCAGTCAGCCAGCTTGAACATAACATTTTATGAACAAAATATCCATTATCGCATGGAACCTTTTCTCTTCACCCCTTGGTATGCCTATTCACTGAGATATTCTCTGCCAGACCAAATGCAACAATTGCGCTACATTGCCACCCAGAACGATTGGCAAGTCCTGCGGAAACTACCCAAAAGCAAGTATGCCGAGGCCATCGAAGGCTTTTGGAAAGCCAACGATCCCAGCCCTGGAACGGTTCGCAATGAAACCCGTGAAAGATTCTATCAACGCGTTTTAAAAGCTGACGAGATGTTCACCATCCATAAAAAACTTAAAGGATGGAGCTCCGACCGGGGTAGAATATATATCAAATATGGTGAACCAGACGAGATTACTAACGAAAACTATCCAATCGATATGTATCCGCATATCATCTGGACATATTACAAACAAAACCTGCAATTCGTTTTTGCCGATATCAAAGGGTATGGGCAATACACCTTGAGGAACAAAGATGAAGAGTTTTAAATATCTGCTGCTGATCCTGGCCCTGGGTCTGGCCTTAAGCACCCTGAATGCACAACCCAGGCTGAATATGTTCCTGGATTCCAACCGCTTTCTGGATAAACAACAGCAAACGATCCTGCTGCTTGATTATCAGGTGCCCTATACCAGTTTGGTTTTCCTGGCTCAGAATAACGGTTATTTTGCCGAACTGAAAGTCATGGTGCAAATTGTGGATGCCGACAGTATATTGATCCAACAGGAAGTGACCGATAACATAGGAATAAGAAACAAAGCCGATGCCTCCAACCGTCAAAAGTCATATCTAAACAGGCTGAGCTTCGTTTTGGACAAACCTAGCACCGAAGTGGTATTCAATGCAGTGGATATGAATTCACAAAAGGTTTTCAACTGGCGGTTGGCCATCGATCGACTGGAACCTAATAGCCTGATTAGCGATATCGAATTGAATACCGAAGTTCGACCCGACAGCCTGCAATACCTGGCAAAATTCCAACGCAACAACACTCTTTACAAGCCTGAACCGTCAGGACTGATAAACAAAAACCTGATCGACGACCTTTACCTGTATCTGGAAAGCTACAGCCCAATCGCAAACCAGAGCATCCTGCTAAACCTTTCACTAACCAAAGACTCCCTAGTAATCATGGATGAATACCTGGATTACTTGCCGAAACAGAATCCCGAAAGCCTCAGCCTGAGAATTCCTCTGGAAAATCTGAAACCTGGCACCTATAGAGGAGCTGTAGTAGTTCAAAGCGGGGAAACAATGGCTGAGAAGGAATTTGATTTTGTGCTCTTTGAAGAAGCCGAAGAACAGCTATTCCTTTTCCCTGACCCAGAAAGCGAGTATAGCCTGATGTCTTATTTTCCGGGCAACAAATTACCTTCAGACTGGAAAAGCCTTAGTTTGGAAAAGCAACGCCGGTATAGCACGGAATTCTGGAGAAACCTGGCTGCTTCCAAAGGCCGCAGTCCTGAGGACATGATTAAACTGATCAAAGACAGGATTGATTATGCCAATCAGCATTTCAGTCATCTTAAAAGCGGCTGGACCTCAGATATGGGCAGAGTTTACATCCGGTATGGGGCTCCAGATGACGTGCAAAGAGAAACCAGTTCAGATGAAAGCCGCTTCGTGCGGAAAGACTTTGAGATATGGAAATACAACAAAGAGAACAAGCCAGTTTATCTGTTCATAGATATCCAGATGAACGGAAACTACCGCTTGATCTATGCCGATAATGACGATATGGAAGCCACAAATCCTGATTGGATTCGTTTCGTGGGAAGTGATTTTGATACGGGAAAACTCGATAATTAATCGTATGGAACCGGCAAAAATGCATCTTCGAAATGTTTCACAGAAAAGGTATCCATGCCGGAATCGAAGATAACTACAATTATATCGAAACGAAATTGATGGTTGTGGAACTGGGGATTCTGGTTAATATATATTTGTGCTGTTTTGGATAGTTTTTTTTGTTTGGAAAACGACACTGCATCCAGCGCATGAGATATAGAGTGATAGGACCGAGTTTTGACCTCGCAAAAAACCAGGCGTTGATTCTTTTCAACAATAACGTCAATTTCACCGCAAGTTTGCCGGTAGTTTCTGCAAACCAAGGTATACCCTGCACTTACAAGGTGCTTGACAGCGAGGTCTTCGCCTATTTTAAAAAGTTCGCATCGTGAGTATTGATTCATGAGCCAAGAAAATGCTTGACGAAATATCTGTCAATGATATCGATGAAACATGATAAGAAACACACCGAAAGGTGGAGGGAAGTATGAAAAAAGTATTATTGAGCATGATTGTTCTGGCAGCTATGTTTAGCGTCGTCCAGGCTGCGCCCTTCCAAACCCTGGGAATGCTGCGCACACCAGATGCCTACGTCCTGCCTCATAAGGCAGCTGAGTTTATGCTGGTTGGTTATTATCGGGATGTGGCAAAACCTGAGCCTATTACCGATGATCATGAGGGCTTTTTCCCTTATGGGATGGCTGGTGTCGGCATCTTGGACAGAGTTGAGCTCGGCGTCTATGTTGGCGACGTAACCAAAGAAGATGGTTTAGTCTATTTTTTCAATGCCAAAGTAAAAGTGATTGAGGAAACCCTGCGTTTGCCTCAAATCTCAGTGGGAATGGATAACATCCTGTCCCCGGTAGGTAAACACAAAGCCCAAGACCTCAGTCCGTCGGAAGACTGGAGTACACATCCCGACAGAGATGCCTACGAATATTACTCCCCCTATGTGGTTGCTTCCAAACAAGCTGTATTCATGGGAATACCCTGGATGTTGAATCTGGGCTTTGGCGCAAACCGTTTCGTGGGTCAGGTTTCCCGCTCCAGATATTTCAATGGGTTCTTCACCTCTCTTGAAATGTCTCCCGTGAAAGATCTTTCCCTGCAAGCTGAATATGATGGTGAAGATTTCAACGCCGGCATCAAATACAGCTATAAGAATTTTGGCATCAAGCTTGCCGGTGCCGCCATGGAAGACCTTGCCAAAGATAATGGCTATGAAGACAATCTCCGGATTGGCGTTGGGCTCTCCTACTTGTTCGACAAGTTTGCCGAAGCCAAGCGCCGCCCCGATATTGGCCGCTATGCCACTACAAACCTGGAAGAAGGCGAAGAAATAGTAGAGATTGGAGAAACCGTTGTTACTCCTACCGAAACTGCCATAGTAACCCCTTCCGGCGAAGTGGTGATTGTGCCTCCCGGAACCAACCTCTCTGAGGGTCAGGTGATCATTACTCCTTCTGGCGAAGAAATTGTGATCGGACCCGGAACTCAGCTTACAACCCCTGGCTTGACCACCCAGGGTAGCGCTGCCTACAAAGAGCTCTCTCCAGAAGTTCAGGACCTTATGAAAGAGCTCCAGGTACTGAGGGAAGAACGCCAGAAAGCCCAACAAGCTATGGACGAACTTCGCAAATGGATACAGGATCTTAAGCAACAGAAACCATAATAGCTTAACGTCAGAAGTGTAAAAAATGTAGGTTTAGGATTCATACTTCCTATGAATATAGATAGAAGAAGTTCAGGACGAAGGCACAAGGGTCTTTGTCCTGAACTTCGCTATCAAAGCGACCGGACAGAAGATAAATAAGTGAGCGGGGTTATGAAAAAGAACATATATGTGATACTACTCGTTGTTTTTGCGTTGTTTTGCCAATCCCTTTTAGTTGCCCAAAACGCAAAAGTTCTTACGAAAGATGAGTTGCTGAAAGAAATCGCGGCCGAAAAGCAGATGATCAGGGAAACTGCCAAGACCTTCCTGATCGATACTTTGCCAGGCCTCATGCAAAGCGACCCCGAAGCTGCAGAACAGGCCTTGGCACAGCGTAGCAGTCTGTTCAATGTGATGGATCAGAATGATTTCCTTTATTTGTTGGGTCATCTGTATGCACGCATGGGAGAGAACAAAAAAGCTATCGGATATTTTACTTCTCTACTAAAAACTAATCTGAATCAGGATGCAAGGGCTATGTTGAACATGGTTCTATATAAGCAAATGGCAGATTACCTAAAAGCCGGAAACCGTGATGCAGCCAAAGACTTTTTACGCGCCATAGTTCTTGACAACCTGAATATAGACCATTACTATCCCTCCTACCTCTATATATGGGCTGACATGTCAGCCGACGATGGTGAAGTGGAGTCTGTTATGGCAACCTTGGAAGGTTACAACCAAAACCGGGATGTCATCCTCAATCGGATTCTACCAGCCAAAATCACAGCGATAAACAGAATTCAAGAACTTGATCTGACTAGTTTTTACCAGAATCCCTCGGACACCGAGTATGCCAAGATTACCACTCTTATCGATGGAGTTAAAGCGGATCTGATCAAGAATTACGACGAACTCATTTCTTTGAGGGGAATCATCTACCTCGATGCCATAGTGAATACCCACAAAGAAGAACTGGATATCCTGGATGATCTCCGGAAAAATGTTTCAGAATACCATGACGTGGAAACAAATTCTGCTGCCAAGGTTGCCGATGGATACGCCTTACTTCAAAGAGTTAAACAATTCTCGGTTAGTTATCAGAAACAGATTGAACTGATGGACAAAGTGCTACAGAAGCAGTATGAGCTCTTTCTGGCCAATGATCCCAGTATTCAAGGCAAAGATTTCAGCGATCTTGAGCTAACCCGCTTGATCGAAATTGAGAAAAATCTGCAGGTGTATAACAGCCTCATTTCTGAATTGGACAAGGATATTGCCAATCCGGAAACGGCCGATCTGCTTCCCCGGTTACAAGCCACCAGAGCCGAGTATTCGGAAAAGAGAACCAACCTTACCATTCGCAAGCAAGACCTGCTGGGAACCCGCAAACACATTGACGATGTGCAAGAACAACTATTCAATGCAATTCTAACTGAATACTACGACCTCAATAAAGACAAAATTGACATGGAAATGCAACTGGCTGAAATGGAAGATTTCTTTGCCACTGATGCCAAAGAGATATTTGACAATCAGATGCGGGATGAGTTACAGGCAAAGATAAACTCCCAGGTTAGCCTTGCCCTAAACGCAGAACCACGCTACGAACCAATCCGCTTGAACGTGCGTGATCTGCAGGCAAACTTGGAATTCATAGCCCTGCAACTGGAGTATCGCAATCTCCATGTAAAAGAACAAAGTCGTCTAGCTCAAAGAAATACACTTTCCGAGCAAGAAATGGCTACCAGGTTGAATGAAATTCTGGCAGAGAAGCAAACGCTTATCGCAAAGATGCAGAATTTTATCGCGACAAACCCCAATTTCAAGGCTGTAGAGCAGCCAGACAGCACTTACCTGATAAGCAATGCCGACCTGTATTATAACCTGGCTGAATTGCAGTATGCAGTTAATCTGACAAATCCAGCCATAGCTTTGGAGAGTTATCGCAGAGCGGTAGAGCTGGACCCGGATTTCTACAATCTCGATGCTGCCCTATATAATATCGGTTTTATCAGCAGCCAGCTGAAACGCCAACAGATAGACACTAACAAGAATAGATTTTACGAGTTGAACAGCACTGCTCTTAGCCTGGATGCAGCAAGTCGTTATAAAGAATCGGATTTTGCAGAAGCCTTGTCGGCCTATGGAAGAATCGTAGATAATTTCAAAGATTCTACATATTACGACGAAGCCCTTTACCGTCTTGGCATTCTAAACTACATTCTTGCTACGGACGCAGATCAACCTCAACGCTACTATGCGATTGCCGCTAATAGCTTTAATGAACTGGTAGAGAAGCCATCCAGCAAATACAAGTATGATGCCATCTACCAAAGGGGCTGGTTAAGGCTGAACTCTGCTGAAGAACAAGACCTGCAATTGGCCATGGGCGACTTTTTAACCCTGCTGAACGCAGTAGAATCAGGTTCGATAGCTGATCCAGTGCTGGCAAAGGACTATCAGGAAGATGCAATAAATAACATCGCTTATTGCCTTATCGCTCTGGATGGAACCGATTATAATTCACAAGCCAAGGGTGTAGCAGCTTTGCAGCAGATTTTTGAGGGATACACCAACCAGCAAGTGATCGCCAAGGTTGTGGAAAAAGCAGCCAGCAACAAATTCACCTTGGCCGCATCCATGCAAGCGGTTGATTACATGTGGTTGAAGATTAACATGGATCCTCTGGCCGTCAACAATCCCACCCTGGTAGATTCCATCCTGATGATCTATGCAGCCTCTCGCCGTTCTCTGCGCGAAGGGCAGGATTTCGACCAGATTACTCAAGACCTTTATCAGAATATCATTACTAACTATGGTAAGGAGTCAGCCTGGTTCGCCAAAAACAAAGAGTTGGACATCAGCAAGCAATTGCCAGTAATCAAAAGAGCTTATGAGAACCGCGGAATAAGACTGCAAAACGAATACATTTCCGACCCGACAAACGAAGCCAAGTTGATTGCCTATCAGCAGCACATAGAAAAGTTTGGGGCATTTTCGGAACTGCATGGAGACTCCTTTGAGGATTGGAAGAAAGCTAACGACAAAACTCAGCTCGATCTAAGCACTATGTTGGCCGAAAATACCAAGTCTCCAAAGAACTACCTTGCCGCAATCGGTAAGATACACCAGTTTACTGCCAAGTATCCCGAAGACGACGACTATTTCCGCTATGAAGGCTTGTCCTATGTATATAGCAATAATGTTTACAACGAACTAATAGATAGTTATGGCAACCCTGGCTTTAGCGCTGAACCCGGAATTCCAGCCAATGCCGACGAATTGTATGAGATTCTGAAAGCGAATTCTCTGCGCTTTGTGGGAGTCCTGAGAAACGAGAAATACACCAATCCGGAAAGAGAACAACAAGCCATTACCCTGATTTTGAACCTTGGCGATATCCAATATGGACGGGAGAAGTATGCCGATGCCAAAGCGATGTATCTGCAAGCTTTGGAAAAAGAAGCTGTTATGGAGCCCCGCTCCAAATTTGACGTTTATGGTAAGCTTGCCACGATGGCTCGTCAAGATCAGAACTTCCGCGACGCTGAGCAATATTACCGTCAAGCCTTGGCTTTTGCGGCAACTCCAGCAGAACGTGAAGCCATAACCAATGATATTAACTATCAGATTCAAAGCAGTTACGAAGCAGCAGAAGCAGCAGGCAATTACACCTTAGCGGCTGACGAACGTCTGCGTTTGGCTACTCAGCTATCTCCATCTGAAGCAGGCAGAATCAAAGGCTTCAAAATGGCCGCGCAGGATTCGTATGTAAAGGCCAAGGAGTATCAGAAAGCCATAGATATTCTGTTGGAATTAGCTGGGACTACTTCTGACATCGAGGAAGTGTTTTTCTATTACTTCCGAGCCGCTGAGATTGCCGAAGCTGACACGGCCATGAATAATAAGGAAATGGGCAAGAGCATCCGAAGTGCATTCGTCGCCAAGTATCCCAGTTCGAACCAAGCTTATTCACTACGCATAAGGGAAGTGAAGGAACTGGAAAAGAGCGCTGCCACCCGCACTGCCGCTGCAGAAGCTTATCTACAACTATTTGAAGAAGCCAGAGACAAGAAGATAAACATTGGAACCGATACGCCCGATGTGCTGCTATTAAACGCAGGGATAAACTACCGGGAAGCGGGCAACAAAGATAAAGAACTGGAAACTTACTCCAGGTTCATTAGCTTGTATCCCAATCATGCCAGCGTGATACCATATCTTCAGGTTATCGCAGATGATCATCTGGCCAAGGGAGACACACTTCGATTTGAACAGGTGGCCAGAGACATCTATAATAAAGACCGCACCAAAAGCGACCGTCTGATGTGGATCGCCATGATTAAACTGAATAAGCTGATGTATAATTTTGATACAGCCTACAAAAACACAAACTATGCGGAAGCCTTCAAGCAGAGGGATGAATACCGGAAGTTGGAAGCAGCCTACAAAAAAGAAGGACTAACCTTCGAATCTGCCGGATTCAGCGCCACCAAGAACGCCGAATATTTCGCACAGGTTCAGAAGGAATACGATGATCTGCAAAAGAAAGCCGCCTTCCTGAAGAGCTATGACAATCAACTTGCCGCAATTGAGAAAGGTGCGTTGCTAACTTCGTCACCCGCCAAGTTGATCACGGTAAATGCCAATACCACTTGGCAGAAGCACTTGATTGGCGGTTCTTACCGTCGCATACCCAATTTCAAAACTCAGGTAACAGCCGAGATAAAGAAAGTGAGTAAGATTCTGGAAACTGCCAACGCCTCCGAGTATGAGTTGGATAATCCCAGAAGACTAAGAGCCTTAAGCCTGATGGCCAAAATTTACGCAAAAGGTGTATCGACCATAAATACTCAGGTGGAGCAATATCTGCGCGTAGCAGTGGAAACAGCCGGAGTCAGGCAGGAATATCAAGGCGAAGCTCTGAAAGCTGTGTTAAATCAATTAGCCGGAGAATGGACTGGTGATCTCCTCAATCTGGAATACAGCACTCATCTGAATATCTATAATATCTACCATCTGGCAGGTTATCAGGATATTTATACCCAGCAAAGCTTGGCCAAGCTGCAGGAATGGAATCTGGTGCCAGACTATAAGGTGGAGGAATATCCGATCAACGTTGGCTGGAATCAACGCATAGAAGATGCCGCTGCCAATTTGCCAGCTCAGAGTGTAAGCTCTCCTAAAGGGATTCAACTGGGCAGTCTTAGCATTCCTTCACAAAAAGAGCTTAACCTAACTAGAAGCGTATCAACCAAGATAAAGCCCGATTTTGCTCTTCTACAACTGGTTTATCCCTATGATATCAAAATCATAATGAATGGCACGGATGTAGAGGTCGGAGCAGTCGCCACAGACACCCTGGATGCGGCTAAACCATTCACTACCACGCGTTATGCCTATTTGCTGCCAGCCAGCGTGTGGGCAGACGGACAGAACATAATCGAACTAAAGGTTCCTAACGCCACCCCGGAAACTCAGATGGTTTATGCCAACCTACAGGTCTTTACCAATCGTAAAACCATAGCGGAATCCATACCCCCTGAAATCGTAATGCTCTATACTGACCCTACCTGGAGGATAGTGACCGTAAATTCTGAAACTGGGGCAGAAACTACCTCGGCTGCTACTCCGGCAACGCAATTCGGAATTGCCAAGGATCAGATAGACGGAATGGAAACCACCGCCGCCAGAGCAATCTGGCCAGTTGAAGAAGCTCAGATTGCCACTGCTGTATTTGAAGTTGATTTCTATCTGGATACTGAATTCAGGGAAGGCTCGATTGATTTCGTGGCTCCGGAAAATGCCGCTGTGTATCTGAACGGTCAGGAATTAGCCACAAATCTGGCATTCGACTATGATCCCGAACCATTCCGGGTATATCCAACCCAGATCAGCAGCATTGATGCAACAAAGGTTGTGGCCGGTAAAAACACCCTGCGTTTCGTAGTAAACAATGGTTCTGCCTATCGTGGATTCATGGCAGTTGTGAAGATTGTAAAAGCAGGTAAGGAGGATATAAGATGAGAAAGCAGTTCTTGCTGGTTTTCGCCATGGGAATGCTCTTAAGCGGTTTGCTGGCCCAAGCGGCCACGCAACCCACTACTCAGAACCCAGCTCCAACCCCGGCCGGGTTCCGGGGGGTGCAATCCTATGTGGAGAAAACAGAGTTTACCGTCGAAGCAAAATCGCTGATTCCAGATACAGCGGTATTTCAAGACAAAACAGATACTTACATCAAATCTGGTGAATACAAATTCAGCTTCAGCCTCGAATCACTTCGTAAAAATAGCGATATACTATTAAATAAATGGCTTAAGGAGTCAAAATGAAAGCAAAACATATCGTCCTCGTGATCATGTCCCTGTTTGTCTGCATTGGTTTATTTGCCCAGGCTGCTGATCAAGCTGCAGCCGCTGAGGCTGCCCCCACAACGGGAGGAACCAACCTATTTTCCGTCTTCGTAGATTCCGGAGCATGGGCTTACCCTATTCTACTTGTCTTTGTAATTGGTATCATCTATGCTTTCGTTCGTTGGAAACAGCTCTATATGAATGAAAAGATCGACGCCGGCGGTTTGTTCCTGAAGCTTCGTAACTTCATCCGCAATGACCAGTTAGACGAAGCTGCCAAAATCTCCGAGGTTCACAAGGGAACCACCATGGGCTTCATTTTCTGGAGCGCTCTGATGATCTTCAAGGAAGCCAAGAAAAGCGGTAAAACCGGTAAAGAACTGAAAACATCCGTTCAGAACTCGATGGAAGAGGCTGTTCTCCAAAAGGTGCACTTACTGGATGGCGGCCTTTTCTGGTTTGACACTCTGGCTCAGGTTGCCACTTATCTTGGACTGCTGGGAACCATCTGGGGACTGCTGGATGCTTTTGCAGGTCTGCAAGGTTTAACCGGTGCAGCTCAGCAGCAGGCCCTTACCGGTGGTATCAAGAAAGCTATCGGAACCACAGCCTTGGGCTTGCTTTCGGCTATTCCGCTTTCTCTGATCAAGGGCTGGCTTTTCACTCGCGCCACAAACCTGATCAGCGATATCGATGAATATGTGGTGAAACTGCTCAACACTATTAACATTACCATCAAGGACTAAACCATGGCTCAATACAAGCCTTCCGAAGTGCGTCAAGCCAAGGGACAAACGGCACCCCAGGAACCTAACCTGGTGCCGATTATGAACCTGTTTCTCACGATCATCCCCTTTATGCTGATGTTTGTGGTGATTTCCCAGGTGTCCTTGGTAGCACTGAACTTTTCGCAAGGGGAAGGCGGTGGAGGTTCCGGCGGTGGTGGCGGTGGTAAAGCCAACCAGGAAAAGGTAGAGATCCACATCCTGGGCAAGGCCTACAAAGCTGCCAATGGCTTTTTGGGTATGGAAATACGCGAACCCGGGATAGATACCAAACAACTTGCCGCCATCAGTGAGAACTACGATTTCGTCGCCTTGGACAAAGTCCTGAAGGATGTTCGATCCCGCCAGGCGAATTTGATCGATATCACCGTCCTTGTTCATCCTGACGTCCTCTATGGGGATATGATCAAGACCATAGACCTGTGCAAAACCAATGGATTTACACAGGTTCATTACACCCGACCTAAAGTGTCGTATTATTATTAAGGAGCGTCCTTATGAATATCAGAGACAGACTTCGCTCATCGGATAAGTCCCGCCGTAAGGTTCGCAAAAAATTTGAGGACGTAAAAGGGCTCTCCATTACCTCTTTGCTCGACGTGCTGACCATCATCCTGGTTTTCCTCATCAAGAACGTTTCTACGGAGTCCGTAAAGATCTCTGCCGAAGCAAATCTGATGTATCCTACCACGATAACCAATGATGATCTCTTAGCCAAGGCAGGAACGACCCCAATCAAGATTTTCCCGGATAAGATTATCGTGGGAACTGAAGGTTTGCAATTTGGTTCACCTGGTGAGCTTGTCCAAAACTCAGATAAACGTGAGCTTCTGTTCAACTATCTGGAAAGAGAAGCCCAGGATATCATGAGAGAAGAGGGCGTGGAAACCTGTTTGATCGTGCAGGCCGATAACAACATTCCCTGCGGTTACATAACTGAAATAGTAGGTGCTGCAACCACAGCCGGATATTCCTACATCTATTTTGCCACTCTTGAAGATGCGGACTGGCTGCAAAAATATAACGTCAGCACTACGCAATAAGGGAGGTTTAATGGCTAAAAAACTATATCTTAGACTAAACTACAAGGGAAAGCCTCTGGATTTTGCCTGGGAAGGTAGAGAAGTGAAGAAGAGATTCTTCATCGGTTCAAACAAATACCTTAGCTGGCAAATCTTGGACGACTCTTTCCCCGATAGGCATCAGTTCGTTACCCAGAAAGGCTCGGAATATGTAATGACCTTACCTCCGGGCGCCAAGCTTAGCTGCTCCAAAGACAACAATCCTGTGGACAGCTCCTATCTTACCCAAAACAGCATTCTGCGTGGTTCAGAGCTTCAGTTGCGTCCCGATCTTACTGGCACGGTGGCTATTGCTCCAAATTGGGAAGTAAGCTTCGAATACAAGGAACCCTGGGTAACAGTTCTAACGCCTGAAGAAAAACAGATAGCTGCACAGTATTCACGATATGCCGAGTTGAGCGCGTTCAGCAGATTCAACCGCAATCTGATTCTGCTCTTCGTGTTTCTGACAGTTGTCCTGCTAATGATCTACGATCTGGCTTTCAAGAAACAATTCTCTTACGACGAGACTTTGGAAGCCAAGCTGAAATCACTTCAGAAAGCTGAACTGGTAAAAGCGGAAAGCCTGAAGAAAACCAGTACCCTGGAGTTTGAACAAGTAGCAGAAGCCGGAGAAACTCCAGCTCAACCTCAGCCCCAGGCACAGGCTCAGCAAGGAGCCGCTACCAGTGGCCAGGGAGGAGCCCAATCTGCAGGTGCCATTTTTGGCAGCAGTTTTGGTAAATTTGACCCCAATGCTACTTCCTCAGCACCCAAGATCACGGCCATAACTACCGCGGAAGGTTTCGTAACCGCTCGTCCGGGTAGAGGTGGCGGTGGCGGGGGAGGATCAGGTCCTGGCGGGAGTGGTCCCGGTTCTGGGGGTGGATACAATGCCACCTTCGATCCCAGTGCGGGACAAGGATTCTCCAGCGACATAGGTTCTGTGGTAACCAATGCTCCCAAAGTTTCGGGATACTCAACCCGTCCTGATGCTGGAGTAGTGGTGAAAGCCACTGGAGATCAAAGCAAGCTTGCTCCCAGCGGAGTAGCCTTTGGAACCACGGCAAAATCTTCACAGCTTCTTAGTTCATTCTCAGCCAAGAAAGTTCAGAAAGTAACCGAAGCTTCCATTGCCGAAGCGCCTGCTGAAGCCAGAACCCGCTATGAAGTGATAGGCAACACCGTTAATACCCTGAAGGGTCAGGTGCAGACACTTTATCAGAAGTGGAATGCCATCACTCCTTTCTCAGGTTCGGTTACCACCCGGCTGTTGATCGATTCATCCGGAAAAGTTCAATCGGCCATAATCACACCAAACGGCCAGGTTCCAACCGGATTCCTGTCCGATATGAAGGCCATGTGTGAATCTTGGAGATTCAATGTGAACCAGGAGAGCGACTACACCTTCTCTCTTCGTTTACGTAAAGGTTAAACGCTCCATAAAACTCCAATAGACTTACCTGAACCCCGCTCCCAAAGCGGGGTTTTTGTTTCGGCTACATAGGAGTCATACCGGAGTCATACCGGAGTCATACCGGATGATCATCCGGTATGACTCCGGTATGACTC